>JAJYPK010000072.1 GCA_021795465.1 Bacillota bacterium
GTTATCTAGTACACCGCAAATTCCCACTCTTTTTTCATTCCATCCCAATGACCTACGCCCATCGAATCCACGGGGCAATGGATTCCCATAAATAATTATCATCAACCCACCTCAGGAGGTTGACTCCTGTTACGGGAGACTGCTATCCTGAGCGAGAGGGGGGATCTCATGCGCGATTACTCTATTGGTGCGCTATCCCGCAAGAGCGGGGGTATCGGTCAAGGTGATTCGATTCTACACCGACTCCGGATTGTTGCCCACGACACGTGTGACACCATCCGGTTATCGATATTACACCGACGCCGAGTTGGCCCGGTTGCATCAAATTATTGGCCTTCGGTGGCTCGGCGTGTCTCTGCACCAAATTCAAGCGCTCTTAGCAAACCAGATGACCCTAGCCGATGTTCTTTCGGCTCAGAAGGCGTCCCTGGCAACCGAACTCGACCGCTTGCTCCGACTGGAAAAACGGCTTTCCGTGGCGGATCAGGCGCTTAGAAACGGTGAAGAAACACTCTGGTTTCACCTCTATCAATTACGGGAGATGATGCATGTGACAACCACCGAACGTCGGGATTGGGTGGAACGCTGGTGGCGTGAACAATTGACCGGGAACGTGTCACCAGAGGCATTAGACACGTTCGTGCAAGACGCCAAGGACATGGTGACGGATGAAGAGCCCTCGCCCATCGCCGCAGCAATATGGGCGAGGATGCGCGACGGTCAACTTTTGAAGGTGGACACCCTCCCCGGACAACCGAAAGAGGCCCGCCTCGACACCATGGAATCCTGGACCGAATGGGCCACCCATCTACGATCGGCTCACGCAGATTTGAAGGCAGTCTTAGCGCTCGAGCCCGAGGATCCACCCTATCAGGCGGCTCTTCGTCAGTGGGTCGCGTGCCTTGGACCGGTTACGGTTGAGACCGTAGAGCGGTTGTTGGAAGGTCTTGATCACCCGGTGGCGAAGATGTTTAGCGCCATCGATACCGAAGCCCTGTTCCGTGGCAGAATCGGGAAACTACAGGAAGGGCTAAGGTACCTTCAGCACACACTCTCACAATGAAACAAATTTCTTGACCCCCTTCAATTAAAGGAGCAATAAGGGGATCAAGTGCTTCAAACCCATGACACGGCAATCACGCCGAACGCGATCGCCGTGTCAGTGGAATCGCCCACAGGGCGTAAATCAAGGCAGAAACCACTCCCCCAACCACCGGTGTTGGAAGAACCACGGTAAAAAGCCTTGGAAACCAGACCCCTCCATCCACACTGATCAAGAGCCCGATCACAAACGCGATAATAGCGGGCCAATTCCACCATCCGCGCGCCGTGTCTGGTTTTTCAAAAAACGCGGAGGCGGGTGTCTTCTTTTTTTGTACCCACACCCAATCCACCAACATGATGAAGGTAAACGGGATGATGACGTCTCCGATGATGTCCAAAAAGCCCATGACATGATTCAGAATCCCCAGGATGGCCAACACCGTGCCAGCAATACCTAGCCCGATGGTCGCAAGTGGTTGCTGCCAGCGCCGCGGGGCCCGAAATGTGTTAATAGCTACCAGAAGATCGACGGTCGAGGGGTAGAGGTTCATGGCATTGGTGTGAATAATCGCCAGCGCCACGCCAACCGCAGCAATCACACCCCAAACGGGTGCGTGCGAACCCAGTAGCGCCAAGTTCCAATTCCCCGTGGCTTGCTGCGAATACATCCCGATGAGTCCCATCACCAATACCGAGACCATAATCCCCACCGATGGGGCTAAGAAAAACGCGGTGCGTCTTTTGCTTTGGGACGCTGGAATGGCGAATCGCGAGACGGTGGATACTTTGTAGGTCCAGGCTAGAATCGAAAACGTCACCACCGTGGTAATCGCCGTTCCCCACTGCATCGGTGCGGTGGCCGCTGGCATGAGCACATGGTATCGAGAAAACAACAAGTCCGCCAAAATCCCATAACAGACCAAGAGCGCCACGGAGGTATACCGATAGAAATACTCAAGCCACTTCATGCCAAAAAGCACCAAGACAACTTGGACGACGCCGATAAGCCAAAACCAAAAATTACCCGAGGTGTGGGTAATCGCGTTTAAGGTCTCCCCCGCCACTTCGGTATTTAACCCAAACCACCCCATATTAACTAGGGTAAAGAGAACGGAAAAAACAAAAGACCCCAACACCCCATAGCTTTTGCGCGCCACTACCAATCCGGTTAGGGGCACTTCGCGACCCATTTCCGAGAACAACCCCGCGGGAACCATCCCGATGGCCCAACTCGCGACGATGGCTAAAATCATGTCGGTTACACCAAAATGGAAGAGAAGCGCGCCAATTAGGGGCGTCGTAGCCGATGCCGACGCCATCAACCAAACAATGGTCATTTTCTTATACGACATGGTACGTTCTCGGTCCGGGACTGGTAAAACTCCAACCGTTTCTACTTCTCCAAGAATACCGGATCGAACATTCTCGTCAGGTACACGATTTTTCGTATTCATGAAACCCTCCTGGTGTGATTGCGTATGGGCTCTCAAGCCGCATGTCTCATCAAAAATTCTTTGACCCTCTAAAACCGAACCTATAAGTTCGTCGTCCAAAAATAGGTGCGATGGACTATCTGGTCCTTAGATTACACGATATGGATCACCTCCATGCCTTGGGACACCAACGTCACCCTGGCCCTCTCGTTCTCGCCATCGTTCTGACATTCCCGCAATCAACAACCGCCTTCACGATGAGCGACAAAATCGGACCTACCTTTCGGGTGTATTGGTCCCATTGCGGGGACTCTCTGACATAGATTGCCATACCCTTCGCCATTGACAGAAGTTTTTAATGTTTGGCATAATCACCAAAACCTTAATGAAGGAGCGTCGACACAATGATCTCGACAAAACGATGGGGGTTTATGTTTAGTATCCTCTCTTTGGGCGCTCTGACGGCAGCCTGCGGTTCGGGCACCGGTACGACGGCAGCGCCCCCCCACACCACGGCAGTCGTTGCCCTTCCGGTACAAACCTCGCCAAACTGGTTTTTCCCGGTTCTTGCCTCTACCGGCTTTACGGATACCAATAGCCAGATGAATTTCTTGATGTATAAACCGCTGGTCTATATCACCAAAACCGACAGCGTCAACTACTCCCGATCGATAGCCAAGTCTATCGTATCCAATACGAACGGTACCCGGTACGTCATTAAGATTAATCCTCGCTACCAATGGTCTAATGGCCACCCCGTGACCGCCCAAGACGTGGTCTTCACCTGGAACGTCATGAAGGCCGCTAGCGCAAATGGCACCTTGCCGTGGACCTATGGAGGGGCTGGCGGCGGTGGCGTTCCAGCAGATTGGACTAGCGTGGTCGCAACCAATTCGAGTACCGTTGTCGTCACCCTCGCAGCGCCTGCCAACCAATCATGGTTCATTCATAATGGGCTCGCCCAAATCATTCCTGTGCCAAAATCCGTCTGGGACGTGCACCCAAACAACATGACTAAAGAACTCAAGTTCATTTCCAGCGTCTCCAACCAACCCACGAACAAAGTGTATAACGTCGTGGACGGCCCGTACAAGCTTTCTGCCATGTCCCCTAACCAAAGTTGGACATTTGTTCCTAATCCGACGTACGGAGGGCAAAAATCTCGCATCAAAAAACTTATCTTCCAATATGAGACATCCCCGACCTCTGAGTATGCTGCGCTAAAATCCGGGAGCATCTCGGTGGGTTACTTGCCGGCATCGTTGTGGGCGGACAAAGCTCAGTTGACCAAGGACAAGTTTTGGTCGGCCTATCTCTTTGGTTTCAACATGGCTCGCGTCAATCAAAGTAGTCAAGCGATGGGTGGTCTCGGCCCCACCTTTAGTAAATCGTATATACGCCAAGCGCTTGAAATGGGCATTAATCAATCAGGCATTATCAACACCATCTATCACGGCCAAGGCACGGTAGAAGATAACCCCGTGCCCTCTCAACCTCATACGGTGTTCAACGATCCCGCGCTGAATAAACCTCTGTATCCATACAACCCCAAGGCGGGCAAAGCACTACTCCTTCAGCATGGCTGGCATCTGGTCAATGGTGTCATGACACGCCATGGCATTCGTTTGTCGTTTCCGTTGGTGTACACGTCCGGAAGTCAGGCTCTCAAAAACACGGTCGAACTGGTCAAACAAAGTTGGGCACAAGAAGGGATCCAAGTCCAATTGCAACCGCAACCGTATGATAATGTGATTGCCGTCATGCATGGCAATCCCAGCAAATGGGATGCCGCGTTCTGGGGTGGGGGTTGGACCTACCAACCTGATTATTACCCAACCGGCGGCGAATTATTTAAGACCGGCGCCGCTGCCAACGCGGGTCATTATACAAGCCAGACGATGGACCGACTCATTACGGCAACGTACGCACCGGGAACTTCCGCTGCGACACAGAAAGCGCTCTTTGCTTATGAGGCATACGCACGTCAGAACGTACCTTACCTCTGGTTTCCTATTATTCCAACGTTCAACGAAAGTACGAACACGCTTAAAGGTGTCCAATCCACCTTTAACCCGATCACTGCACTCTTTTATCCAAACCACTGGCGCCCTGCTGGATCGTAAGACCACCCAGAACCGTCTAGGGTAGCATAGCCCCCCGGCAATAATTTCACTTGCCGGGGCCGTTTTTTTCAAACTTATACTGTGCCGTAGGTAAGTAAGATCTGACGCGTAACCTATGCATCCCGTGGCGGGTTTGGCTATAGGAGACTGGTTACACCAACCGCAACCACACGCCGTATCCCAACGTCAACCGAGTTTCCACCGATCGCCTCTGGGCCACCGACAGCGTTTAATCGTTGAGAGACTCGACAGTCAAGTGGACCGGTACGGTAGCAACAACCACGTCACTCCGGGTCCGAATCGCTGCCATAATGGTATGTTCCATCCGATTGTGTAACAACCCAGCGAAAAAATTCTTCGGAATGATCTCAGGAATTAATACCATCACACGTCTCTTTGCATGTCGATCCATTGTGTTGATAAATCGGAGAAGGGGACGCGAAACCGAGTGATATTGTGATTTCAGGATCACCAACCGAGCCGGTGGCGCCCATTCTGCCCATTCTTTCTGAAATATCGTGCCCTTCGCAACATCGTCGTCCGAGTCAAAGAGCACGACCACCGCAATCACCTCGTCACTGAAAGACAGGGCATGCTCCACAGTGTACCGGGTTAACGTCGTCATTGTCGGGCTTAACGGCACCACAACAATCGGTTTAGCCAATTCCTTAACAGGTTCGGGAACCTGGCCGGCATGAAGCATATGGTCCATACGCTGATAATATCGACCCACCCTGCGAAAAATCACAATAAAGACCGGAATCACAATGACCACCACCCAGGCACCCTTTGAAAACTTGGTGAGAACAAAGAGTGCGGTAGCCGTCGCGGTGAGCAACGCTCCCAATAAATTGAGACTCGAACGGAGCCGCCAGCCATTCGGACGGGTTTTTCGCCAATGTATCACCATCCCAGTTTGCGATAAGGTAAACCCCATAAACACCCCGATTGCATACATAGGGATTAACGCCTGAGTGTTCCCATTCACGGCCACCAAAAGAACTCCGGCGGCAACCGCCAAGAACCAAACCCCACGCTCTAGGACCAATCGGTCCCCTCGCATGGCAAATCCACGGGGTAAAAACCCATCTCGCGCCAATAAACTCGCCAAGATTGGCAGACCACCGAAGGATGTATTGGCGGCGAGCCCCAAGACGATAGTGATTGTGAACGACATCACGAAAAAAATCCAATCGTGTCCCACGACTCCGGCAAGGACCTTACTGAGCAACGTTGCCGACCCACCCGGCACAACACCAAAACGCACCGTCAGGGTGGCAATTCCAAGAAGCATGGCCGCCAGTAAGATGCCCAGTAACCACTCGGTGCGTTTGGCCCGTAGGACCCGCGGCTCACGAAACAGTGGGACTCCATTAGCGATGGCCTCGACCCCAGTTAATGCCGTAAGACCAGCGGCAAATGCTGTCAGGAGAAAAAAGAGACCGACTTTGGGTGCGTGAGCCGGCAAAATGATTTCCGGTTTAGTTATCACCGGATGAATAAATCCCCACCCCAAAATCCCCAGTAAGCCGACGATAAACACCACCGTAGGCAGGAGGAAAGCTCGCGCACTTTCCCCTACCCCGCGAAGGTTTAGTATGGTTACTAAAGCGAGCAGAAACAAACACAAAGGAAGGGTAAACGGTACCATGACGGGTAATGCGGAGGTCAACGAACCAATACCCGCCGAAATGGAGATGGCAACGGTCAGAATGTAATCGACAAACAAGGAGGCCGCAGCCAACTGACTCCCCGGTATTCCAAGATTTTCTCTGGAAACCGCATAAGCACCTCCACCCCGTGGATACGCCTCGATGACTTGACTATAGGATAAAACCAGAATCGCTAGTAATCCCACGATGGCGATGGTCAAGGGCAGTAGCAACCGCATGCCAGCCACCCCGACTCCGACCAAAACAATCGCAATCGCCTCAGGACCATATGCGACCGATGTTAATGCGTCAAGCGATAGCGCGGCCAGACCTTCGGACGTCCCAATTTCTTCGGACTGGGCTTCCTTTGACTTTAATGGGCGGCCAACCAAAATTCTCCATATATTCATAATCTCATTGTATCAGACCCGCTATGGGTTCCCCACGCTTAGGGTGACGAGCTTTCTTGGAGTTTAACCGCATCACGCAAAGCCGCTGACAATGCCCTAACTTTAATCCACGACCCCTATATCCAACGGCTCCAACAACGGTTGGGATTCTTCTGCGGGCAATGCCTCTACTGTTCTCAATTTGCGTTCAATGGCTCGGGTGCGGGTGGCTGCGGTATCGATGGTGTGACTCGCTTCTTGCAACTTCTTTTGGGTTTTTTCCAAAACCTCGCCGAATTTGCCAAATTCGGTTTTGACGGCCCCTAAAAGCTTCCACACTTCACTCGATCGTTTTTGAATCGCCAAGGTGCGAAATCCCATCTGTAGACTATTAAGGAGGGCCGTGATGGTAGTAGGACCGGTAATGATGACATGGTATTCTCGTTGCACGGTTTCCCAGAGTCCGGGCCGCCTGAGCACTTCCGCAAAGAGCCCCTCAATGGGCAAGAACAACAGGGCGAAGTCGGTCGTGTTCGGGGGATTCAGGTATTTATCCCGAATGCTTTTCGCCTCACTCTTAATGCGCGCCTCCAGGAGCTTTCCTGCCTCCACCGACTGGACTAGGTCCCCCGTATGTTCTGCCTCGACGAGCCGTTGGTAATCTTCCAGAGGAAACTTCGCATCAATCGGCAACAGAACCACCTCGTTCGCGTCCTCTTTGCCCGGCAAGCGAATAGCAAAATCCACCCGCTCTGCACTTCCTGGTTTTACCATCGCTTTAGCTTCGTATTGTTCGGTGGTCAACACCTGTTCCAAAATGTTATCCAGTTGAATTTCTCCCAGCGTTCCCCGCGTCTTCACATTCGTGAGCACCTTCTTTAGGTCACCCACTCCCGACGCTAGGTTCTGCATTTCTCCGAGTCCCTTTTGCACCTGTTCCAGCCGTTCACTGACCAATTTGAACGACTCTCCCAACCTTTGTTCTAAGGTTCGATGCAACTTTTCATCAACTGTTTCTCGCATCTTTTCCAACTTCTCGCTGTTATCCTTTTGCAAACTCGTCAATTGGGCCTCAACCGTGGTCCGAATTTGCTCCAGTTTGGTCGCATTCATTTGTGTTAGCTCAGCCAATTGCTTCATAAAAGAATCGAGATGGCCTTTTTGTTGAGTACCCATCTCTGTTAATAAAGCCCCCTGATGCCGATCCTGTTGGTAAAGCATTTGCTGAGTACTTTCCGCAAATCCATCGAATCGAGATTTTTGTTGCTGTTCCATCTGATTCAACGCAGTTTGCTCCAACTCCCGCATTCCATCAAGCCGCTTGGTATGTTCATCCAGTCGGTTGCTTAAGAGCGTACTAAGCCGCTCGGACAAATTCTTTACCTGAGTTTCGAAATCCTCACGTAGCCGACTGGCCGTTTGCGCCGCCTCTTGGCGGCCCAGCGCCATTTCGTCACGCAATGTCTTATCCGTACGTTCTTGGCTTTTTTCCACGGCTGTGATGCGTACGGAAAGATACTCCTTAAGGGTTTTGGCTACGGTTCCGGTCAATAGCAAGAGTAATATCACAACGTTCAAAATGAGCGCAATGCCCACCATCATGTCTAAAACGGTCATCAATAATATCCTCCTACGTTTCATCAATCTTCTTGTCCCATTATAAGGCTTTCCCTCATACCCCCTCTCCGAAGTGTCCATGAATCGGAGGATTCATGGTCGACGGCTAATTGACGCAACCTTTTTTACCATGAATACACCTGTTGCCCAATGCATGGACGCCACTCCGTCCCGATTTATTCAATCCCGTAGAGTCGTTCTACGTTTCCCTTCGCTACCGCGTGCGCCCAATTTTCCGCCACCGACGCAAGTACCTGATGACGGGTTACCGTTCGGTCAAGAAACGCATTCATCCCTTCTCTGAAAAATTTCGCGGCCAAAAAGTAACTTTCTGGCCGTGAATGTGAATCTGAGGCGAATAAAAGTCGCGACAACGGGGTGAGTTCCAATGCTTCGTGCAAAATCCTGGACGATCCAGACGCTGCCAGGGGAAGAGCAAGCGACACGTCTAGGTAGACTCCCGGATAAACCGAAGCCAGATACCCCGCTTCCCGGTGATAGGGATAGGTGTGTAACAACGCAATCCGATGACCTTGGGACACAAATTCCTCAATATAGGAGCGTAACAACAACGGATTCCCTTGCAACAAATCGGTATCGGGATCGCCAAAGCCGGTGTGAAATTGAAGCGGCAGATTCTGGCCCATGAGGATCGGCGTCGCGAGATATAAGAGATAGTTCAGTAGATCGGGATCCACCAAACGCGTTGCTTCGCGCTGGCGCATCACCACAAACTGCGCGCGAGCGCGGGTTTCCTCGACCGGAACCACATGCAGTCCCGAACGGTAGGCGATAATCGATTTGGCCCCGACATAGCCATCGTGCCGAGCCTCTTTAAGTGTCCGTTGGTACCGGTCAATCCAGTCGTCAAAATCTCTTGCCACCGTCAGTGCCTTTTCGGCGAGTGTCTCCAAGCGTAAGATTTTCCTTATCGGTATACCAAGAACCTTCTCCATGCCATCGATGGACCATGCGCCCATCGGCGTGTATCCCGTATCGACCAATAACCGCGCATATCCCGCTTCGTTAAAAATTCGCTGACAATAGTCAGCGTAGTCCACCGACGCCAAGGCCCGCTCCACGGCGGCCGTCTCACACGATACATCCAGGCGGCTTGCCATCACCGCTAGCGCTTGATGAAAGACCACCCCGTGATGGAGATCCTCCAAAGGGTACGTCGAGGGCGCTTCTGTCAAACAACGCGCCAAGCGGTCTAGATCACTTTTAGCGGTTTCTGCTAATAACGCGTGACAGTGATGATCCCATAACATGATGCCCTCCATCCAACTCATGCGACGCCTCTTTCCGATTAGAATTTGGTAAAGTGATGGATCAGTTCATACGCCACATCATGCGAGGCAAAATGATCCGACTCGGAACGCTTCACGGTGAGGTAAGCCCGGTGCAAAGAAGCACCCATGGCACCCTCGAGTGTGTCATCGACGGCCAGTGCATCCATGGCTTGAGCTAAGGTTTCCGGAAGCCGGGTCACGTGGGCGCGTCGTCGTTCTTCTTCGGTGAGGGTGGCGGGGTCGACATCCATCACATCCAAAGGCCGCGGGTTTTGCACGCCATCCAACCCCACTGCGAGCAGTCCGCCAAGGGCCAAATACGGATTGGCCGAGGAATCACTGGCCTTCAATTCCAAGTTAATTGACCTTTCTTCGTTACCCCAAAACACCGAAGCAATCCGGACCCCCGCCTCGCGGTTATCGGGACCAAAAGACGTATAGGCTGAACTCCACGCCCGTGGATTCAATCGTCGGTACGAATTCACACTGGGGCAGGTCAGGCCGATCAAAGCGGGCAGATGGTGGACCACCCCAGCGGCAAACTGGTAGCCCAACGGTGACAAATGATAAGGATCCTCCGCATCCCAAAAGAGATTGCGGGTAAAGGTCGGATCCCACACCGAGAAATGTATATGGGCTCCATTCCCTGCCTGATCGGCCCAAGGTTTGGGAGCAAATGATGCCTCTAGCCCATGGGCCCGTGCCACGGCATGCACCGTCTCTCGATAGCGCACTTGGTTGTCCGCGGCAGCTAAGACATCCGTAGGAGCGATAGATAGTTCATGTTGCCCATGGCCCAATTCCGGATAGTATTGTTCCGGTTCAATTCCCTGTGCTTCTAGTGCGTCCATGATATCTCGCATGATGGGATGCGCCACCTCCATAGCTCGTGCGCTAAAACATAGGGTGTCATCGAGGGGCTCCCATACTCCCTCGTCGACAACGCGCGCGAGACTAAATTCATCTTCATAGGTGGCCATGATACGAAATCCCATGTCACTAGCCGCCTGGATCTGACGCTTGAGAAAATCCCGAGGGCACAGATCCCAGGGTTCGTGGTTCAGATTCACCATATCGCAAAGGATGGATCCGGACCGTTCTAAATAGGGGATAACCCGAAAACTATCCGGGTCGGGCACCAGACGAATTTCACCCACGGGGCCGGCACGCGCGACCGGCTGCAGTTGGTCCATCATATTCATAGCCTGCATGGCGCGCGTTAATCCATTTCACCCGGCCATATGGCTTTTCAATTTCCTCAGCGATGACACCTTGCCCCGAGTAATGCCTCCATTGTCCACATAGAGAAATTGAATTTGTTGCAATCCCTGTCGCTCGGCTTCACGCACGACCTCATCAATGGTCATGAAATGTCCTCCAATGGGTAGAGGCTAAAAAGCCTCCGATGATTTTTGTCCTCTAGGGATTCGCACGGCCACCCTGTTTTTCCTGCTGCTAATAGAGATTTATTCCAGGAAATTCGAGTCACGGTGACGCGTGTAAAGGTTGCAAGCCCGGAACATGTTGCAACAATCCGGTCCAGCAATTCCCAGGTGCAGGATTTTTTGCCCTCCACAGCGAACTAGAAACATATGGCTATCAAAGCCAGAGAAGTACGACACGTTTTCCTGAAAAGAAGGAGAGGCGGAAGCGATGCGCTGGCCGCAGATAGTGATGATTGGTGTCGTTACCGTATTGGGCATCGGTGTTCTCGGGGTCGCCATCAGCTCGGGTCGCGACCGAGCCGCGATCCAACCGGTCTTGCACCGGATGGTGGCGTTGGAAAATCCTTTGGTGCTATCGCCACAGATACTCTCCTTGGGAAACATCCCGTCACCGACTATGAAACGTCAGTTGTGGAATGCCGAATCAAAAGTCCTTGCGAGCACCTTCGCGCCGGGATCTCCATTAATCGCCCGAGATCGTCACATCTATCGCGTGACGATGGCAACCATCCAAGACAAAGCGATTCGGATTACCTATGACCGCATCCATGTGTCTTTGCAGTCTGTCGTGGCAGTGGGGCCTTGGGCCCGCGCCGCATGGCGAGCGAAGGTCGACTTTTCCAGCGGTGCCCACCACGCGGCGCCAGTTCTCAATGGAGAGGTGGGTGTTGCCTATTTACATCGTGTGCAGGGGCAGTGGCGCGTGACGACCTACTCCGAACACTACATCCCTGGAGAAGGACCCTAAATGGTGTTGGTGGCGAGGCTTATCATGCGCTGTTGCTCCCGTTAACCGACCGTTAATGATACCGACTATTACGAAACGCCCTAAGCCCCCTCAAGAAAACTCGTATGGTTGTTTGGGCCCTGAATTATGAGGTCAGTCAGACGACTCTCGGAGTAACGGCCAGACTATCGCATTGTTCATAAGGCAAAAGGGCTGAGGGTGGCTTCGGACGGACGACGGGAACCTATCATGTCCCAGGGGAAGAGCCGACAAATTTCCCGACCTACCCGACTCTACAGAATCCCCGGCATTGGATCCCAGCATGTTCCGTCATCGGTAGGTCCTTATTTCGGTTTTGGTTCAGATGCTACAAAAAACCTAATTTATATTCCTGGAAGTGGATGGACCGGGGAGAGTTTCCCGAGTTGTGGTTGGTAATTTGTCACTCCCAAGTCTAGAACTTGATGAGTCACGGTATCAATCGTAAAGACCAACATGGATCCCGTGGGGTCCGATGATCCTGGCGGGCCATAGGCGTTGCGGTCAATAAAATGACCATGAAGAACCACCAAAAACACTGGAGGATTAGACTTCACATGCGCTCCAATTAACTGATTGGCCGCTTGTCTGGTCGTCACCACATAGTTAGCCGCGGTTGGAGACGCATCTCCCATAGTGGTTGCAAGACGTTTCGCAGTGGCTAGAACAAATGCGGGAACTGGAGAGATCAGTTTGGTAGCCTTAACGGGATTAGAAGATCCGGTCGCATGGTGGTTAGGGAAACTACTTGCACTGACTCCAAACAACACGAGCGCTCCCGCTAGCGAACCCCATAAATATGTCTTCACGTGCAATCCTCCCGGGTCAACTCCCCTGGCCTAGGCGTTTCGGACGCCGCCGGGCGAGGGGGGCGTGTGCCGCCGTGGTCACGTTGCCATCTTACCGGAGGGGCTATTACCTCGCCTTGTCATCCCATTATAACGACACTTTTAACTAAAGACCACTCGCGATTATTCAAATTCTTGACCCAAGCCTAAAATTTACAACGGGGGGTAGCCCTTTTCGTTGAACCCCCTCTCGCATACACTAAAATCTGAGAATGAGATTGGGACGCACGGCAACGGCGACGTTACCGAATCTGTGAACACGTAGGCGGCGAACGCGAATAAATATGTGTTGGGAGGATGGTGGCACATGTCCCTAGATAAGACACGAAAACCCCAATGGCCCTTTGGTATCCTGTCATCGATGCTCCCTCAGGAACAGGCCTCATGACCATTCGAGGCGGTCCGATTCTGGTCATCGGAGCCACAGGGAATCAGGGAGGGCACGTAGCCCGAGCTCTTCTAGACGATGGATGGACGGTGCATGCGTTAACGCGCAATGCTGATAGGCCGAACGCACAGGCTCTTAAAGCAGCAGGTGCCCACCTCATCACCGGCGACATGGGGGACATTGCCACCCTGACGACAGCAATTAAAGAGGTCACAGGAGTCTTCAGCGTACAGAATTTCTGGGACCTGGGACTGAAAGAAGAAATCCGACTTGGCTCCCATGTCATCCAAGCTGCCATCAATGCGGGAAACCTCCCGCACATCGTCTACAGTTCAGGCTTGGGCGCAGACAAACACCAGAATGTCGCCGCTATTGATGGCAAAGCCCTCATAGAGGAAAAATTGAGACGCTCAGGGCTCCCCTTCACCATCTTACGCCCGGGCCTTTTTATGGACGATTTTCGGGGAGCCAGCTTGCCGTTCGCTCGACCGATTCAAACACTACTCGTTGCACATCGCCCTCTTGTCGGTCGGCTGTTTCTGGCCACGCTACGAGAGGTGGTACCTCGGGACAGTCGAATTCCACTAACGACACTTAGTGATGTCGGCCGTATTGTCGCGTGGGCCTTTCGACACGCAAAAGAATACCAAGGGCAAACCTTTGAAGTGATAGGGAGTGGCGAGATGGCGGAAACCCTATGTGTACTTTGGACTCGAGAAACGGGGCAAGCAATTCCTCGCATTTTGGGCTTAAGACTAGGACTTCACGTCGCTCATCCCAAAATGGCTATGTTATTACAATGGCTCAGTCGACACCCATACACTACCTCAAATCTTCCAGTCCCTCTAACTTCTTACGAATCATGGCTAAAATAGGCAGATGGCAACATCTCGGGATAAGATAAGAGTTAGGCGGCTGCCATTTTCGGTCACACCCCGGACTTCCATGGGTCTAATCGGATGGCTCCCACATCCCATCAATGCCGGGTCGTGGTGACCATGTCCCATCCCGATTTTCCCAGTAGTTTCGTCAACCCAGTTTCGAGTTCTGTCGACGCGTCTATCCCGTTCGTCATGACATGAAGCCGGGCATGGTTAAAAAATGTTGTTTGCAAAAACGATCCTCCAGCGATTGGTGAATCCAAGTTCTTTAGTGGTGAAAGAGCGCGAATGGGGTGGTAAAATGCAGGATGTCGTGCACACTGACCGTCCATCACTGTCTTCGATGACTTACGCAAGAGTTGATCATTGGTCACAGTGAGATCACCTAATTCTTGGTGTATCGGCGGGGATTGTGAACGGGACCGTACGGACAACGGTTGGGCGCCTTTTGCTTCCCATCCCACTCCCTAGCGAAAATACCCCAGATATATGGAATTGCTGGCGAAGCGCTCTGCGACTGAGGCAAAATACCAGTGATCATTAGTCCTGAATAACTCTTCAACATGACGTCTGGGGGAAGTTCCAATTTAGTGGAAGGTGAGTTGTGACAAAGAGCCATTGGCGCCCATAAATTTGCTGGCGCATCAGGGTCCAACGCGAACCTTCACATCGGCAACGAACGCCGGGAGGGTTGTATAACAGATAGTATGTGGCTTTCTATATCTGCCCTCACTCCGAACGGACTGGTAAACATTCGATTTTTGGGTAGCGGAAACCTTCCACTGCCCTGTATAGGGGGTTCGGAATGAAGGCGGCGTTATTGCGGCATCAAGATTTTATGAAATTGTGGATCGGACAAACGGTCTCGGAATTTGGCTCCGAAGTGACGTCGGTAGCGCTTCCGCTAACCGCCGCCCTGTTCTTGCACGCGACCCCAACCCAAATGGGATTTATTGGTGCTCTGACCACCCTACCTTTCTTGGTAATGTCTCTTCTTGCAGGAGTCTATATCGACCGTCTACGGCGGCGCCCCTTATTGATTCTTGCTGACTCAGTGAGACTGATGTTGCTAGGATTGGTACCCGTGCTGTGGGTTACCCATCAACTCCATATGAATGATCTGTATGGGGTAGCGTTTCTAGTAGGATGCATGACGGTGCTCTTTGACCTCGCATATCAGTCATACTTGCCGTCCCTCATTTCTCGGGACGTGCTGATGGACGGTAACGCCAAACTGGAAACCACACGAGCGGCCAGCCAAGTAGCCGGTCCCGGGTTGGGTGGTGTGTTGGTCCGCACCATGGCAGCCCCATTGGCACTGGGATTTGATTCCCTATCTTATGGTGTGTCGGTCGCTTCCCTGCTAGGGATACGCGTTCGCGAACCAAAACCACAGCGCGTCGTCACACGCCACATCGGCGGCGAAATTCGTGAAGGATTGGCATTTGTGTTCGGCAATCGGCTTATCTGGTCCATCGCCGGCTGTACAGGCACCTCGAATTTCTTTGGGGCGCTAAGCGGGAGCGTCTATGTCCTGTACTTCATCCATGGACTACATTTTCGTGGTGCGTGGATCGGTGCCGTGTATGGTCTCGGCGCGGTGGGTGGCTTAGTGGGCGCTGTCGTCGCAAACCGGATCACCCAATCTCTTGGATTAGGTCGAACCCTCTTTCTATCGATCGCGGTGGTGGCTGGGGCTGGATTCCTTGTGCCGCTGGCACCGCAAGAATTTTTTGTCGGCATGGGTTTTCTCATCTTATCCCAAGCGCTAACCGGCGGCGGTTCCGTCATTTACAACATTAATCAAGTGAGTTTGCGGCAATCACTAACGCCGGATCGTCTGCTGGGACGAATGAATGCTAGTGTGCGCTTTCTGATTTGGGGCACCATGCCATTAGGATCGCTGGCCGGTGGCCTGTTAGGATCCCTACTCGGACTCCATGCCACCTTGTGGATTGGAGCTGTGGGCGGGACCGTTGCCTTAATTTGGATTGGCACATCGCCAGTTCTCCATCTTCAATCGGCACCCCCAGCCATGTCGTCCGAACCGAGCTCGGTGAGTTAGCGACAAGGGTACCGAATCGGCAAACTAAACCCTATGCTGTAGTTACAATGCCTCTCAGCCAGCCGCCATGGTACTGAGTCTCGTTGGGGGTCCTCGAGAAACCTTGCAGTACCTTCTTCGAGTTCGAAGTTTTGGTCGATTTCGAGGTGTTTCACAGCTTCGGAATCGCCCCTCTGGTCGCCCCTCTACAAATTTAGCCGTTAGTAGCAGAACCATGAGAGACGCAAGCCGGATGCCCAATTCAGAGTATAGGAGACGAGGTTACATTTTATCTTCCCCATCTCGGTTCTCAGCAAAAAATAGCCTTAATTGTTTCGATTACGCGGTCCGCAAACTCAATGGCGGGAGCACGGCACATGCTTCGGCGATCGCGGACAGGTCGTAACCACCGGGGACTTTTTCGCGAAGCACCTC
>JAJYPK010000236.1 GCA_021795465.1 Bacillota bacterium
ACGTCTCGGTTACTGAGAAACTGTGGCAGGAGGTGTCTTTGCTACGGTGATGAGGGTGCCTCCTTTAGGGGTGTTTCCGGTTTGGCACTGGAGACGAGTGAAGTGCGTGTTAAGGATGTATAAACTCGGCACCGCAATAAATAGTTTCACTATTGCCTTATAGTCTGAATAGGGCGTAGAATGAAATCGGTTTCGGAAATCGATTTAGGAGGTTTGCCAACGGATGAAACGTCCAACCATTGCCGATGTGGCTCGAGCAGCACAAGTGTCTCCCGCGAGCGTTTCCCGTTTCTTGAACGGCGTCGAGGGAAATCTCGCTCCGGCGACGGCCGACCGCATTGCTCGAGTCATTCAAGACTTAGGTTATCGGCCGAATGCGTGGGCCCGATCTTTGAAGACTCAGCGCAGTGGGCTTGTCGCCGCGGTAGTTGCCGACCTCAGCAATGCTTACGTACCGGCTGTTCTTGAAGGCGTCGAGACCACCATTAACAAAGCCGGTTTAAGCTTACTGGTCGGGAATGCACGAAATGACCCACGGCAAGAAGATCGTCTGATCGAGCGACTCATTGATCAGCGGGTTGAAGGTCTTTTGTTGCAGCCGTGTTCGATTCACGTGAGCCCGGTGCTGGCTTCCGTCCTGGAACAGCAAATCCCGGTGGTCTTGCTTGACCGGATATTGGAAGGGGCAGAAAGCCCCTTAAATCTAGTGGCTTTGGATAATGCGGCGGCATTGCAGCAAGCGAATGACCATCTGTTGGGACAAGGATATCGACAGTTGCTCTATGTGACAGAACCCACCCGCGAGGCGAGTTCGCGTCGAGAACGTGAAGCGGCCGTGATAGAGAACCGCAAACGATGGTATGCCGCCGAGATTTTCACCTATCGCGATAAGCGGTCGACTTCGTTGGTCCGTAAAATTATGCAGATGCGGTCGACCGCCATCGAAGAACCTCTTGCAATTCTCTGCAGCAATAGCAAAACCGCGCTCTTTGTCGTCCGTTCGCTCTCGGAGGCAGGGGTCCAGGTGCCACAAGATATCGGGCTCATGACGATTGATGATCCGGAGTGGGCTGCCTATGTGTTTGGAGGAATCACGGCAATTGGGCAGCCAACCGTTGAACTTGGGCGCCAGGGAGCGCAATCGTTGTTGGCACAAATGTCGAGAGGAACTGAGGTTCGTCCCCGACAGGTTCGTTTGGGTGGGATATTGAAGGCGAGGCAATCGACATCTCGATGATAGAAAGGAGCATTCAGATGAAAGACACGGGAGCACGGAGTCGATGGGCACGGTTGATTCCAATCATTTTCATCGTATATAGTCTGGCATTTGTAGATCGAGCCAACTTTGGGTTTGGAGCTGCGGCCGGTCTCTCCAAGACGCTACACATTACTGGGCCCGTCACGGCGTTGTTGGGTGCCATGTTCTTTTTAGGCTATTTCTTGTTCCAAATTCCCGGGGCTCATTATGCGGAAACCAAGAGCGCCAAACGCATTGTATTTTGGGGAATGATTTTGTGGGGGATTTTAGCCTCTTTGACGGGTATGTTGCCGAATGTCACGTTACTCATCATTGACCGACTCCTCCTAGGAGTCGTAGAAAGTGTGCTATTTCCCTCGTTGTTGGTCTTCAACACGCATTGGTTCATGCGGCCGGAGAGGGCGCGAGCCAACACCTTGCTGATTCTGGGAAACCCTGTTACGGTACTCTGGATGTCCGTGGTCTCGGGATTTCTCATCGCGGCCGTGGGATGGCAAAGTATGTTTGTTCTAGAAGGGATCCCGTCCATCATCATGGCGTTTATTTGGCTCGCCTTGATTCAAGACCACCCGCATCAAGCGCAATGGCTCACCCCGAACCAACAGCTAGGACTGCAAGAACAGTTAACCCAAGAGCAACAGTCATTGGGTAAGCCTATGCATTATTGGGCCGCCTTCAAGTCGCGTGACGTGCTGCTTCTAGCAGGACAGTATTTCCTGTGGAGCGCTGGCATCTATGGATTTATCCTGTGGTTGCCTTCTATTGTGAAAGAAGCCTCGGGATTGGGGATTGGTCTCACAGGCCTAATATCGGCCATTCCTTATCTCTTAGCCATCGTGCTGATGATAGGGGCTTCCTATTTCGCGGATAAGAGTCTCAATCGCAAGGTCTTCGTATGGCCCTTTCTTCTCATTGGAGGCATTGCACTCTACATGTCGTTCTCGCTGGGGGTGCATAACTTCTTCCTCGCTATGATTTTGCTGGCGATTTCAGGCGGTGCGATGTATGCACCTTATGGCCCCTATTTCGCCATTGTTCCAGACATTATTCCACGTAGCGCATCGGGAGAATCTATGGCCATGATTAACAGCATGGGGGCCCTAGGTTCTTTCGTGGGTACCTACTTTGTAGGTTATCTTGCATCAGCCACGGGCGCTCCCAATGACGGATTTCTCTTTATGTCCCTATGCATGGTCGCATCAGCCGTGCTCATGCTGCTGGTTCGGACCAGAAATCACGCCACGGTGCCTAACACCCACCAACGACCCGCGTAGCAATAGACATCACGAACAGAAGAATACACGGGAGATGTGTACGGGAAATTCCGTCGCATCTCCCGAACATGAGAGGTGGTGCATCGATGAAGATGAAGACACCATATCGTTGTCAGGTGGTGGGGCCCGGATGGAGCGATGACTTAAGTGACGACGTCACTTGGGTTCGAGGGGAACCGCGCCCCGAAGAATGGAAGGAGATTCATGGGATGATTGCGCACCCAGGCTACCCTCTGGGACGCACTCGTTTAGAACAAATGACCCAACTCCTGGTTATTGCCACCTATGGTACGGGCTATGATTATGTCGATGTAAAAGCGGCCTCGGACCTCGGGATTTTGGTGACACATACGCCGGATGCGGTGGTGGGAGCCACCGCCGAATTGGGACTCACCCTTACCCTCGCGCTCTTGCGCCACGTTGTGCAGCACGATACGCGTATCCGGGTGGCGAACCGGTCGGGGGCGGCTAACCCGGTCTTTAGCGACAGCCAACCGGCTCACGACATTCAGAGTCAAGTCGTCGGGTTAGTGGGCTATGGTCGAGTGGGCCAACGACTGGGATCCTTATTGCGCGCCGTGGGATTTGCCGTGCGTTACACGCGTCCGCACGGACCATTAGATGGACACTTGGGGTACCTGCCGCTAGCAGAGTTGCTAGCCTCCGTCGACATCGTGATTATGGCGACTCCATTGAATGCGAAGACGTTTCATCTCATTGGGGCCTCTGCACTCTCCAAAATGAAACCGGGAGGACTGTTGGTGAATATTGGGCGGGGTGCCACGGTGGATCAGGAAGCCTTGGAAGAAGCGTTAGTGTCGGGTCAACTGGGCGGGGCCGCCCTGGATGTGTTTGAGGGAGAACCCCTCATCTCGGACCAACTCATGGCATTACCCCAAGTCATTCTGTCTCCGCATGTAGGTTCGAATACGGTGGAGACGAGGGCACAGATGACGCATGATGCAAAGTCCAATATTATGTCCGCATTCTTGGGTAAGGCACAGAATGCCATCAACGCCGAACACTGGCGACGACGCCCGACAAGTAGTGCACGATAATAGATGGAAATATTCGAAGGTTGATCTTAAGTGCCCTGGATCGGCCTTCATCAAAATACAGCACGGCGGATGGCTCGCCTTAAGTCGGGGGGGAGCCGCGTAGAAGAAGCTCCCCTTTTTCCAGGTTGTGATCCACTTAAGCTTTTGGGTGTGTGTACGATCAATTGGCTCGCACACTCGGATCGTCCCCGGA
>JAJYPK010000237.1 GCA_021795465.1 Bacillota bacterium
GACTTTGATGGCCATGGATTACGCCTTGCGTTATCCGATCTTGACGGTGGCTTGTGGACCGACTAACTCCATGCGCGGAGCGGCCTTCTTGTCCCAAGTTAATGATGCCGTGATTATTGACGTAGGGGGTACGTCTTCAGATATTGGAATGATTCGCGGTGGATTTCCTCGGCAGTCGTCTTTAGCCGTGGAAGTAGGCGGGGTACGGACAAATTTTAGGATGCCAGATTTAATTGCGTTAGGACTCGGTGGAGGGTCCCGGGTGAGAGAAGATGAGAGCAAACTGACGGTAGGCCCGGATAGTGTAGGCTATCGGATTATTCAGGAGGCGCAAGTCTTTGGCGGTGACGTGCTGACGTTGACAGACGTGGCGGTGAATGAGGGCAAAGCACGCATCGGAAATCAAGCCCCACGTGTACCCCGCCAGCTTAGCGAGCGAGCTTATCGCGAGGCATTGCGTCTTATCGAGGACGGAATCGACCGGATTAAGACCAGCGCCGAAGCCGTGCCATTGATTGCGGTCGGTGGCGGTAGTGCGCTCCTTCCGGATCATTTAGAAGGAGTGTCTCGGGTGATTCGACCAGAGCACTTTGATGTGGCGAATGCCATCGGTGCAGCTATCGCCCAAGTATCTGGGCGAGTGGACCGCATTTACGCAATGAATGGTCGTAGCAGAGATCAAGTGATGCAAGATGCTATTTTGACGGCAAAAGCGGATGCTGTACGAGCGGGGGCAAATCATGACACCATTGAGGTGATTGAAGTCGAGGAAATCCCGTTGGCATACCTGCCTTCTAATGCCTCCCGAGTACGTGTCACGGTGGCAGGACAATTGGCAGGTGACGGGCAATGAGCTGGCAAATTGGTATCGAGGATTTAGATGCATTGGCTATCGGGGCGGCGATTTTGGGAACCGGTGGAGGAGGTGATCCGTATATTGGGCGGGTCATGGCGGAAGCGCATATGCGAGAAAACGGGCCCGTGACAGTGTGCGAGGTGGATGAGCTCGCCGACGATGCCTGGGTAATTCCTATTGCTGGTATGGGTGCCCCGACCGTGTTGGTTGAAAAGGTGCCGAGAGGCACCGAGCCCGTCGGCGCATTTCAACGTCTCGCAGACCATTTAGGTGCGGTCGGGGCATTGCCGTGCCCCATTGAGGCGGGTGGGATTAATAGCATGGTGCCGCTGCAAGTTGCGGCGGCATTGGGCCGACCCGTAGTGGATGCTGATGGGATGGGTCGGGCTTTTCCCGAACTTTATATGCAGACCTTTCACATCGCCGGCATCTCTGGTACGCCAGCTTGCATTGCTAGCGAGTTCGACGATTTTGTGATTCTCGACCATCTGCATGATAATTACGCCCTCGAATGGATAGCCCGCGGGATCACCATTCGCATGGGGGGACATAGCTTTGTGTCTCAATTTCCTATGCATGGGCGTGATGTGAAACGAGCGGCCATCCGTGGCACGTTAAGTTTGGGACTTCGAATTGGCAATGCCGTACTTCGCGCAGAACAGAGTCACGAGGATCCATTAGAGGCCATATGTGAAGCCACCCAATATTCGGGCTATGGTCGCGGGAGAATCCTATTCAAAGGAAAGATTGTGGAGGTATCGCGGCGTACGGCCGAAGGTTTTGCACGCGGCATGGTACGTGTCGAGGGGATCGACCAGGGTCGTGGTCAAGTAATAGAGATTGAATTTCAAAACGAGAACCTTCTGATCCGTCAAGGGAAACGTGTTTTAGGTATGGTTCCGGATTTGATAACGGTGTTGGATACGCATACAGGATTGGCTGTAACCACTGAACGACTTCGTTATGGTCAACGAGTGTCTGTTCTGGGGATCCCGGCACCCGCTATCATGAAAAGCCCAGCGGCCCTAAAAGTATGGGGACCGCGCGGATTTGGCTATGACTTTGATTATGCAACCTCATGGGAACTAAACTGAGAGTTTTACCCCTGTTGTTCACGCCCTACTGGCCGTCGGTGCCATCATTTAAAGCCTAGACGAACCCCAAGCGTGTGCTTGGGGCCATGGTATTTCGGTGTTGGTGCCCACAACAATCTCCCCGCGATGATGTCCCATGGCTCATTGGTTGGCATGATCCTGACACGAATACAGCGCTCTCCGGAATCAGAACTTGAGTAAACCACGTGGTAACGTGGTAAACATTTGGCGCGTTATATGGATGACACGGGATCACTGGGAGGACACCATCAATGACCAAGCCCTTATACCTCAGCGCCATCGTTCTTATAGGCAGTACCTTACTGGCTGGGTGTGGTCGTGGGGTAACTGTTGCCGCGAGCCCCGCTAGCGGACATCCTTCACGGACCCAGAAGCCGTTAGTCGCGTCGCTTCCACGCTTGCAACGCATCCACATGATGTCCCCACAAGCCGGGTGGGCTTTAAGTGCTACGGACCTTTATCACACCCAAGACGGAGGCCAAACTTGGACCCGGGTGCGGGTGCTTCCGCTTCCCTCTCAGCGATTGATGCCCGCACAATGGGCCTTTGTGGATTCCACAGAAGCCCTGATGGTTTACAGCCAACCTAATGGCACCATTGTCCAAGAAGAAACGTTCAATAGCGGACGGTCTTGGATTCGACGCACAATCGCCACCCCGTTTGGCCACGTCGGCGGAGCACCGATACCTAGGCAGATTACGTTTCTGACACCGCAGCACGGATGGTTATTGCTCGCCCCGATTCAAGGAATGAATTCCGCCAGCGGAGCCCTCTTAAATACCGCTAACGGGGGAGCATCATGGACCGTTGTCGCCAACAATACGACCACGAATGCGGATCCGCCGTTGGGCGAGGCCACCATGCAGTTCGTGAGTTTGACCGATGGCTGGTTGATGGCCTCCGCGACCTCGACCACACCCGCCACCTTGTATCGGACGACCGACGCAGGCATCCAATGGCAATCGGAAGGGTCGTGGATTCGTCCAGATCAAAATGGTCCGTTGATTCCTCCCATTCAACGGGGATCGCAGCTGTTACTATCGAGTATTCTTACATCTCGGACCGGCAGCGTTAAAGGGATGACGCTCTGGCGGTCAGACACGGCTGGAGCCACCTGGACACCTAATTTGCAGCCCGTGTTGCCGACAGTTCTCAATAACGAAGATCAGTTTGTCCACCCGGATTTTGTGTCGCTCATGATCGGATGGGCCGCCGGACCGCATGGGTTGCTCCACACCACGGACGGCGGGCGTCACTGGGTGGTTCAGACGGTGAATCCCCAAGGAACAACCTTACCCCTGTCGGCTCGAATTCAAGCGATCCAATTTGTCACACGTCGTATTGGGACGGTGTTTGTTGCCACACCACACTTTCACCGTGAATGGTTGCTCGTCACGAAAAACGGCGGCCGACAGTGGCAAATTGCTTTTAAGAAATTGTAGCCATCCCCGCACTCATCACTCCGTGAGTGGCGACAAGATATGACGTGATACTCTAAC
This sequence comes from Bacillota bacterium, assembly GCA_021795465.1. Classification (GTDB taxonomy): domain Bacteria; phylum Bacillota; class Sulfobacillia; order Sulfobacillales; family Sulfobacillaceae; genus JAKADJ01. The sequence continues at coordinate 3,471 of JAJYPK010000237.1, forward strand.
GTCTGGATCCACGACGCGGCATGAACTGGCATGAGCATCCAACCTACTGACAGAGGCCCTATTAACGATGCGAATGCACCATCCCAGAACGTTAGTTAGTCCTTGGTAAATCTCGTGCCGATGACTTTTAAGTTCCAGTACTAAGTGCTTGACGAATCCGTTGGATGAGAGCCGTCATTGTATATACCTCGCTGTAACATGGGAAGTTTTACCTCATACCCGCATGAACCCACGCGACGTCCCGATCGAGTAGAGGGGCAATGGGGTCGCACACGTTAATTCAGGTCCATCCTCCACTAGTACCAGTCTG
>JAJYPK010000073.1 GCA_021795465.1 Bacillota bacterium
CATATTGCAGAACGATATTGGGAACCGATATAGTCCGACCACAATCGTGTGCGCCGTAACCTCGCAACTCTTAAAGACGAAGCTTCCCATACATGTCGAGGTAAAGGCGGGGGAATCTCAACTGGAGCGTGATTCCGTAATTTTATTAGAACAAGTACGCACGATTGATAAACGACGACTGAAAGAGCGCATTGCCCATCTAAGTCCAGAACTGATGGCTCGTGTCAACCAGGCGATCCTGCTTAGTCTTGGCGTGACCGAGTTGTAGCGTGTTTAAGTGAGTCCGTCGGACTCGCTTTTTTCTATGGCGTTGGCGCCGTGCAACGATGAACCGTAGGCTCGGATCAAGAGGAGATGGGGAAATGGCACAACCATTAATTGGTATTTCGATGTCCCGTGAGGAGAAGTCCGATACCACAACGAGAGACTGGTTACGACGTACTTATATCGTGGCGATTATTGAAGCAGGCGGGATCCCGGTGCCGTTACCTAACGAGTCTTCCTCGACCGCCCTGTTAAGAAAGTGTCATGGGCTATTACTGACAGGGGGTGGGGACTTTGATCCAGCAACATTCGGGGCGAGTAATCTCGGTACCGAGATGTCTGGAGTGTCCACCGCCCGGGACACGACTGAACTCGGACTCATTCGGGTGGCCGATGGTCTCAAGATGCCCACGTTTGGAATCTGTCGTGGGATACAGGCATTAACCGTGGCGGGTGGGGGTTCCCTGATCCAAGACATTCCGAGTGCCCGACCCGATAGCCCGATTCACCATAGCCAGGCGGAGCCGCGGCCCGAGGTCACGCATCGCGTGGTACTCGAGACAGGAACCCGTCTTGCCGATATACTGAGGACCACGACGGTTTCGGTCAATTCATTTCATCACCAGGCCATCGATCGGGCTCCTGCGGGATACGTGGTGACGGCTCATTCTGACGATGGGATCATCGAGGCCATTGAAGATCCCACCGCTCTCTTTCGGATCGGCGTGCAGTGGCACCCCGAAGATCTTCAAAGTCACCAAGCAGAGGCCAAGAGTTTATTTACCAAGTTTGTCGAAGCGGCTTCTGAGTATCAAGAGAGGGGACAATAGCATGGCGGAACGTGCCGTCGAAATTTACCGCGAAGATAAAGTGGAGAGTGTGGCCTACGCGGATGTTGCGGTCGTAGACAGTCTTGGCCACATCCAGTATTGGTTGGGAGATCCCCATCGCGAAACGTTTTGGCGATCCTCGGCCAAGCCTTTTCAGGCCATGCCCCTCATCCAAGCAGGAGCCATTGACGCCTTTGGATTGACGCCTCGGGAAGTGGCTATGACCGCTGCCTCACATGGAGGGGAGGATCAGCATGTCGAATTAGTGCAGAGTATCTTAGCCAAGATTGAAGCCCGTCAAGAAGATTTAATTTGTGGGGCCCACATGCCGAGCCACCGGGCAACCACCGAACGGATGTTGGCAGAAGGCAAAGATGCGGAAATTGTCCATAATAACTGCAGTGGTAAACATTCTGGCATGCTGACATTGGCGCGCATGCTAAAGGCACCGTTGGAAGGCTATCAGTTGCCCGAACATCCCGTACAGCAAAAGATCTTGCGCAATGTGGCCTTGATGACTGGAATACAGAATCCCACGACCATATATACCGGAATCGATGGCTGCGGAGTTCCCACGTTTTACCTGTCGCTCTTTCGGATGGCTTATGCCTATGCCCGCCTTGTGGATCCCCGAGGATTGGACCCCGAGGCTCAAGGTGCAGCCATGATCATCGCGGAAGCCATGCGAACTTATCCGGAATTAGTGTCCGGCACCGGACGCCTCGAAGTCATGCTGGCGGAGGCGACGGAGCATCGTTTGGTATCCAAAGGCGGAGCCGAAGCGGTATTTTGCATCGGGATTCCAGAGCGTGGACTGGGGTTGGCGGTAAAGATTAACGACGGCACCTCGCGTACCATTGGTTCCGTAGTAACGGCGGTCTTGGCGGAAATGGAGGTCCTAACGGACCCAGAGATCCAAACCTTAAGGCATGTTATTCAACCGATAATTAAAAACCACGCAGGGCGCGAAGTGGGAGCCATGCGACCCGTATTGAGGCTCCACTCCGGAAAGCTGTCATTGTAATTTCTTTTCTCGATGGACAGTGCTGCACCAGATCCTTGGTGCGGATGGTTTGCGCCTATCGCGGGGGAGGATTAGGGTTGCCCTGGGTTGGATTTGTGATGGCGTATCGTGAACGCAGGCTTTATCGGATGGCTGTAAACCTATCGGTAGTGCTGCCATCCGGCTAGCGTGCACCCGATCATCCCTGCCATACTGTCGGTCATCATGGTCATGGCATGACCATCGCAATGGGATGGCATGAGTAAGAGAACAATAGCACCGCCTAGGAGGCCACCGGCCGTGCCACCCACCATGCTGGCCATCATGTCGTGACTGGAGTGATAGGCCAAGAGTCCTGATGCTTGAGATGCAATGAGGATGATGGCGAGCACTATGGCAATGACCAGGAATTCTACCGTTTCACTATAAAGCACCGCGGACAGCACGATGGTGACAACCGCGGTAGACGCTAACCCAAAATATAGGGGATGAATTTTCAGTCGGTGGACCACAGGGGAAAAGCCTCCTCCAATTAACCTGTTGATCCTATGGATATGCCTCATGATAGAGAATAGGACTACCGACGCCAGACGACTCATTCGGATGTTAGTCGATGCCACATGTCGACGATGGGTTCGGCATAGCCACGTTCCGTAGACGCCGTTTCCGCAAGGATTCGCGCACCGGCCGCTAGGTGGCGCCAGGACTCCTCGGGTAGTCGCGAACGCTCGGTCTCTTGCCATTGGCCCCAAAGCATTTTGACATTATGGATGGCATCAAAGGGCCCTGCCGTCGTCAGCGCGAACTGTATGAGAAGCTGCGTTACGGCCGTGGGATCTCCTCCGTTCCGTAGGTAGGTGGCGACCGCTTGCATTGCATGAAGTCCGCCCTTGTCGTGTTCGAGTCGATCGAGGATCTCGTCCAAGCTCACCCGATGATTCGCGGGTGGGAGGGGAATCCGCCAATCCGACCGCCCCTCTTTTTGGCGTCGGATGCGCGACCCGGATAAGGCCGATAGCCATGCGAGGTCTCGGCTACGGTCAAGCGTAGTCGGATCCTGTAAGAGATCCATGATGCAGTGTACGCCAGTCACTCCGTGGGCGTCAAAATGCGTACGGCATAACAGGTCACTGGCTGCTAAGGAGAGACTCTCGTAGAGCGTCGAGGGATTCACGTTCTGCTCCACCAACGACCGAATCAAAGCAGGCTCTTCTCCGAAGGCAACGGCTTGGAGACGATCGATGGCATGGAGCACAACGTCCCGATCTACCGGCTCTGACGGATTAACGAGACCTCGATGGCTTGACGGCCATGGGAGTGGGTCATGGGGCGTAACATGAGGGCGACTGGCTAGGTATTGGGCGGCAGCGCGAAGGATGGGTTCGCTAAAGCGCCAACCGTCAGTATCGTTCAACAACTGGAGGCTACGGTGCACCATGAGCAGTCGATGCTCGTTTTCCGGATATTGGAGCAGGCCCGCGTGCCGCAAGAGTTGGGCGACTTCATCAGGTGGTTGGGAGAGAAGGCCGACGAGGCGATGTTCCGCCAATAAAATCTGGTCTCCCGCTTGCAAAGCGGCCAAGAAGGTAGACCGCGAGGCTTCGGGTGTAGACTCTGTTACTGGGTCCATGGCTAGTAAGAGATACGGTCCATAGTTGGGATTTCGTAACAGGTCGACGACATACGTCGCCGTCTGTAATAGTGCCAGATCCCGATAACGAGGGCCCAAAAGGAGAGAGGCACGGAGGATGGGTCCGCCATTGAACGTGCCGTGTCCGATATAGGGACCGTGATGGTCTATATAGCGACTGCTCGTAAGGGCCAGGATTAGATGTGTCTTTACATCGCTGACCGCTGCGTGACGCTGATTTTTAATCCAAGGGACGATGTCGGGGCGGTCAAGAGACGCGACGGTTTTTAAGCTCCGATCGAGATCAACTGGCCAGGGGAATTCTTGATGCATAATCGATGCCTCCTTCTCAAGGTGGTAAGGCTATGATCAAAATATAGAGAAATAAGAGGGAAGAAGGTATGCAACCATCGACCTAGCGATGGCATAAGACCAAAGTCCTATGCCTTTTAGAACTGTTTTAGACCTTGCTTAAGCGACGAGGTCAGTTTAGAATGAGTCTTAGGTAAGTATTTGAATGAGGTTTACCAAATGTGCTAAAGTAGCATCAAACCCTAGCGGTGGCGGGGCGAAAACCAAGTCCCGCCGCCGCACAGGGGTTGTTCGGATGTAGGGCAGGGTGGGACACGCCCAGTGAGCCTGGGGAGCATCCTCTCGTGGAAAGTCCTCGCGTCTTGTTGTGCGTGGACGAACGGCGCAAGCCCTAAGAAGCGATGGTGTGATGAAGCAGGAACCTGTGGCCGCGAGGCACAGAAATCCCCCGGATTCATCCGTGGGGAGGATGCCAAAAAGAGGAGGAACATACGATGGCCACATTACTGAACAGTAAGACTCATGGCAACCTCAAAGAGGCGTTTGCGGGGGAGTCTCAGGCAAATCGCCGTTATTTATACTTTGCTCAAAAGGCCGACGTGGAAGGACAGACGGAGGTTGCGGGATTGTTCCGGAATGTTGCGGAAGGCGAAACCGGGCACGCGTTTGGACATTTTGAGTTTCTGGAAGAGGTTGGCGATCCTGTTACCGGCGTGGCCGTCGGAAACACGGAGCAAAACCTCAAGAGCGCCATTGAAGGAGAAACATACGAATATACTCAGATGTATCCGGGATTTGCGAAAGAAGCCCGTGAGGAAGGATTTGACGAAATTGCCGAGTGGTTCGAAACCTTGGCTCGGGCCGAGAAGAGCCATGCTGGACGCTTTACCAAAGGGTTAGCGAGCCTCGCTGGCGAATAAGCACTTGAGGGGCCGATATTCGGCCCCTTCTCATTAGCTCAGTCATTATGCGTTGCGGGAGGAATCCATCATGGACTATAACCCTCGGGAACCGGGATATTGGGACGAATCGCGTCTGGTTGCCGACATGAAGATGGCATTTGATATTTGTAATGGGTGTCGCCTCTGTCACAATCTCTGTCCTTCGTTTCCGGCGCTGTTTGATGCCGTAGAGAGTCATGATGACGACGTGGATCTGCTAACGACGGATCAGATGACGCACGTGGCAGACTTATGCTATCAGTGCAAGCTCTGTTATGTGAAATGTCCTTATGTTCCACCGCATCGGTTTGACCTTGACTTCCCGCGCCTCATGCTACGTTCCAAGGCGATCCGAACCAAAAAATCCGGATTGAGTGCCAGTGATAAATTTCTTGGGGATCCGGAACGTTCGGGAAAGTTGGGCACCATGGTCCCGAGCCTCTCGAATTGGAGTCTCACCAAACTTTTTGTTCGTCGCCAGATGGAACGGCGTTTGGGCATTGACCGTCGGCGGCACTTGCCGAAATTTGCCTTGACACGTTTCTCGGATTGGGTCAAATCCCAAGAGATTCGGGCTACAGACCCCGACGTCGTGATTTTTTCCACCTGTACGGTCGAATATCACGAAGCGGGCATCGGACAGGCCGCGATCGGCATTTTAGGCCATAACGGGATCCAAGCGGTGGTGCCCGATAACCTTCGATGTTGTGGAATGCCCGCCATGGATGGCGGGGATATTGCTGGAGCTACTGAACGCGCACAACATAATGTAAGCCAACTGTCTTCGTACGCCGAGGCGGGAAAGAAGATATTGGCGCTCCAACCGACATGTGCCTATGTACTAAAACAGGACTATCCACTACTTCTGGGGACCGAGGCGGCGCAAAAGGTGGCATCCGCCACCCTTGATATTACGGAGTACTTAGCACAACAGATGCGTAGCGGTAGACTGAAAAAAGATTTTGTATCGAGTCCGGGCACGGTTACTTATCACTTGTCGTGCCACACCAAGGCGCAAGGCCTGAAAAAGGCGGCAGCGGATTTGCTGTCGGGGATTGATGGGACCACCGTGAACATTGTCGATCGTTGTGCGGGGATTGATGGGACTTGGGGTCTAAAGGCGGAATACTACGATGAATCCCAAAAAGTTGCGAAAAAAATGACTGATGCGTTTCGTGCCGCACATGACACGGTTGCCTGTTCTGACTGTGCCTTAGCCGGTCTACAAATTGAGGTGGCATCGGATCGACCACCCCAGCATCCGGTGCAAATATTGTTGGATGCTTATGGTCTTAATAGATAGGGAGGTTTTCCTCATGCGACAACTGACGATGCAAGATGTGGTGTCAAATCGGGAATATGAGTTAACACGTCCCGACTTTCGTCGCCACATTATTGAACTCAAAAAGATTCGACGACTCACGATTGGCCCCCGACTTTCTCTGGTTTTTGAAAATACGGAAACCATGAGATTCCAAGTCCAAGAAATGATGCGGATCGAACATATTGAGGATCCTGAAAAAATCCAAGATGAGATCTTGGTGTACAACGATTTGTTACCGAAAGGAATGGCGATTGGAGCTACGCTACTCATTGAACTGACGCAATCCGATGATATGCCCAAGGTCTTACGGCAACTCTCTGGTGTCGAAGAGAACGTGCGCCTGCGAATCGGAGAACGAGAAGTCGTCGGGCTAGCAGAGCCGGGTCGATCCACGGAAGAAAAGACCAGTGCCGTACACTATTTGACGTTTTCATTTGCATCAGACGACCTGACGGCCTTGACGGATCATAGGGATGGGGTGTCTTTAGAGATTAAGCACCCAGGCTATGCGTATACGGTCACCGTGCCGCGGGAGACCGTGACCCTCTTAGTGCGCGATCTGACGTCCCCGTGATCGACGAGAGCGTTTCATGGATTGAAGAAATGACCACCTGTAGACGATGTGGCTTAGCCGATTTAAGGACCCAGGTTGTGGTTGGGAGAGGCAATCAAGGGGCTCGGGTGATGTTCACGGGAGAGGCTCCAGGTAAAGAGGAAGACCGTACAGGTATGGGATTTCAGGGCAGTTCGGGCAAGATCTTTGATGATGTTTTGTCATATCTGGGTCTCTCCCGACATCAAATCTGGCTTAATAACGTGGTGAGGTGTAGACCGACCGATACCGGTCGGAAAAACCGTGCCCCCCACCCTGAAGAAATCGCCGCCTGTCGGCCGTGGATGCTAGAAGATATTAAGTGGGTGAAACCCGAGATTATCGTGACCCTCGGCCGAATGGCTTTTTTGTCTTTAACCGGAGACACCCACTTCGCGACCTATCGGGGACAACTGTACATCACCGAAGAACCAGGGATCCCCGAAATATTTCCTTTGGCACACCCAGCCTATCTCATTTATCGGCGGTCATTGATGCCGCAATATCGCCAGGATTTAGATCGTTTGAGTCAATTCTTAGCAGCTAAGAAAGTGCCCAATCATCCCGTGATTCCAAAAAGATTCATCTAATGGTTTAACACGTTCCTGGTCCTGAGACCTGGTGCGCCCGAATTGGATACCCCGGGATGCACGCGGGCTAGTTTTTGATCGCCGTCAAAATCATCCGATACTTGATAAATTGACCCTCAACCAAAATGCTTTTGGGAAACGACGGATCTTGCAATCGCTGCAAGGCCTGTTGCCCTTCGACAGAAGTCGGGGCGACCGGCGAAAGCCACTCGTTGGGGGTCATGGGCTCGGTGTTGACGAAAAGAGTAATCAGATCGAGACGGTGGGCGGCCACCAACTGGGCCCACTCATTGGCGGCGCGCGCCGCGAAGTGCGAGTTGTCTCGGAACCGTTCCAACTGATTTAATCCGTCAATCGCATCGCTGGGTGCTGTCATATCGGAGATTCCAAGTCGTCCTCCTGGTTTCAATACACGGTGGACCTCGGAAAGGAAGAGATCCAGGTCGGTGAAATGATGTGCCGCGCGCCTACAGGCGACGGCATCAAAGGTATTGTCCGGCCATGGCAATTGGTGGACATCTCCCAGAACCCAGGTCACCGAGGCTTGATGGGATTGGGATAACGTTTCGGCTGCCTCGAGCATTTCGGGTGTCAGGTCCAGACCCCAAACCCGATGTCCCTTTCGGGCGAGGGCAACGGCGGTATGTCCGGTGCCGCATGCAGCATCAAGCGCCAGGCTTTCCGGGGCCAGTTGGAGCGCCTCGATAAGGGATTCTAAATCTTGTCCACGGGCATGCCGGGGACTGGTTAAATAGGCCTCGGAGTAGCGCGAAAAATATTGAGTGATTTTTTGATTGTCTCGGTTCATAGATCATAACCTCCTTATCTGTGATAGCCTCATGATAGGGGAGAATAGGTGCCAGTTGTGGGATGACTGAAGCAATAATAGGTGAAGGATGTGCATGGATGGATAATCTCGATATTATGGGATTGGATCTCACCGACATTGCGCTGCTAGTGGAAATGGCCGACGGCAAGAACTTAGGGCAGGTCGCCGAACGTTTAGGACTCTCAGCATCAGCCGTCTCTCATCGATTGGGGCGGATAGAAGGCCGTATGCCAGTGCCGGTGACATCTCGATTAGGGCGTGAGTTAGTCTTGACCGACCAAATTGCGGCAGGTATTCCATTCCTCAAATCTGCACTCCAAGACCTTCGGGACGCGACGGCCATGATGTCCAAACCGCCGGGACGCCTGTGTTCCGTAGGGATTGCTCGAATTCTTGCCGGATGGGCAGAGACCTTACTACCTGAGGTCGGGACCTTACGTTGGACTGTGTCCACGGGAAACTCCGAGCAGATTGTGGATCGGGTTCGTAAGGGGAGTCTCGACGTCGGACTCGTCCGAACCGACCATGGATTTTGGGGGGTAGAGCTCCACATTTTGGATGAGGACCCGTTGGTTGCTGTGGCCACGCCACACCTCGCGGGAACTCTCGCGATAGAAGCCCCAGAAACCTGGCCCTGGGTCCGATTTAGTGATGTCTTGAGCCACGGGAAGACGGTTAACCAAATTTTTTTACACCTGGGATGGCGACAGATGCAGACGTTTGAGGTCGATGCGTTGGAATCGGCCTTGGCGCTGGTTTTGGCCGAGAGGGGAGTGGCTGTCTTACCGGAATCCCTGGTGGTACACCATCTGGATGCCTTGCGATTGGCGGCGCTCCCCATCCCTGACGTGAAATGGCCGACCCGTACCGTCGCCATCGTGACCCGTACAGGCCGAGTCTTGCCGCAGTGGACGGAGGCTTGGGGCGAAAAGATTGCTCGACGTTTAAACCATCGTCAGCCCACCCGATATGGAGAGCGTTTGACCGGTGATATACCGTGCCCCATCACTCGCCAAAAATAGCACGGCTGCTGCAATGTCGACGGGCGTTCCCACTCGCCTCAAGGGAACTTTCTCTACCATTTTTTCTATGAGGCGATGGGCGCCTGGATTGGCGGCATTGTCGTCTAACATTTGCGTGTCGACCGGCCCGGGAGAGATGGCGTTGATCCGAACCTGGTGACGTGCCATTTCTTGGGCCAGGGATTTCGTCAACGAGATGAGACCACCCTTGGCTGCTGAGTATACAGCTTCCCCGGCCATGCCGACACGTGCCGCATCGGACACGATATTTATCACGATGCCGTTTTGTTGAGAAATCATGTAAGGTAACACGCCATGACAGATATGGATTGGCCCCCAGAGGTTGGTCGCGAAAACCCGTTCCCAATAAGGTGAGTCCTCCGTGAGAAATGGATGGGTTTCGGTCCATCCTGCGTTATTAACAACCACGTCGAAGAGCCGTTTATTTTCTACGCTCTCTAAGAGTGCCTCTGCAATCTGGTTCGGGGCACCGATGTCTAAGGCCCGTGTCTTGAGGTGGGGACTATGGCCTAAATTCCGTTTTGCCTCATCGATACGTTCTGGGTGTAGTGCCCAGATGGTGACGTGATCCCCCGCTCTCAGAAACTCTTTCGCGCATGCGATTCCAATGCCGCGAGAGCCTCCGGTGACAAGAACGCGCCTTTTTGTCGTGGTTATGGTCATCCATCTCCTCTTGTTTACTCCGCGTGTTTCATGTTTTCGAATGGACCCGAAGTGAGGGTTAACCCTCCATCGACACGAATGACTTGACCGGTCACGAAATCGGCAAGCGGCGAGGCTAAGAAGAGTGCGACGCGAGCTACATCTTCCGGAGAGCCCATGCGGCCCAAAGGGGTTTGGGTGGTCACTTCGCGGTCTAGAGTATCATATCGGTCTCCCGCGTAGTAATGGGTGGAGTCGGTGGTAATGACCCCGGGCGCAATGGTGTTGCAGGTAATGTGGCGCGGGCCCAGTTCATACGCAAGATACCGAGTAAAGGTTTCGACGGCCCCTTTGGCGGCTCCGATGGTGGAGTAGGCGGGCAAAGTAAACGGCGTGCCGTGGCCCGTCACGGTGATAATTCGTCCAAGATCGCCTTTGCCTGGTTTTTCCATGAGGGGCACGGCTCGTTGTACCATATGGACCAAGCTTCCGAATACCACGTCAAAAGTCCGCGTGACATGGTACGGCTTTAGATCCAAAATGGGTTTGAAGGCGGTCGCTGCGGCATTGGCCATCAGAATATCGAGGGAACCAAGACGTTCGGTGATGGTGTCGAAGAGCGCGTCGATGGCATCGGGATCTTCCAGATCCGCTCGAACCGTCAAGGCTTTGCCGCCAACCTCCTGAATGCGCGACACCACGTCTAAGGCGGCCGCTTCGGATCGGCGATAGTGGACGACAACCGTTGCACCTTCGCGGCCGAAAAGCTCAGCGGTGGCTTGGCCAATACCCCGCGAACTTCCGGTGATGAGTGCAATTTTTCCGCTGAGAGTGCCCATTTAGCCGTTCAGCCCTTTTCCAAGCCATTCGCCACCGTCTATCACCATCACTTCTCCATTGACAAAGTCCGCGAACGGTGAGACCAGATAACTTGCGGCTTGCGACACTTCGGCAACCGTACCAAAGCGGCCAACCGGAATCTTGGCGGTGAGGCGTTCTTTATCTGCGGGGTCCGCCCACAAGGGTCGCGATCCCTCGGTATCGGTAGGGCCAGGGCAGAGTGCGTTCACGCGAATCCCGTAATGGGCCCATTCGACCGCGAGGGTTCGCGTCATCGCCACAATTCCGGCTTTGGCCGCAGCGGAATGTACCGTTTGGGGTCCACCGGTCCAAGCATAACTTGCCACGATGGAAAGAATCTTGCCACCCGTAGCTTGCTGCATCATTTTGAGTCCGGCGGCTCGGGTGCAGTAAAACGTTCCATTGAGGACGCTATTAACGACGGCATTCCACCCATTCACGGAAAGCTTCTCGGCATCGACCAAAAAGTTTCCCGCCGCACTATTGACGAGAATATCGAGTTGACCCCAGTGTTCCGTGACGCCATTCATGAGGGCCTCCACCTGGTCCGGTTGACGGACGTCGGTAGGGATCACGTGGACTTCGTAGCCCTCTTTGGTGAGTGCTTGACGCGCACTCTCTAAGCGGTCCGCGTTGCGGCTGGCCAGGACGATTTTTGCCCCGAGTCGGGCCAGTTCTTCTGCGATACCAAATCCAATCCCGGTGGCACCCCCGGTAATGACGGCAACCTTGCCACGAAAGGTCTCTTTGGGAAGCATGGTTAGTGATGTCATGCAAAAACCTCCTCTAAGATTATTGACCGCGGAATTCCGGGGCACGTCGCTCCAAAAATGCGGTGACTGCCTCTTGATGATCTCGGGTGCGGCCGAGTCTGTCTTGTGCTAGAGCCTCTTTCGCTAAGGCGTCACGCCACGTAAGGCCTTGAACCTCGAGCAGCAAGCGGCGAATTTCTGCCATGGCTCGGGTTGGACCTAACGCCCATTGCTTGGCGAGGGCACTGGCCTTAACTTCTGCCTCTGCGAAGGTAGCATACCGATGATGCGCGAGTCCCCACGCCATCGCATCATCGGCGCCGATGGTTTCTCCTGAAAGGGCCACGCCTAGTGCCCGGGACCATCCGAGACTGCGCGATAAGAGATAACTGGCACCGGTATCCGGAGCCAGTCCTACCTTGACAAAGGCCGGGATAAAACTCGCGGAATCCGTAATGACCCGGATATCACACGCTAACGCTAAGGATAAGCCTCCCCCAGCTGCCGGCCCCTGCACCAATGCGATCGTTGGCTTGGAGAGGTCTAGGAGGGTCGCAATGAGGGGGTTATATTCATCGCGCACCAGACTTCCTAAGTCCGGGTCGGCTTTCTTGTACATTTCCTGCATTTCTTTCACGTCTTGTCCCACTGAAAAGGCTCGGCCCGCCCCAGTGAGGAGTACCGTCCGTACTGCGGGATTTTTGTCTGCATCTAACAGGATTTGCAAGAGTTCTTGGCGGAGCGCCTGCGTTAACGCATTAAGGGCTGTAGGCCGATTCAATCGGATAGTAAGGACTGAATGGTCTATGCTGGATAGCACCAACGATTCACTCACCACGATAAACCTCCTTATGTAATATGAACCCGAGTAAGGTTGATTGTACCGTATCACGCTGGTGAAAGTCGCGTCCGACAAAAGTTTCGCTCAATGACTATCCAAGAGAAATATTTTATGATATATTTACGGAAGTTACTTACTAAAAGAAATTAGGAGTGGATAAAATGAGTCGCTGGACCATTGATGTGGCGCACAGTACGGCGGAATTTTCGATCCGTCATTTGATGATTTCCACCGTTAAGGGTCGTTTTAGTGGCATTGAAGGGACGATTGTCGGAGAACCCGAACATTTAGAGAACGCTACCGTAGAGGTCAGTGTGGACATCGCAAGTGTCGACACCAGACAAAGTGAGCGAGATGCTCACTTACGTTCTCAGGATTTCTTTGACGTCGAGAAATTTCCCCAGATGGTCTTTAAGAGTACCAAGATTACTCCGACTGGCAACAATCGTTATGCCATTGTAGGCGATTTATCTATTCACGGCGTCACGCGAAGCGAAACATTTGAGGTGTCATTTGAGGGCCGCGCCAAAGATCCCTGGGGAGGCGAACGGGCTGGATTCAGCGTATCGGCGAAGATTAACCGTAAGGACTATGGACTCAAGTGGAACGTGGCACTCGAAGCTGGGGGGGTCATGGTAGGGGACGAGGTCAAGATCAATGTGGAAATAGAAGCGATCCGCCAAGAGAATTAGAGGACGTCGATCAGAAGGAGGCACACGGATGCGGTGTGCCTCTTGTGTTTTTCGAGAGAGTTTTTCGATTACAGAGCCGTTAGCGATGCGGGGTCGGTGCCCCAAGCTGTCGGGACAAAAAATCTTGGATGGTCGCGTTGGTGATAGCGGGTTCCTCGATGTGGGGTAAATGGCCACAATCCTCGATCACCAGAAGTTCGGCATGGGGTAAGATCTTCGCCATGGCGCGTCCATAGGGTACAGGAATAATGTGGTCATGGCGTCCCCAAAGCAGGAGCGTGGGGCAAGCAATTTTCTTTAAGTCCCACGAAGGATCGGCGCCAATCGGGGTGTTTTGGACGTACTGGGCAAACACAGTGCGCCCGTGGTTGAGTTCTTTGGCATCCTCGAGGGTACGATAGGGCGTATTACGTTTGTAATTTTCCCGATCATAAACCAGTCCAGACATGAATTGCTCGGGAGGTAGGCTGAGTGGGTTCACGATCGGTACGTCCTCTAACGTTATCCCGACGGCATTAAGTAATAATAAGGCCCGAATCCTCTCCGGTGCCTTGAGGGCAGTCGAAAGGGCTACACGGCCTCCCATCGAATTGCCACCTAAAATAAACTCGGTAATACCAAGACTCGCCATCCATTCCAGGATGATGCCGCCGAGGGCATCGGGGGAATCGAAGCCTTTAAGGTAGGAGGACTGTCCGAATCCTGGTAAGTCAGGACAAATCACTCGATACTGATCGTGAAAGTATTCCATTTGGTGGAGCCAAGCTTTGCCGGTGCCGCCTCCTCCGTGTAAGAGGCATAGTGCCTCCTCACCCTGGCCAGCTTCGAACCAACTCCAAGTTTCTCCGCGCCAGTGTGCTTGTTTTCTTTCGATGGTAGTGGCCATTATGGTCTCCTGTGGGTTCTGATTACCGCGATGGTGCACGGGTGAGTAACAATTGCTCAATTTTATGCTTTTGCCAAGCAACTGGCAACCAGAACGATGGGGAAGATGTATGCTTTGGGCACACTGCTTTTGATAGTCCACCCGGGATTCTGTTAAGATGCCTGTAGCAGGACAACCGGGCTCCACGGCGCGCCGCGCTCCCAGGAATTAATACATCGAGGTGTTCGGGTGAGAATCCAGGATATTGGAGAACGAGAACTCATATCGATTATTCATCGGCTTCAGGCTCGACCACCGATGGGTTATATCGGGATTGGCGACGATGCCGCATTTATCCCTCCTAGTGCCAAGGGAATCCTGATTAGTCAGGATATGTTGGTGGAAAACCTGCACTTCCGATTGGATTGGATGACACCTGAGCAACTGGGTGAAAAGGCCGTAGCCGTTAACGTTAGTGACATTGCCGCGATGGGAGGCACTCCCCTATCCCTGTTGACCAGCTTATCGGTGCCGAGCTCGTTGGACGTGGATTGGGTGGAATCATTGTATCGCGGCATCGCTAAGGCACTGGACCGCTATGGGGTGGTCTTGGTGGGGGGGGACACCGTTGGTTCCCAAGATAGGATTACGCTTGACGTTACCGTAATCGGAGAACCCGGCCCTTTCGGACCGATCTTGAAAACCGGCGCTCGACCTGGGGATCGGCTATTCGTGTCGGGAAGACTCGGAGCGGCTTACGCAGGTTTTACGCTTCTCTCCCATGGTGTTACGTGGCCGAGTACGGTGGTCGCCGAACGAAGCGTATTGATGGCACATATTACGCCGATGGCTCGTGTCAGGGTGGGACAACAGGTGGGCCCTTGGGCCCATGCCTTGACTGATATTAGTGATGGGTTAGTGTCTGAGTTGGAAGAAATCACGCGGTTTGGTGGAATTGGTGCCGTGATCTTTGAAGATCGGTTGCCCATTGATCAGGCGACCCAGGCGATGGCCGCGCGCTTTCATAGTCGGGCAACGGATTTTGCCCTGTTTGGCGGCGAAGACTACGAGCTCCTTGCAGCAGTTCCTCCTTCGCGGGTCACCGAGGTTCAAGAGATTGAGGCACGGACCGGGGTTGTGATGACGGAGATTGGGGTGATCACGGAAAAGCCGGGAGTTCGGATGGCCTCCACAGAAGGGGAAAAAGAGCATGTCGTCCAAGGACAAATCTACAATCACTTTCCGGTGGCATAACCTTTATGAAATGGGGCGGGTGGCCGAGGCTTGTGCCAGACTCTGGCGTCCGCCCACCGTGGTGTTGTTTGAAGGGGATTTGGGGGTGGGGAAAACGTCTTTGATCCAGGCGGTGTTACCGATGTGGGGAGTCCCGGGACGAGTCAAATCCCCAACGTTTGATCTCGTCCATATGTACGAGGCGTCGTCGATTACGGTGTATCACGCCGATCTCTATCGGATTAACCAAGCGGACGAATTAGACGCCCTCGATCTCCCCGAACCCAGGCCCCACGAGATTCTTTTGGTCGAATGGGGAGCGTGGATTCGAGACTGGTATCGAGAGCGCTGGGACGCGCTCTTAGCCATGGAATCTGACGGCCTGCGTGTCCTGAGACTTCAGGCCCATGGCACCGAGCCTTTACAACGTGTGGCGGAATGGGAGGCATAGGGCCATGCGAATTCTGGGAATTGATGCATCGGGCCCAGCACTGGCGGTGGCTTTAATTGACGACACGACCATCATTGCAGAATTTATGTGGACGCGACCGAGGACCGCTGGTAGCCAGTTGGTGTCCTGGGTGGACCGCATCGTCGTAGAATGTGGTCGCCCAGATGCGCTCGCGGTCGGGGTAGGTCCTGGGTCCTTTACCGGAGTGCGGATTGCCGTGACGACCGCCAAGGCGTTAGCGTATGCCTGGCAGATCCCCGTTAAAGGGGTTTCATCCCTCCAAGCCTGGTCTCTCGGGGCTCCCTATGGCCATCCTGTCTTAGTGTCTAGTGAACGCCGAGGCAAAGCTTTTTACGTAGGGTATTACCAGAATCACGCGAGTGGCAGTGAGACGCTTATCCCCCAAATGGCGATCGATGGAAATCGTTTACCCGATCTATTCCCGGTCGACGATGAGGTGCTGGTACTCGGTCCTCTGGGCGATTCTAAAGAGGGGCTTCGCCTAGTGGGGCCACGTG
>JAJYPK010000238.1 GCA_021795465.1 Bacillota bacterium
CCGATTGTCACGCTCTTGCAATGAGTGTCAACAGTGTGACGCGCGGTCTAGACGTATCAATTATAGAACTCAATGATCTGACCGATACACTGTCATCCGAGTCGATTCGAACTTCAAAACCTATAAGCGTGGTACCAACGTCTGTTACGTATCGGAGCTTCGATAACCTGACAATCCCAGCTTGGCTATACACACCCGCTTTTCAACAAGAATCATCAAAGAAACTCCCTTGCGTTATACATATTCACGGCGGGCCAGCGATGCAAAGTAGGCCGACATTTCAACCGTTAATACAATTCCTTGTCGCAAACGGGTTCTGCGTACTGGATCCAAACATAAGAGGAAGTACGGGATACGGGAAGCGCTACGCCCATCTCGACGACGGAAGGGCGAGGTTCAATGCAATTAAAGATATTATTGCGGCCCGAGATTTCTTAAAATCAGTAAATTATGTCGACATCAACCATTTAGCACTTGTTGGTGGCTCATACGGGGGGTTCATGGCACTTTGCTGCTTAGCACACTTCCCTCGCCTTTGGGCAGCCGGAGTCATCAGCTCTGCAATGGCTGATTTGGAGTCCTTCTTGGAACGAACAAGCATCCATCGTAGGGATTTTCGAGAACGCGAGTATGGCTCCCTCAATACAGATCGCGAGTTTTTGCGTGCTATATCACCGATTAATCATGTGCAAAACATTATGGCACCTCTTTTGATTTTTCATGGAATCAATGATGTTAGAGTTCCCGTATATGAATCCGATAGGCTGGTAGAGAGAATGCATGCGTTAGGAAAGCCAGTAAGATACGTAAGATTCAAAGACGAAGGTCACGGTTTAGATTCAACTGAAAATAAAGTAAAAACGTATTCGGAAATTGCGGACTTTCTAAACCACTACCTTCGCGCTGACTGAAGTTCCTATTTTGGAGGAGTGCAGACCTCAAGCCTGATTACCATCAATGAATGTTCATCGGTTTCCTGCGGGCGTTATTAAAGATGATTCCAGCCGACACGGTTCTAGTGTCGACGCCGAGCTATTTCCGAACCAGAGCAACGATCTGGGGTCAATTATAGTCCGGAGCTAACACTTGAGCTATTAGCGCTGTGCGAAATCGCGCATGGCCCTCGGACCCTAAAAAAGATTCGCGATGACTGGCACTAGGGTCCGGTATTTATGGTCAGGGAACCGATATAGCCGGAAAGCCTTGATATCGACGGATGTGCTAGGCAGAAGGGGGAAAGATTCTCCTTTAGTCCGACTTCACCCCAACCAGCAGGACTTTACCCCCTGGATCGCGAATCCTGTCTTAGGTGATGCTAAACAATGCCAAACCGACTGAAAGAACCGCACGCCAAAGACCCGCGTAAACTGAAATCCGGACGCTGGCAAGCGCGAGTGACCTACTATGATACGGAAACCGGCAAACGGCACGAGACCAGCCAGACCTTTGCCACCGAGCGCGAAGCCAAGAAGTGGAGCCGCGAGCAGGAGAGTCAGTACCGGGAGGATCCGAATCGCAAGCCGCCGAGTGAGCAGACGTTCGAAAAGTTTTATCAGCGGTGGTTGGATGGGGTCGCTGCCACTCGAACCGAAGACACGACGGTCAAAGCGTATCGACGCTACGCCAAACCGCTCATCGTCGCATTTGGTCAAAAACCCTTGCGAGCCATTACGCCAGCCGATTTCCAAGACGTATTTTCAGATATGTTGAAAGACGGGAAAGCGACCAGTACAATCCATCATACTTATGTGGTTGGGCACAGTTCCCTGAAAGAGGCTGTAAATTGGGGACTTATCCCTTTTAATCCAGCTGACCGCGTCAGGCCACCACGGGTAACATCTCCAGAAGTGGTGCCACCTACCCCAGAAGTCGGACGGAAACTGCTGGACGCGGTGGAAACCCACCGGTTGAAGGCGCTCTGGTGGTTTATCAGTCTGGTTGGCTGTCGCAAGGGCGAGGCTCTCGCCCTCAAGTGGCTGGATGTGGACTTGGAAAGCCGGACGGTGTCCATTCGTCGGAACGTGGCCGCCGACGGCGGGTTACGATCGATCCACGATACCAAAACCACTAAAGGGAGGCGGAGTATCGCGCTCTCGGAGTATCTGGTATCTATCCTCACCGAGCATCGTCAACACCAACAGATAGAACATGAATTCTACGGGAGTGACTGGAACGCAGAGGGATGGGTATTCCCATCGGAGCGCGGGACACTGCTGTGGCCGAGCAACGTCAATCGGCACTTTCGTCTTGTGCTCAAACAGGCCGGGCTACCCAAGGCGTTTAAGCCTCATGATCTTCGTCACGCGATGGCGTCAGCGTGGATCGTCAAAGGCGTACCGGTGAAAGTAGTCAGTGAACGATTAGGTCACGCGAATATTAACATTACATTGCAAATCTATGGACACCTCATGCCCAACATGCAGGCGGAAGCCGCGAAGAAAATGGAGGAGTTGTTCATGGCACCCATCCCCACTTCATCCCCATTAACTTTGAAAAACAACGATATTGATGAGAAAAACCGTCGTGGATGAGACGAAGAAAACGTTGATATAAAGCCATTTGCGTAAAAACTGATAATGGTTGATAACCGCTGAAAAGCGATGCGCCGGGACTTCTAATCCCGGCGTCGCCGGTTCGAATCCTGCCGGGGACACCATCTCACAACCCTTCCACCGCAAGCGATTGCGGGTTTTTTATTACCTAAACAGACACCACAGTTTCCTCGGCGTCACCACGAGCCGTCACCACGAGAGAGGGGAGAGGAAAGACCGCGGTAAATTCAAGAGACGGTGGAGACGCTATGAAGGGTGGTAACGGAACGAAATTCTGGACTTGCTACTGACAATTCTGATGCGTCAATTGAGCGAATCGCGGTAGACTTCCAGGGCATATTTCAGGCGTCGAAGTATAGCACAGCACCAAGAGGTGCAGACCCGAGGAAACCACCCACAAGTGGATTGCCCCGTCCCCAATTGGAGCTAAATCATGGGTCAATTAGCCGTCTATGTTGAAGCATACAAGCTTCAAAATTTGAACTATGAAAACGAGGTGTGTTCTAATACTCAATAAGAAGAAGCAGTATGAACCAGAATGGGAGTGTAGAGAATAATGGATTCCGTTGGCCAACTCATTTCCCTTGATGAGCAAGAGCGTAGGCTGTTTGCATTATTACAGGTCCCTGTGAGAACCCTAGAGTCTTTGGACGCCGATTCTCTTCGTACCAAATGGAATCAAGTACTGGAAAGGGAAGAGCCCGAGGCTTTAGAGATTTTGCGCGAGACGGGTGGATTTAGCGAGATCTTAGACTATGCGATCCTCTTCGAAGCCATCGACATGTTTCTTAGACGCAAGAAGGCATTTTTGAACAGGTGGGCGGCAGAGACGCCCCTTGCTGACAAGGTCCAGTTCATTCGTAGCATGCCGTTGCGGGCAGCACTCCTTCACAGGATCAGTGAAGATGCCCTTAAGAGAATCTATAGCTTGTATTTGTGGTGGAATCGGGGCTCAGGAGAGCGATTTCTCGGACGTCCACATATGGCGGAAATGCTTACGCGCATGAAAGCAGGCATTCATATAACTCTAGCAAATCGGGAAACTGTTCAGTTAAAGTATCGGATGGATGCGCTAATACAAGATGAGGTTACCGTGTGGTTGACTGTGCACGCTGGCGAGCGAGTCGCTGAGGATTTTGAAAATGAGGCG
>JAJYPK010000074.1 GCA_021795465.1 Bacillota bacterium
TCCCGGCAACTCCCGGAGGCTGAAGGCATTCTGCAGTCGGCGGCATCGGGGGGATTTATGGTAGGGCTCGGCGTGGTTCTGGGCCTGCTGAAATATGGAACCGTTCCGTCCTTCCTGGTGTGGAGTACCGTCGGGTGTGCCATGACGAGCGCGTTGATCTTGCTGTTGCCCCAGGACACGAAGCCGGTGAGCGTCCATGCGACGCCCCAATCCCTGTTCCAGATGGCGCGTACCGGCTTGGCGTATCTCTTTCGCGAGGGGGAGCTCCGGTGGTACACGTATTAGTCTCTGTTGGCGAATATCGCGATAAGTGTTCTCCTCGCGCTCGTGGTCTACGATATGGGTCATCGAGGATTCTTTCATCCGTTTTCCTTGATCGTGGTGATTGCTGCGGGTTTGGGGATGGGGCTGAGTGGTGCGGTGGTTTCGGCGGCTACAAAACACGTCCCCATGATGGAACTGGTCACCATCGGGCGCATCGCCTTTGGGGTGGGGCTCATTGGCGTCGCGATGGCGCACCATCTTCTCTTCTTTGCCTTGTCGTTAGGGCTGGTGTTCTTTGGACAGAACCTTGCGGGCACGGTGCTCATGACATGGAGAACCCAACACACACCCCTGGAACTTCAGGGGCGCATTAGCGGAAGCATCGCGCAAATGTCTTCTTTGGCCTCCTGGATCGGGGTGTTGGTCATCAGTGGTCTGGGGGCAATTTTCCACAGTACCGCATTACCCTTTATGCTGGCGGGTGGGGTCGCCTCTTATGTAGAACTTCACATAACGCATCAAGCACCGCATGTTTTCGGCTATCAGCGTCAATTGGCGAGGACGCCTTCTCATCGACCACGCCGTGGTCTTTCAATTAATTGGACATACCCACACCAAAACTGGCCTAAAAATTCAGGTAGCGTTGAACAGTGAACGACCCGAAGATCAAAATTCACCGTGGAACTACATTATCCGACCACATGTCAACACGGAGGGTTCCGATGTCGTAGGTTAAAATTTCATGGCTCCTAACCTCCGTAACGCCGGATCCGAGTGCATTATGGGAGGTTTATTTTCCCATTCGGTGATGGTTATTTCCGGTCGGACCACATTGTAGCATCAAGCAACTCAGCGATGTTGAAGATCTGCGACAAAGAGCATTATGTGATCGCCATCACGGTAGGTTTTGTCCCGACTGTGTATATTGTGTACTGGACGATATTTATACCGACTCAGGAGGAATGATGTCAATGGCAGAACCCGTGATTATCATCAACGCACCTTTGCTACCACCCCCCGTGAAGCATCAAACTATTCTCGGCGCATTTGAGGCCTTGCCTCAAGGTTTCGCGGCATTACTGATTAACGACCATGATCCAAAGCCCCTACTCTACCAACTAGAAGCTGAGCAGCCGGGGATATTCGCGGTGGAGTATCAAGAAAGCGGCCCCACACGGTTTGCGATCCTTCTTACGCGAAAGTAACGGGCATTATCCCACAAGAGAGTCAGTGGCGTGATAACGGCCACTGACTCTCTTGCTATGCTTTCTACGATAGGCAATCCTTGGGCTAGGCCATGGGCAAGTGATCGGGACTGGATTGGCGTGTGACCACAACAGAAAATAGGGCGGGATTCGGTGGCGTCGTGGCTTGGCGTCGAAATTGATCCGGCTGCTCGGCATCTAATTGATAAAACAACGGTTTCGGATCGTGGTCGTTGATAAGGGTGACACTGTGCCCTGGTGGGAGCGCATCGAGCACATCAAAAATCACTTGGTGGCGGATAGACGACGGCAGCATCCAGGCTTGCAGCACAATGGCGGTGTTCGGAGATGGATTCATGTTCTGACCTCCTCGATATTGTTCCGTGAACCGTTAGTATGCACCAATGGATGGATCATCATGGTGATTATTATCACGTGTGCCAACATTTCGATGGTCTTGATCTTGACGACGCTTTTCCCGTCGATTAGATATCCATTTTTTCAAGGGGTCGTAATAACGATCAGCCACGCGCTCCTTAAGGGGGATAATGGCGTTTTCGGTAATTCTAATGCCTTGCGGACAGACGTTGGTACAGCATCCTGTCACATTACACATCGCTAAGCCCGCGTTTCCGTCAAGGAGTGGTAAGCGATCGCCCTCATCCATGGGATGCATTTCCAAAGAAGCTATGAGTACCATAGAGCGAGGACCATAATACTTTCCGAATTGCTGATGCTCACGTAACACATGGCAGGTATCCTGACATAAGAAACATTCGATGCATTTGTGGAATTCCTGGATGCGCTCGGCGTCTTCCGGGTACATCGTAAATGGAGCCTTAACCTTGGCCTTAAATGGAGGGATGGTCTTGACCACTGCGTAATTCCACGATACATCCGAGACTAAGTCTTTTATAAGGGGAAAGGCTTTCATGGGGGCCACCGTGATCGGTGCTTGTCCCAACTCATCCACCCGCGTTTTACAGAGCAAACGGGGGCGCCCATTAATCTCCGTCCCGCAGGATCCGCAATGGGCGGCCTTGCAATTCCAACGCACCGCTAAATCGGGTTGTTGGTGTTCTTGCACCCATCGGACCGCATCGAGAACGACCATGCCGGGGCTGTACGGAGCTTGGTAACTGACGACCTTCTGACGTTCTTTGGTGGTACCACGCATGATGCGAAGACTAATCCATTCTTGATGATGCGCTTCTCTTGGTGCTTCTGGTGCTGTGTTCACGTAGCTTGCCTCCTAGACGTCAACATCTGAGTCCATTCATAGTAAAAGCTTATGGTATCGGGCGATGTGAGTATCGTCACAATAAAAAAGTCTCCAGGACGGCCAGTGATGAATGTCACGGAGAAGGGACACGCGCGGGGTTTTAATGATGCCACTGAGTTACGATCGAGAGGAGATCATGATGACAACCATTGCGGGTATCGATAAAAATCGTATCTTAGAGGCTGGCTCTAAAGAACCTCAGGAAACTCTTAATCTCCCTGGCGGCCAGTATGCGTTGTGGCTCGTCGACGGGTCTGCAGAATGGCAAACGCCAGCCGGGGATCGTGTGTTGCTGAGCGCTACGGAATCGATGACACGGCTCACCGGGCCGGGAACGGTCTCTTTTACACAAAAGACCCACTACGTGTGGCTATTGAGCGAAGACCCTTTAGGATTCGGGTCCCGGGCACCTTTATATCGAGCGATTATGCAGAGCCATAATCGGGGGATCGGCCAAGCACTAGCCGACGGTCTCACATTGCGTGCGGGACAACTTTGGGTTGATCTCGGCACCGGCACGGGTGCCATGGTGCAAGCACTGCAATCTCAAGCGATGGTGCATGGTCCCGTGTGGATCTTGGGTATCGACCGAGCCGCTGGAATGCTCGACCAGGCGTGGACCTATGCAACCGAGGCTTCACCGGCCTGGTTTGTTGAGCATGATATCTCGACGCTTTCTTGGCCACACCACATGATTGATGGCGTCACGGCGCTATTGGTTCTCCATTTAGTAGATGATCTCGATGCCCTATTAACCCATGTGTATCAAGCGCTTAGGCCTGGGGGGATCTTTGCCTATGCGGTCAGTGCGGACGGCAACCCCTTTGTGCGCATGATAATGCGTCAAATCGATGGTGCCGGTACGTTTTTTAAGCGAAGTTCCAAGCGCGTGCGCCAACAGGTGCTTAAGGCCGGTTTTTCCATCATTAACGAAGACACCTATGAAGACGAAATTACTCTCGACAATCCAGCGGCGATGCGTGATCTAATCGCCAGCATTGGCGCACCCGCCAGTTTCGGGTTGCGGGCGGACGTTTTGCCCCCATCCCAGATTTCCCGGCAATTCGATTTGGTCTGGGCCCAAAAACCAGCGGCGAACACCAAAGAAGACTAGGGGTGCCCCGTCCCCGCGAGGTTCTGACTCTGAGAAATTTCGGACCGGCGTCATCGACCCGCTAGTTTCGCCCAGCGTGAGAATTCAGCGATTGTGACGGGGATCACAGTCGTTTAAGGAAACGCATGCCAAATTATCTTTAAGAATCTATCACTGCGATATAAATCAACCCAACAATAGCTGTGAGAGGGTGTGATGAGAACGTCCGGTCCTGCACTGCGGCAATGGGCATCCCATCATGCCATTCATAACGCGGCGTGGCATGAAGCGTCTGACGCATTGGCTGCGGCCGAAAAGGCGCATCAGTTGTCGGATTCAGAGGCTTTCTCGCGTATTGTCGAAGTATTCTTAGAGGTCGTTGACATACGAATCCTCATCCATGCCCGCGAAGAAGAATCAGATCTTTATCAGGAGTGGCTAGAAGCTCAGCTTATGAGTTCCGCCGAGATGAACGCGCTTATTCAAGACCACGACACTTTGCGGCAACTGACCGCCGATATCGAGCAAGCCATGATAGCGGGGCGTGAGCAAGAAGTGATGTCGAGGATGCACAGGCTTTTGGACCGTGGGGCCAGTCATTCCCAGCACGAAGAGGCCATATTACGGCGGAGCACTGAGGGTAGGCGGGTCGAGCGATGAAAACCCCCATGCGGTGGAATTACCCGCAATGTTATCGGCTCTTGCAGGCAATGGTTAACGAACATGGCATTCATTCCTATGAATTTTCCGTCGTGGTGGACGTCGAGCCCTTCATGACCCCAGTCATGACGGTGCAATACGGGGAACAAACGTGGAGTGAAAGCGTGGCAGAAGAAGCACTGATTAATCCTGGGTTTGGCCTATCGACAGCGCTTGGGACCATCGTTCGCGAAATGGCGACGGCCCGCGAAAAAGCGTATCACGACTTTATGCAGCATCGCGAGGTTTAGAAAAGGGGTGGGTGCGTGGAGGCAGAAACAGGGATGAGCGAGGGTACCAGCATTACGACCGATGATCGACAAGATCTCATCACCGTTTTGGACATGCGTTTTGGTCGGATTCCCCCGGAGGTCTATAGAGCGATCGAATCCCTGAATGATTTTAGCCAAATTGACCATCTCATTTTGGTTGCCGCCAACGCGTCAGGATGGGCCGAGTTTTTGGCGGAAGTCACCGAGCCTGGATTTCGGATCGTTGGTCAATCCTTTGATCCCTTAGCGAAGTCTTTATCCGAAGCGGCGAAAGAAGGAATAGCAGATGAGTAAGAAGCGAAATGCCTTGTTAGGGTCCATGGATTATCTGAGACCAGGACAACGGCTTAATGAAGGCTGGACTGAAGAAAACGTGCGGTCGCGCGAATGGGAAGACGTCTATCGAAATCGTTGGCAACATGACCGCGAAGTGCGGTCTACCCACGGGGTAAACTGTACGGGGTCCTGCAGTTGGAAAATCCATGTGAAAAATGGCATTGTAACCTGGGAAACGCAGCAGACCGACTATCCTTCATTAGGGGACAATTCACCCGAGTATGAACCACGTGGATGCCCGCGAGGAGCCAGCTATTCTTGGTATCTTTATAGTCCGGGACGGGTCAAATATCCCTATGTACGCGCCGAACTTCTCGACGCCTGGCAAAGCATCCGAAAACATGAGGCTAATCCCTTGGCGGCTTGGAAGCAACTGACAAATGATCCCGAAATCCGCAAGGCATACCAAAAGGTGCGCGGAAAAGGTGGGTTTGTGCGGGCGGACTGGGACACCATTAGTGATTTAATCGCGGCCGCGATGCTACAAACGGCCAAATCCTACGGTCCGGATCGTGTCTTGGGATTTAGCCCCATTCCCGCCATGTCCCAAGTGAGCTTTGCCGCCGGATCAAGATTCCTCTCGCTAATGGGGGGAACGATGGTGAGTTTCTATGACTGGTACGCCGATCTACCTCCAGCATCGCCGCAAATTTGGGGCGAACAGACCGATGTGCCGGAAAGTGCCGACTGGTTTAACACCAGTTACTTTATCATCTGGGGTACAAATTTGCCAATGACCCGCACCCCGGACGCACACTTCATGGTGGAGGCGCGCTATAACGGAACAAAGGTCGTGGGGGTAAGTCCCGACTATGCCGAATACATCAAATTTGCCGATGTATGGCTGCCGTGTAAGGCGGGGACCGATGCCGCCTTAGCCATGGCGATGACCCATGTCATCTTGAAAGAATTCTATGTGGATCACCCTACTCCCTATTTCCTGGAATACGCAAAAACCTACACGGATTTACCCTTTTTAGTGACCATTACCCCGCACGGGGAGGGGTGGGTGGCCGACCGGTTTCTCAACGCGAACGATGTCGATCCCACTGTTCCGGAAGCCAAGTGGAAGACGTTGATCTGGGATGAGTCGACAGATGCGCCGCAAATCCCAAACGGTAGTTTAGGCTACCGGTGGGATGGTCAACACAAATGGAATTTACACATGAAAGATCCCCAGGGTGAACCGCTGAATCCACGGCTTAGTTTTCTCGAGTCCAAGGACTCGATCCTTTCGGTGTCGTTCCCCAATCTGGCCGCGGGCACCGTGGAGCCTATTGTGCGAGGAGTGCCGGCGCGACGGATCACAACGGCGCACGGAGACTCGATGTGGGTGAGCACCGTGTATGACTTGATGATGGCACATATGGGCATCAGCCGGGGACTTGTCGGGGACTATCCCGTTGATTATGACGATATGGTGCCTTATACGCCTGCGTGGCAGGAAGCCATCACCGGCGTCGACCGCCATCTGGCGATTCGAATTGCCCGCGAGTTTGCGGAAAATGCCGCGAAAACAGAGGGACGATCGATGATCGCCTTGGGAGCGGGTACCAACCACTGGTACCACAGTGATCTCATCTATCGTACCATTATTAACCTGGTCCTCTTAACCGGGAGTCAGGGTGTCAATGGCGGGGGTTGGGCGCATTATGTCGGCCAAGAGAAGGTCCGGCCTATTGAGGGATGGAGTACCCTTGCATTTGGTTTGGATTGGAATCGACCACCGCGCCAGCATGCCGGTACGGCATTCTTTTACTTTGCCACCGACCAATTTCGATACGAAGAACCCGTGCCGAAACTCCCCGGTGTGCCTCAATCCGGGCAATATCGTGACGCACATCCGGCAGACATGGCAGCCCTGGCGTCCCGGTTAGGATGGCTTCCGGCGTACCCGCAATGGACAGAAAATTCGTTGGATGTAGTGAAAGAGGCTCGAAACACAGGAGCGGACACCAAAGAAGCGATCATCGATCATGTTGTTCAGCGCATAAGTCAGGGAAACCTGGAATGGGCGGTGGAGCACCCCGACGATCCGCGTAACTTTCCACGGGTGCTTTTTGTTTGGCGATCCAACCTTTTAGGTGCCAGCGGAAAGGGCCATGAATATTTCCTTAAACACATGCTTGGTGCGCCAGGGCATGTGTTGGGAAATCCATCCGAGTCGTGGCAACCCGATACCGTCGAAGTGACCGAGTCCATCCCCGAAGGGAAATGCGACTTATTGATCAATGTCGATTTTCGTATGACCTCAAGCGGCCTTTACTCCGATATTGTATTACCAGCGGCGACATGGTATGAAAAGCACGATCTCAGTAGCACCGATATGCATCCCTTCATCCATCCTTTTAACCCTGCGGTTGACCCATTATGGGAATCCAAGACCGATTGGGATACCTTTCGGACGTTGGCCGAGCATTTTTCAGCTATGGCTCAACAATATCTCCCCGAGGTGGAAGATTTAGTCATGGCACCCATGCAGCACGACTCTTTGGGGGAGATCGCCCAGCCTGAGGGCAAAGTGCGTGACTGGCGGCGCGGAGAATGTGTACCCATCGCCGGGAAAACATTACCCAACTTAGTTCTGGTGCATCGAGACTACGCCCACCTGATCGACCAAATGACGAGCTTAGGGCCGCTCGCTGAGGAGGCATTGACGACTAAGGGCATTCGCATCGACGGGCGTGCGGCGACCCAAGAGTTATTGAATCGGGTCGGACCATCGACGCGGGAAGGCCCGGGTTTGGGGCGACCATCACTGTGGACGGGAAAGAATGTAGCGGAAGCCATTTTAACGTTGTCGGGACCTTCTAATGGGCATCGCGCGGTCGAAGAATGGCAGGCGTTGGAGAAAACGACGGGTCTTTCTTTAATGAGTGCGATTCATGGGCGAGAGGATACAGCCTATCGCTTTAGTGATCTCACCGCACAACCGCGTTTGGCCCTGGCGGCGCCGGTGTGGTCGGGCTTAGAGGGTGAAGACCGACGTTATTCACCATTTACGGCCAATGTCGATCTCAAAATTCCATGGCGGACCATAACCGGTCGCCAGCACTTTTATCTCGACCATGACGTGATGCGCGATTTTGGAGAAAGTCTTCCTATTTACCGTGCTCCTAATGAGTATGCTCCGTTTGCCCCAGGTGACAAGATGGGGCCTGGGTCCGACACATCTAAAGCGGTGACCGTGCGCTACCTCACTCCCCATCAAAAGTGGGGAATACACTCCACCTACACGGATACTCCCCGTATGCTGACCTTGTTTCGTGGTGGCCAGACCGTTTGGATGAGTGTGCAAGATGCCGCGGCCATCGGAATTCACGATAATGATTGGATTGAGGTGTTTAACCGCAATGGGGCGATTGTGGCACGGGCGGTGATTTCACACCGGATTCCTCAAGGGGTGGCGATGATGTATCACGCACAAGATCGTATCATCGGGGTGCCCAAAAGTGAGGTGACGGGCGACCGAGGTGGTACCCATAATAGCGTCACGCGCATTATTCCTAAGGCCACACACATGATTGGTGGCTATGGTCAACTGAGCTATAGCATGAATTACTATGGCCCGACGGGCCATCAGCGCGATGTCATGACGTGGATTCGCCCTTTGAAGGAGGTCGACTGGCTTGAAGATTAAAGCACAAATTGCCATGGTCATGAATCTTGACAAGTGTATAGGGTGCCACACGTGTAGCGTGACGTGCAAGAACACCTGGACCAATCGTCCGGGCGCGGAATACATGTGGTTTAACAACGTAGAGACTCGTCCGGGACCCGGCTACCCACAGGAGTGGGAAAACCAGGATCGTTATCGTGGTGGCTGGACGGTGTCCGGGGGGAAACTGAAGCTACGCTCCGGGGGCCCACTCTCCAAACTTGCGCATATTTTTTACAATCCCGACTTGCCGAGTATTGACGACTACTATGAGCCGTGGACCTACGATTATCAGACTCTCGTAGAGAGTCCCCATAGAGAACATCAGCCGATTGCACGCCCCCACTCGCTATTGACCGGCGCCGTGATGGAAAAACCGGTTTGGGGTCCGAACTGGGATGACGATTTAGCAGGGGGGCCAGAAATCGCCCCGCGCGACCCTAATCTTCGCCAGGTAAATCAGCATGTGGCCTTCGAATATGAGCAGGCGTTTATGATGTACTTGCCGCGCATTTGCAATCACTGCCTCAATCCTGCGTGTGTGGCTGCGTGCCCGTCGGGCGCGATGTATAAGCGGGAAGAGGATGGCATCGTGTTGGTGGACCAAGACGCCTGTCGGGGCTGGAGGTTTTGCGTCAGTGCCTGTCCTTACAAGAAGGTCTATTTTAACTGGAATACGCACAAGGCCGAAAAATGCACCTTTTGTTATCCGCGTATTGAAGCCGGACTTCCCACGGTGTGTTCGGAAACGTGTGTGGGGCGCATCCGATACTTGGGACCTATTTTGTACGATGCCGACCGCGTCATGGCGGCGGCTTCTGTGGAGGACCCGAAAAAGGTGTACGAAGCTCAGCTTGAGGTGTTTTTGGACCCCAATGACCCAGACGTGGTCCGCGAAGCTCGTCGACAGGGAATTCCCGAAACCTGGATTCAAGGTGCGCAAAACTCGCCGGTGTACAAAATGGCTATCGACTGGAAGATCGCTCTGCCGCTCCATCCAGAATACCGGACGATGCCCATGGTATGGTATGTGCCCCCCTTAAGCCCAATGATGAATCATTTGACGAATGAGGACGCCATGACACCGGACGCATACTTAACGGCCGTGGACAGCATGCGGATTCCTATGGAATATCTGGCCTCTATTTTAAGTGCCGGAGATCGGGGACCGGTGCGACAATCGCTTCTGCGTCTCACGACCATGCGGGTCGCCATGCGTCACAAAAACTTGGGAGAATCCTTTGAGGAATTGGTCGCGAGTAAACTTTTTCGCGATTCCGGGTTAACGATGGAACAGGTCCTGAGTATGGCGCGATTGCTTGCTATTGCCAAATATGATGAGCGTTATGTCATTCCCACGGGGAATCGGAATCACGACGAGAATCTGGACTATGCGCAGGGAGCGTGTAGTTTAGAGGAGCTTGCACCCCCGGAAGGAATCGTCGTCCCCGAGCGCCTGATAAAACTTCAAACCCGCGGTACCAAGTAATGAGGAGGGCCAGAGAATGACCGATGAACAACGCCTTATCCTGAAAATGGCCGCTGTATTGTTGGATTATCCGGCCCGGCCGGTATTTAAAGAAAGTCTGTCGGAGTGGGTGGCGTGGACCAAAGAATTAGATGAACGCTTAGATACTCTAGTGTTGGCGATGCGAGAAATCGATCCAAGGATGCTGGCGAAGCTTTACGTCGCGACCTTTGATTTTGACGCCAAACGTTCCCTCTATATGACGGCCCATGAATTAGGCGATTCCCGAGACCGAGGCCAAGCGTTAATCGAATTAACACAACTTTATCGAAAGTTCGGATGCGAAGTGCCGAATGACCAATTGCCGGATTTCCTTCCACTCCTTTTGGAGTGGGTAGCCATCTTTCCCTTGGCATCACCACCGTCACTCTTGGAACGGATATCCCGGGTCTGTCGGCTTATTGCGGAACGTTTAGAACCTGAGCATCTCTACCGACCCCTCTTCGATATTGTTGTGGACGCCTTAGGCGTCGCGGCTTCCGAGTTTCCGATGATGGTGGAAGAACATCCCGATTTGGTCGACTTACCTTATCCCATTCAATAACCCCCGAGGAATCTCGGGGAGCGAAGGAGAGCGTGGCATGAGTCAATTTTGGTGGATTATCTACCCATACTTAGCACTCAGTCTCATGATTATCGGGAGTCTGTATCGCTATGCCCATAACCCGATGAGTTGGGGTTCTCGATCGAGCGAGTTATTGGAGAAACGCTGGTTGAAATGGGGCAGTCTTCTCTTCCATTGGGGTATTCTGTTGGTCATTGTCGGCCATGTTATGGGGCTTTTGGTGCCCATGAGTGTCTATACGGCACTCGGGATTAGTGCTCGCTTCTATCATGCAAATGCCGATCTGATGGGAGGCCTGGCCGGACTCATGACGTGGGTTGGGCTGGCGATTCTTTTGATCCGGAGATTTATGAATCGGCGGGTTCGACGAAACTCTAGCGTGTCGGATTTTGTGGCTCTGGGTCTATTATTTATTGTGGTAACGACCGGGGATTATCTCACCATTATCCGCAACAATGTGGTGGGGCCCTACGAATATCGGGCGACGGTAGGCCCTTGGATCCGAGGCCTCTTGGTCTTGCATCCTAATGCTACATTGATGGCGCATGTACCTTGGCTGTTTCAGGTTCATATCATTCTTGCTTTTTTGTTGTTCGCCATCTCACCATTCACACGCCTGGTGCATATTTGGAGTATTCCGTTAGCGTATTGGCGGCGCGTTCCGATTCAATACCGGGATCGCATGCAGTACCGGCATCGGCGAGAAGCACGATAACGCGTGAGATTTTCTGGCTCCAAGACCATATAAAGGGGAAGCGTGATAGGGTAGGATCGGCAGGGGTGAGCTAAGCAAATCCCTGGCGCATCCCTCGCGTTGATGCCGGGCTTGTCTTGATACGTGGTGCGTCTGCATCGATTGTCACGATTGACCAATCGCCTATCTTTGGCGTAAGCTAATGAGATGGTCAGATCAGAGATGAACAGTCTTATTGTTCAAGCGGAAAGGGGTGCTTGGGGATGCCCGAGATAAAGAGTGAGCGGCCCTCGTGGCTGACGATTAAAGCCACAGCGGGGCCGAATTACACGCGTTTAAAAGAAATTATGCGAGGAAATACTCTACATACGGTCTGTGAAGAGGCGCATTGTCCGAACATCTTTGAATGTTGGGAGCAGGACAAGACCGCCACCTTCATGATCCTAGGAGACACTTGTACGCGGAACTGTCGGTTTTGTGCGGTGAAAAGTGGGCGTCCGGGTGGCACGGTGGATTGGGATGAACCGAATCGTGTCGCAGAGGCCGTACGTGCGATGCATTTGGACCATGTCGTCATCACGAGTGTTGATCGGGACGATTTGCCCGACGGTGGTGCGGGAGTCTTTGCAGCCACCGTGCGGGCGATTCGGTCAGCCAGTCCTGATTGTCAAGTCGAATTATTGATCCCGGATTTTGCGGGTGATTTTGCGGCATTGGGAAGCGTCATCGCGGAACGACCCGAGCTATTAGATCATAATGTGGAGACCGTACGGCGTTTAACCCCGACCGCGCGGTCACGGGCCACTTACGAGCGTTCTCTTGCCGTATTGCGACAAGCGAAGGCCATCGACCCGAAGCAACGGACGAAGTCTAGTATCATGGTGGGGATTGGCGAGCAGTGGGAGGAAATCCTAGAGACTCTGGATGACCTAGCCGCGAACGAGGTGGATATTGTGACGATTGGTCAATATCTGCGACCGACAACCAAACAAATGCCTTTGATCCGCTTTTATACACCGGACGAGTTTGCCATGCTCCAAGAGGAAGGCAAACGGCGCGGGTTCTTACATGTGGAATCAGGGCCGCTGGTGCGTACTTCGTATCACGCAGCGCGACAAGCGCGTAAGGCCGTAATAAATGGGGAACTCGTGGGACCTCACGGTTGATCCTGGGTCGGACCGTTCACCTGGGGTGATCAGGGTCACGGATAGGTATTTTCGTCAGCGATAATCTAAACCTAACCATTTTATGTTGCGGATAAACTTTTCAGCTCGTTAAGAAAAGATCATTGGGTTGTCGGCATTTTGGTGAGTGATTTAGATGGTTAAGACGGGAGGTGCCGTGATGATTCCACCATTTGCCAATGCCAGCACATCAGAAGTCCTTCACGCATTACTCGTCGGGAGTGCTCCGGCCATTGTGGTTTCGGCTCTTATGGTAGCCGGTATGATTTTTCTCTTGGGGTTTTTCATAGGTCGGAACAGCGCTGAGCGTCCCAAGGACGACCTCGTGCGTCGGGGACGCGTGATCACGATGCGGGTCCGTGATACGGGGCAGCAGCGGAAGCGAAAATGAATCTCGGCACGGTCCTTTTTTACAGTTGAAGCCTGGTGATGGCGCAGTGCGACCGCAACGTCATGATAGGCATTCCTCTGATCTTCTTTCGTCGATGGCTTGCGGAGTAATGATCAGACAGACTTCCCATCGTCTCTTGCTTGCCCCCAAATCTATGCGGTTGGCCTCTCGCCACCCTCCGGGGGAGAGACACCCAGTAGTCCTGGCGCACAGGTTGGTGCGCGCTATACGAAATCCTGAGGTGGGATGGCATGACGAAAAGAGACGATGAACACGAAGCTGGACATCCGTCGACATCACCGGAACGACTGCGAGAATTGGCCGATCATGAAGAGGCCGAGGTGCGTCTTCAGGTCGCCGGCAACAGGGTAACAGGGGCCGAGACCTTGGCGGGCCTGGCTGGCGATACCGATCCTGCGGTGCGCTTGATGGTTGCAGAGAATCCGCACACACCGGCGTGGATTCTGGCGTCCTTAGCGGCCGATGCCGATCCCTACGTTCGCGAAGTGGTGGGGGGGAACCCGAATTCGCCACGAGAAGTCTTAGCGCTATTGGCCGAAGACCGATATTGGGTGGTCCGGCGTGACGTCGCACGGAATCCTAACACGAGCCCTGAACTCCTCGTGGTATTGGGCCGTGACAAAAATAAACAAGTCCGTGGAGGGGCGTTAATCAATGTACACATGCCTGCCAGTGAACTGGTAGCATGTGCACAGTCCCGGAACCGCCACGTGCGTAGCCAAGTGGCTGCGAATCCCAACATGCCCGAGATTGCCCTCGAGACTCTGTCACGTGACCGCGATTTCGGAGTGCGGAGGTCCGTGGCACAAAATACACGCGCAACCGAGAACATACTCCGCACGTTGTCTCGTGACAAGGTGGCACAGGTCCGGGCCTTTGTCGCCCACCACCCGAAGACTCCTTTGACCGTGTTGCAGAGGTTGGAACAAGATCCCGAATCGGCTGTCCGACAAGCGACCCAATGGGTGGCTTCGCACTTGGTTGATGACGAGGCCGTGCTCGCGGATCACACTCGATTCGATTGGCATCTGGAACCACGCGACGATGGACCTGAGTGGCAAGCAAAGAGCGGCCTGGACTTTGATCGGGGATAGCGGGGACCCGCGGTGGATCATGAGCCCCTCATGGGCTCTTCTACGGGCTCGGGCATCTCCTCCCAAGAAATTTGTTCAGGGGTTCCTCGCGCCCGGCTGCTCGGTAACGGCAACGCCGTCTTCCTCCCATCTGTCGGATGCAAAACTCTTGAAGACAGGGAATCTTCCGGCGGCTTCCGTGTGAGTGAGCTGGTCCAACCCCACTGACCCCGTCAACGCGGCCTATGGTGGCGACATTTCGGAATCACGCCACATCAGACACGTATATGCGGAAATGGGCTAACGGAGCTATTACGCTGTGGGGCGGGATGCCTTGACAACCCGGACAACCCATTACCATTGGGGGGAATTGGCTGACTGATCAGATGGCAGCCGGAGCTGCAAATACGGTGATGACCCTCACCGTTAACGCCTCTGCACCTGAGTGGACGGTATCATCTATCCCACCAAATTTAGGGGTAATGGGCAATTTGATGCCTTCCAATTACACGGCGTTTTCCCCCAACGAGGTGCGTTTCGTGGTCAGAAGGCCCGGAGTATACACGGTGCAAGCTCAATGGGGTGGTGGCTGTTGGCGTGTTCCAGCTTAAGACGCCGTCGTCGCCCATTCACGGAACCCAATGGGCGATCCGCGCACCGTCGCGGTTTCGGCTCTTCAGCACAATCCCTATCCCGAACGTGGGCAAAGAATCGGCGGGTTATGACGGCACTACCGCATGCGACTCTGCACGTCGGACACTCCATCAAGGGTTGGCTGCCCGTCTGGAGCCATGTGTCGCTGTCTGCGATTCATCGTGGATTTGCTCGGTCCATTTATAGCACCGCAGCAGTTACAGTTCGATCGAAGTCTGGTAAGTCTCTGTGATACTCCACGTATTGCCGTCGTATGTGACCGATGACCGTGAACATCCCGGCGGCGAAAAATCCGGACTATTACCCGTAAAATAGGAGGGATTCTTCCGAACCCCTCCGCCGGGTAGAAGGGCTACTCACCGTGAGTAACCCAACCCCCACGGAACCCATGGCGCGGAATACCCGCACTAGGCTCTTCAGCCGTGGGTTCACAGAATCGCGTAGCGTTGCAAGTCCTGATATTTATATGACGACCAGATCTGTAATTCTTTATGACCGGGTATATGTTGTTAACCACAACAATCCTAAAACTTATTCTTGCGCGTTGCCTTGCGATCGTGGGATCCCGTGCATATGGGCATTGACGGTTGTATGAACTCTGCCGCCACCTCACCACCAGTGCTCACTGTAAAGCTCGCCTGACGGGTTGTCCACGCAAAAACCGCGAGGACTCAGGTGGGGGTTTCCCGGATCACTCCGAGAGGTTCCTGGTTCTGCGACTTTTGCGTGCGAGCCGTAGGCTTCGCATGTCTTATGGAGGTCTCCCCAGGCGTGACTTCGGACCGTTCCGGCCCTAGTTTCTGAAAGTCCTCGCAGTTTTTGCGTGGAAAAATCCGCGTAGTTTTGTGAGATTTCGTGAGCGGATCACCGGAAAGAAGTTTTTTGTTCCCTCGCCCTGCGATCACCACGGCCGCATTGTGGTCCGCGTTATCCGTGTGTCCGCAGCGTTGACAGACAAACTCGGCTTGGGTCAGCCGATTGTCCGGGGAAGTGAATGTGCAGGCAGCACATTC
>JAJYPK010000075.1 GCA_021795465.1 Bacillota bacterium
CCCCCGAATCGCGGGGAATTTCGGTAACCCTGCGCGACGTGTCAAAGACGTATCAACGGGGCCAAGAAACCGTCGTAGCTTTGGATCATTGCTCTATCACCTTCGCTCCGGGACAGATGACGCTGGTATTGGGTCCCTCGGGCGGGGGGAAGTCCACCCTGCTCCATATCCTGGGCGGCATGGATCGACCGACTGCGGGGAAGATGATCGCCGATGGCGTCGACGTGTCGGCGCTAAAGGCGAACCCGTTAGCGCAATGGCGACGGCGGACGATCGGCTTTGTGTTTCAAAGCTTTTATCTGCTGCCCGGTCTTTCCGCCGAGGATAATGTGGCTTTGCCACTGTTGTTGGATGGTCAATCGCGACACGTGCGCCGGGAACGCGCACGGCACTTGCTTGAAGGCGTGGGTCTGGCCGATCGCCGTAAGCATACCGCGTCTCAATTATCTGGGGGGCAAATTCAGCGCGTGGCGATCGCGCGCGCCTTGGCCCATGAAGCGCCAATGATTTTGGCGGATGAGCCCACGGGGAACCTGGACTCCGAGGTCGGACAGGACATCATGCGTCAACTCCAGGCGTTAGCGCATGACGAGGGACGCACGGTGGTGGTGGTGTCGCATAATCTCGACTATGCGCCGCTGG
The DNA here is from genome assembly GCA_021795465.1 of Bacillota bacterium. GTDB lineage: Bacteria > Bacillota > Sulfobacillia > Sulfobacillales > Sulfobacillaceae > JAKADJ01. Next base: position 643 of record JAJYPK010000075.1, read on the forward strand.
CGGATCGGGTGGTGCGTCTTCGTGATGGGCGGGTCGAAGAGGACACACAGCCCGTCGTCGATAACCAAAAAGTGGAGGCGACTGTGCCGCGCGTACCGCGATCGGGTCCGCGGTGGACTGCGCTGGTGGGGCAATCTCTGGCCGCCTTGCGGCGACGTCTGGGACGGGGGATTCTGACGGGTGCCGGGATTGCGATCGGTGTGGCCAGTATGGTTCTCCTGGTGTCGATTGGTGCGGGTCTCCAGGCCAAGGTGATGGGGGCCTTGACGGGCACCACGTCGTTGACCATGATCACCGTGAGCCCCTCGGCGCAATCGGCAGGGATCCATTTTAGTGCAGTCCCGACTACGGGGGCGATCCATCCCATCAGCAATAAGACCCTGAGTGCCTTTGACCGGTTCCCGGGCGTTCGAGCGACGTATGGCACCGGCGAATTTTTGCTTCATGGAACGAATGGCCCCAGGGCTACTACCGTGGTGGCCGGCAACCTTCCGCCTACGTCGGTGTCGGGAGTGCCGCGGCCCCGCTTGCTCGTGGGCCATGATCCCCGTAATGCCCACGGCATTGTAATCCCACAAACCCTCGTCAAGAGCCTCTTAGGACTGCAGGGCCCTAAGGCCACCAAGGAAGCTCTCGGACGACGCATTCATGTGACGCTGACCGGAGTCATCAGCGGGACGGGGATCGCCGCGCCTGCCACTCATGGTGCGGGGCAAACGTTTACGGTTTCTGGGGTATCCAAACCGAACCTTGGGGCTATGGCTTATGTTCCGGCGGCCGTCGCCCAACGTTGGCAACAACAGCTGGCAGGAAAGGGCCACCCGATTCATTACCAGACCGCGATCGTGGTGACTAAGAGCTTGGGTGACGTGGCGGGGGTCGCCACTCATTTGCGACAGCAAGGCTACGGGGTCACCACCACCGAATCGATTATTCATCAAATCCAACATGAGTTTAGTCTGGTGGAAACGGGCCTCGGGGTGGTGGGCGGCATCGCCTTGGCGGTGGCGGGTCTTATGATCGCCGTGGTGATGAGTATGGCCGTGTTGGAACGTCGCCGAGAAATCGGCGTGTGGCGGGCGGTCGGAGCGCGACGCCGCGACGTCTTTGTGCTCTTCCTCGTCGAAGCCACGATCATTGGTCTTCTCGGCGGGGCCTTCGGGGATCTCGCCGGATGGCTCTTGGGTCAACTGGGAGGGGTTCTTTTGCATCAACCGGGACTCTTTTTGGTTCGTCCGTGGCTCGTTGGATTGGGGTTACTCTTTGGAGGAGGCGTGGCGGCGCTCGCGGGAGCCGTGCCCGCTAACCACGCAGCGAAGGTGCGCCCGGTCGAAGCATTACGCAACGACTAGGCGGTTTCCCCGTGCAGTGGTTATTACTGTCGGGGCAGGGTCGAGAGACCTTCTGTTTTGGGATAACGATTAGTCAGGAACCGCCAGGTTTGCTGGTGGTTCCTGAGATGATACAGGATTAGGAAGGGGATTTGGGTAGCTCGGCCTAATCGCGTTAAGGGGTGTACGGCCAAGCAAATTCCGTTGCGGAAGTTTTGGTGAGGTCCTGCAGGGAATGGTCGGGATGCCGAGCCGCGTAGTCGCACACCAGGTGATAACCGAGAGAATATCCTGCCCATTGGGGAACGAAGGGTTTCCCGCTATCTAGGGTCACCACGTGTTTTGCATCGAGCATGGGCCGATATTCCTCGAACTGCTCGGGATGGGCAACCAGACTTCCAAGCAAATATTCCGTGCGGACCACCTCGTCCATAGTGCCCAAGCATGACTGAAATTGAAGCCAAACGGGGTGCGCCTCGGATGTCGTCAAGCTCTGGGCCCAACGTCCTACATGCTGGGGTCCGAGGATGTGGCTGACAAAGTGTTCCGCTAATCCTTCGTAGATCAAAGCGTCCAGTAAGGTATAATCTTCTTCGGGTCTGGATGCCATCCGCCAAAAGTGATGGTATTCATGGACGATGGTGTGTTCCAATCCCGTGGACAGGGTAGGGGACTCGGGATTGACGAAGAGAAACATGTGGTGCGTGTCTGTCACATACCCGAAGACGCCGTGGAAGTCGTCGTCCACCATCCAGTTTGGTTCGGTCAGTGGGAAGATGGAAATCTTTAACGCAGCCGGTGCGGAATAATCGGAGCCTAGACGAATCAAGAGAGCTCGCACTCGCGCTTCGATATCGAGGTCGGTGAGCGACTTCCATTGATGTGTGAGATGCTGACCATCTGCGCGAACGTCGAACGTTCCTTGCGCAAACAATATATCGCATTCTTCGTCGGTCATCTGAAAACACTGCCGCAACAGATGGACGCGATCGGTCTCCTCATTTGAAGCGCGTGCCGCGAACTGACGTAGCTGTGCCAACCCATTGGCGACTTCCATTGACTCCATCGAAATGCCTCCTAGGGGATTCGCTATTATTGTGTGCTACATTCCTGGCCCATTGTATCATTTAGCGATAGCTTCGAAGGTGTGTCAGATCACAACTAAACGCGATTCCGATGATAGCCAAGTCCACCGCTGATTCGGTATAATACCGCGGTGGGGTGAATGTTGCCATGCCTACCATAAGCATTGGATCCACCGTCATTTCGTATACGATTGAGGTGCGTCCGCGACGTCGCTATATGGCCATCCAAGTAGACGGTCAACAGCGGCTTAAAGTGCTGGTTCCCATCGACTATCCGCTGACCCAAATTGAGCCGTTTTTGTTACAAGAGTCCCAGTGGATTTTGCGTAACGTGATGACACCAACTCCGACATCGCCCTCGGTCCAAAAAAGATTCGTTAATGGGGAAACGTTTTGGGTGGCGGGAGATGTCGTCCGGCTCGCGCTCACTCAAGCTGCGGACAAAGTGTCATACGTGCATCGGGAGCATGATCAGCTTATCGTCAGCCTGGCTCAAGAATCCCTTTTGCTCGAGACAGAGATGGTGCGCGCGGCGTTGGTTGCGTGGTATCGGCAAATGGCATTAGAGGTGCTCCCGGCACGCATCGAATATTATAAGGGAATTGTGGGTAGAGGGCCGGAACGTCTTAAGATTTCTGAGTACAAATCACGCTGGGGATATTGTCGCGCCGATGGCCTGATTGCATTAAACTGGCGGTTGGTCCAAGCCCCCGAACCCGTCATGGATTATGTGGTGGTCCACGAATTGGCCCACCTTCGCCATCCCCATCATCAAACGACGTTTTGGTACGCCGTAGCATCGATTTTGCCAAACTATGCCGCGCAGAAAAGATGGCTCTCGGATCATGCAGCCGAGTTGGGGGCGTGGTAAGAGATATCACTACCGACAATCCAACTTGCACCCTAATGTACCCCAATAGTATTTGACTCAGACCGCCAAGACCGAAGAATGTTCCCGATGAGAGCCCCACGTGGAACTGCGTTACGCGATATGAGAACCTTCTGGTTCTGTATCGTGTCAAGGTGAATGATTACGCACTGGGAAGCGAACCTCGCTCTGAGTTGGGCTTTCAGCCCATTCTCAGGATAGCCTCGTATAATGGGGAACGGGATCGAGTGCATCGTGCCAACGTCTTGTACCGTTGTGGGGTTCCTCCGTAGTAAGACTCGATTGCTGGTCCTAAACTGAGACGTTGCCGAATTGCCATCTCTTTGAGAAAATGTCAAAGGATGAAAGCTTTCGGACCAGGTTTTTCATCGAACAATCGCAGGACAGGCTACTTACTCGTAGAAGGGCCGACAGCCTGATGACCGATATGCCGTCAGGAATCGTCGATGGACATATCTTTTAGATCGGACATCTTTGGGATTATAGTGACAGCAGGCGGATCGGGGGTATGGATATGGCGCTAACGCAAGCGTGGATCAAAGAAGTTTTCTCCATGCGGCATGCGCCGAGGTGCCGCAATGGATTGTGTGGGGCAGAGAGGTCCACCGGCGGGTATGGGGGGCGTGCGGATGAAAGCTAAGAAGAAGCCCTATGTGGAAGCGATGGACTTGGTACGTGCGGCAACCATTGTCTCGGTGGTGGCAGTCCACTCCACCTGGTATACGGCCAATGGGGGTCACTGGATTTCCTCGGGAGCTCTGTTGTCATTGATGCACTTTACCCGTGAGGCGTTTATGGCTTTGACGGGGTTTGTCTTAACCTATTCACTGTTCGGCAAAAAACTCCAGTGGAAGTCGGTGTGGATCAAGCGCTATAAGCTGGTGCTGTTTCCCTACATGATATGGAGCGCCGCCTATATGCTGATCTTTGGTACCTTTGCCGGGGTAGGCGCGTTTTTCTTGATGTACGGCAAGAACTTGCTGGATGGTGGAGCTTGGTTTCAACTATACTACCTCTTGATTACCATGCAATTTTATCTTATCTTGCCCGGATTTTTGATGTTAATGCGCGTGGCTAAAAAGCATCCGTGGTGGGTCCTGGGAGCTGCGGTCGTGTTTCAGTTGGCTCTCATGACGTACGACCAATATGGAATCGGACCGCACGCGGGTGGGCTTAATACGTATATGGGAGAAGAAGTGTGGACTTATACCCTCTATTTTGTCATGGGGGGTGTTGGCGCCGTGCATTGGCAGGCGATCCGTCAATGGTTGGCGACGCATTTTCGGACGGTGCTCACCTGGACAGCCATGGCTGCCGGGGTGATGTTAGCGGAATTTTTTCTGGAAACGTATCTCGGGCATAATATGGCCATGGGTGATGCCGTTCTACAGCCTGCCATGGTGCCATGGTCGATGATGATTATTGTCTTGCTATCGGCTATTGGTATCCGGTATGAGACGCGAAGACAGACCCAGCCACACTATGGTCAGCTCATCAAGCGGATTGCCGATCTAAGTTTTGGGATCTATTTAGTCCATCCGATGATCTTGGAGTGGTGGGCCTGGCTCTTGTCTAAATTCTATCTCTATAGTCCGTCGTACCTCCTGGATGCCATTACTGTCATTCTATTGGTGAGCATCTCCATGTTAGGAATGGGGTTAATTGGGAAGACGCCGTTCAGCCCCTGGCTCATCGGCCGCTCTGCCTTGACGACGACGCGGAGCGAACGTGCGGGCTCTGAGGTCGTGTCCCCGCGTCACCTGTAATCTCGGCACCCTTGGGTCGCTGCGATCAGGACTTTTTCGGGGGCTGAGGACCTCCAAACGGTGGTTATCATCCCCGTCGAGATTACGCCAAAGGGCCTTCGCGATCGAGCGAAGGCCCTTTGGCTCTAGGCTGAGTGCCTGATTGCGGGATGGCCGTCTAAGACGCGCCGGGTCCATCGGGTCCAAAATTCGATGGACGGGCCCTGCCACAGTGTGGCGAAAAGCGTCAGGAGTCCCGCCAGATTTCCGTAGGCGAGGGTCATTAAAACGATGGACACGGCGTTTAAGACGGACATGGTGACCCAGATGGGAATATGGCGCTTTGTCACCAAGACTTGCGCCACGGCCGAAAACCCTCCGGACGAATATCCGCGTGACATAACGAGTCCGGTCGGAAGATAGCCGACGGTGACAATAACGGTAAACGCCAACCAGAGCGGCCAGTGAAATGGGAGAGGTAACCATTGGAACGCCCAGGCCGAACCTCCAACTAACAGTGCGGATATTGCTGTCCAAAGGGCCGTGCGACGGCCTGTGGCGTACCAGACGATGAGGAATAACAAGACTTTGATAAGGAGATTAAGAACGCCGACTCCGAGCGGGATCCAGGCGTTGATGGCAATGCTCAGTCCACCCACTCCTCCACTCGCAATATGCGAAGCGTTCTCCACGAGCACAATTTCGGCTCCGATCAGAATGCATCCAAGATAATAGCGGAACGGTGGGGACGATGAGTCCATCGGGAAACCTCCAGGCATCAGGATGTCAATAGGGATGAAAGGCTTTGATCTTACCACTTGGGGTTCGGTGCGCCAAGATAAGCCTACCCACCCCGGCAACACAGGATTTGTTCGCCGGCGGTGGTGCCGCGAACCTTGCTAGCCCCACGGCACCGAAACTCAAGTTACCATATTGGGAGATTGTGAAGAGGATGCCGTTAATGGCCCGACGAGCCATCTATAGCGGGCGAGGCCGCAATTGAAGGTCAGCCGGAGTCCACGAGCGATAGTAGCGGGCTTTAAGTGAGGGACAGCGCGGAGACAGAAGCAATCCCGCAAGAAAGGAAATTTGCCCACGAGTAACTACCGGCCTTCAGTTTGTTGCAAAGATTCTGTTGCCTGGTGCCAAGCCTTGGCGATCAGTCGTGGATATGACGAACAATCCATTGCCGGAACATAGGTTCTACGAAAAGGTATTCGCCTCGGCCCTTCTTTTGCAGGATGGATAGGTCTCGTAGTTTCTTTAGGGCTCGTCGTGCCGTGGTCGCATTGATCCCATGGTATGGTGGTCGAGCGAAGGCGACTTGTCGCGTAACCGTCGCCCCACCGCGGACCGCCAGGATTTGTCGCCACAATTCCTCATAAATTGGTTCTAATGTGAGAGCGGTTTGAGATAAACCTTCAAACATGCCAGCAATGTCGATACTCGTACGCTGTCCTATGGTGGCCCCGTAATAACTTTCCCCCAGGGCCACCATCACGCAAAAAGGATGACCGCCGGTGTTCTCCATCAACAAGGAAATCGCATCATGGGAGATGGTCATGCCTACATGAGCGAACTTGCGAGTGATGTAACTGTCCCATTCGTCTTCGGGAATCGGGGGCAGATGCAACATGGTGGCAAATCGGTAGAACGCCTGGCGTCGATCGGCAAACAAGGTCTGTAGTAACGACGGTTCACTCCCAAGAAATAGATAAGAAGTTCCCATGTGTTGTTGCATGATGGAACGCATCCGTTTTAAGAGTAAAGTACCGCCCAACCGTTCCATTTCTTGAAATTCATCAAACAACACGATTACGCGTCTCTGATCCTTCTGCGCGATGGTCTCCAGTGTTGATAAGGCCGCATCGATGATTTCGTTGGCGTCCGGGGTGGTAGGGTTGAGACGGGTATGAATCTCTAAGTCTTGAATTTTGACCCCGACATCGGCACGTTCTAGGATCCGGTACAGTTCACGCAGGGTATGCGTGAATTTTTGCAAGGGACCGAAGCGGAGACTGACGACGCGGGCCATCAATTGAACGGCGAAATCCTCAAGGGACGTCACGTGAAAGAGATCCAAGTCGAGTACATAGCACCCGTCGTTGGCCAATCGGCGGAGGATTTCAAAGGCGATGGAGGTTTTACCCATTCGCCGGGGACTGGCTAGCATCACGCTATCCCCGGAATAAAGACGGAGTGTCACATCCCGGACAAAACCCTGCCGTTCAAAGACGTCATTGGACGCTAAGACATGACCTTTAGGGAACAATATTTCCATTGCGCCCACTCCTTCGTCTGAATATCATCTATTATAAGGCAAAAATTGACCTATAGTAAATGCCATAGGGAACCACGACTTTTGATTGATTGAGGGACCGATTGAACTCATCACCTCCGAGTCTCGGGGCCGGACTCTCAACCCTGGTAGTTCGTGCCATGGGTTGGTAAGGGTCTGAGGCATCGCCCTGCGGAAAAGGAAGGTGTGTGGTGAGAGAATGTGGGAACAATGGTTAAGGATGAAATTCAGTTTGAAAGTTCCCACACCCCGAAGAATATCATGGCGTTGATTGACCATTGGTATTCATCGAGCACGTTTTTGATCTCGGTCGCGTTTCCCCGATTGATAACTCTCCCATAATACTGAAAAACCTGTATTCGTGCGGATTTTGCAGTGTTGGCCCCCGTTATATATGTGGGGATTTCGAGGTGCGAAACTCAAATGATAAGGTGAGGCCGGGGGTCGTGAGGTGGAGACGAAGAGAGAGGAATCCTGCAATGACCAAACAAATTATCGTACATCTTGGCAACAATATTAAGGTCAACAGGCATGGTAGTGGATTTCACCGTGCCAATGTCGGTCGGAACCTGATTGAACGATGTGGTGTTCCGCGGTATGGTATGGTGTTAGTGGTAGCTGGAACGGGGAACAAAAACCCCTCATCTGGGAGCGGTGTTGAGACGCTAGCTTCTGTTCGGAAGGCTTCTTGCGTGGATGGAATTCTTCTTAGAAACAAACCCACATTCGACCGACTCCGACGGACGGCCTTAATGACCGGGATGAAATTGTGTGCCGACACATTCGTTATATAGAGAAGACTGGCGCGAGAGGAATGACGGTATTGCTCAAGTTGATGACCACGTATCTGAAACCTTACCGCAGGCTTGTGACATGGGTCCTGGTTCTGACGTTCTTGCAAACCTTATCGAGTCTTTACTTGCCTAATTTGATGTCGGATATCGTGGATACCGGCATTATTAAAGGAAATATCGGTTATATTGTGCGCATTGGCGGATTCATGCTTGTGGTAACGGTCCTTGGGGGGGGTGGTGCGGTATGTGCGAATCTCTATGCATCAAAATCGTCGGCGGGGTTTGGGCAGATTCTGAGAACACGCGTGTTTGGTCATGTGACTCAATTTACTTTACAAGAATTTGATCAAATTGGTACATCATCGCTCATTGTGCGGACCAATAACGACATCATGCAAGTTCAACAATTGGTTAATATGATGCTGCGAATGATGGTGATCGCCCCTTTGACCGCAATCGGGGGAATTATCATGGCCGTCTATACGGATGCCAGCCTGTCGTGGATTATCGTGGTGGTGATGCCCGTGCTCGGTTTGGTCATCTATTTGGTGTTAGGTAATGGCATTGCGCTATTTCGCGCGATGCAGACCAAGGTGGACAATCTCAACCGTGTGGTACGGGAAAATCTAAGCGGTGTTCGAGTGATTCGCTCTTTTAATCGTACGGAGGATGAAATCGATCGATTCGATGGAGCCAATCAAGGTCTCACTGACGTCTCGGTTAGGGTGTACAAAATGATGGCGGCCCTAATGCCCTTGATGATGGTGATTATCAACTTGTCAACCATTGCCATCGTGTGGTTTGGAAGCCTCCGCGTAAATAGTGGCCAACTCCAGATCGGTAGCTTGATGGCGTTTATCCAATATGTTATGCAAATTATGTTTGCGGTCATGATGGTTTCCATGATGGCTTTTATGATCCCGCGGGGGCAGGCGTCGGCGGCTCGCATTAACGAGGTCTTAGCTATAAGGCCTCAAGTCACCGACCCCGACAATCCCCTGGTTCCGGGCCAAGTACGAGGATTAGTCGAGTTTCAACATGTCACCTTTAGTTATCCCGGGGCTGAGGAACCAGCGATCGCGGATGTGTCTTTCACCATGCGTCCAGGCGAAACTACGGCTATTATCGGTGGCACTGGCTCCGGGAAGACCGCGTTGGTTAGCCTCATCCCCCGGTTTTACGATGTCGATAGGGGCAGTGTCCGGGTGGACGGTATCGATGTTCGGGATTTGTCCCAAACGGCATTGCGCGCTAAGATTGGGTTTGTGCCGCAGCGTGCGACCCTTTTTACCGGGAGCGTTACTGATAATATTCGCTATGGAAAAGAAGATGCATCGGACGCAATGGTGCGCCATGCAGCCGATGTAGCCCAGGCGACAGATTTTGTCTTAGAGCTCCCGCAAGGATTCCCTTCTATGATCTCGCAAGGTGGGAGCAATCTTTCTGGTGGACAAAGACAGCGACTATCAATAGCACGGGCCATTGTTAGGAATCCGGAAATTTACATTTTCGACGACAGCTTTTCAGCGTTGGATTATCGGACGGAGCGGGATCTACGACACGCGTTAAAACAGGAGTTACAAGGGGCGAGCCTTTTAATCGTGGCCCAACGAGTCAGCACCGTCATGGAGGCTGACCAAATCATCGTGTTGGAAGAGGGCCGTATCGTAGGCGTTGGCACCCATGCGGCCCTCTTGGAATCCTCACATGTCTATAAGGAAATTGTGGCGTCGCAACGATCCGAGGAGGAAACCGCATGAGCCAAAGCGAGCGTTCGGACTCGTCGATCGGCGGCCGGGGACCGATTGGGGGATGGGGAGGTTCGGGCGGGTTTGGCATGCCCGTACAAAAAGCAAAAAATGCTAAAGGTACCTTTTTTCGGCTTGCGGCTTATTTTCGCCATCAAGCGCTTTGGCTCGTCGTGGTGGCGGTGGCGGCGGTCGCGAGTACGGTTTTCAGCATAATTAGTCCAAAGGTCTTGGGGAACATCACGACGGATATTTTTGAAGGCTATGTTCAAAGACTGCGAGGACTCCCTGGAGGCGGGGTTAACTTTCCCAAGATCCTAGACCTTTTAGCTTTTTTAGCGGCTCTTTACATCTTTAGTGCGATCTTCAGTTACGTTCAACAGTATGTAATGGCGGGCGTGGCTCAACGGACGGTCTACACATTAAGACGCGATGTGATGGACAAACTGGGGCGACTCCCTATAAAGTATTTTGATACCCATCCCCATGGGGATGTGCTGAGTCGCTTTGTTAACGATTTTGACAACATCAGTTCGACGATCCAACAAAGCTTGACCCAAGCCATCACCGGGAGCATCACCTTTATTGGGGTCATTGTCATGATGTTGACCATCAGCCCGCTAATGACGTTAGTAACTGTGCTGACCTTGCCCCTGAGTTTCTTCGTCACCAAGGTGATTGCTAAACGGTCTCAGACCTATTTCGGTCAACGCCAAAAGAGGCTCGGGGAGCTCAATGGTCACGTCGAGGAGATGTATACCGGACATCTCATTGTTAAAGCGTATGGTCGCGAACCACAATCGCTAGAGACGTTCAACGAGATTAACCAACGCTTATACGACTCTAGCTGGAAAGCACAGTTTGTGACCGGCATTATCATGCCTCTCATGAACGTCATTGGCAATCTGGGATATGTCCTGGTGAGCGTTATCGGCGGGATCTTAGTGACGCGCGGTAGCCTTCCCATCGGGGATATTCAGGCATTTATACAGTACGCTCGCCAATTTACCCAGCCCATCACGCAACTCGCCAGTATCTCCAACGTCATCCAATCGACATTGGCATCGGCAGAACGGGTCTTTGAGATTTTGGACGAGACCGAGGAAACCAACGATACGGACCTCGAATTCGGATTAGACCGGGTGTCAGGCGATGTTGAATTTGACGCGGTGAATTTTCAGTACGTGGCGGAAGAGCCTCTGATTTCTGACATGAATATTAGGATTAAGGCCGGGGAGACGGTGGCCATCGTTGGGCCCACAGGGGCTGGAAAAACGACATTGGTAAATTTATTGATGCGCTTTTACGATGTTAATCTGGGCCGGATTACGGTGGACGGCAGAGACATCCGGCGTGTGCCGCGTAGGAGTCTACGCCACGCCTTTGGGATGGTCCTGCAGGACACTTGGCTATTTCACGGTACGATTCGCGACAACATTGCTTATGGTAGGCATAACGTCGGCGAGGACGAGGTCACTGAGGCAGCCAAAGCGGCTCGGGCCGACCATTTTATCCGCACCTTACCTGATGGCTACGACACGGTGCTCAATGAAGAAGCCTCAAATATTTCCCAAGGCCAGCGCCAACTGCTCACGATCGCGCGCGCTATCTTGGCAGATCCCGCCATCATGATTCTGGATGAAGCCACCAGTAACGTGGATACCCGAACCGAAGTACTCATCCAGGAGGCTATGCACCATCTTATGGAGGGTCGTACCAGCTTCGTCATTGCTCATCGCCTCTCCACGATAAAGAATGCAGATCTTATCCTGGTGATGAATCACGGTCGCGTGATCGAACAGGGCACGCATCTGGAACTGTTAGCACAAAAAGGCTTCTACGCAAGCCTTTATCTGAGCCAATTCGATAGCGAGACTACCACCAAGCCGGTTGCGGCTTCCTAAGTTAAGACCTAGCGGCGTTGAGATACTGCCCCACCGGAGTAGAGTCGGTTGCTGTCTCGATCGGGATAATGGGGTATGGCAACGTACGTTGATGGCGCCATTTTGAGATGTAACTATATGGAAGGAAACTATGACATGGGTAAACAAATCATGTTCCGCGAAATCCGGGACCCTAGATTCATCACTATACGCCGCGGGGGAATCTTGCAAGCGGCGGATCATTATCTTCTTGCCATATGGGCCGCCGACTGCGCGGAACATGTGCTACATTTCTTCGAACAAACACAACCAAATGACGAGCGTCCACGGCGAGCGATTGAACTGGGTCACGCTTGGGCTCGGGGAGCAGTCACCATGACTCAAGCACGCAAGGCCGCCTTTGCAGCTCACGCCGCGGCAAAAGAGGTGTCTGGTGCTGCGAGGGAATCGGCTCACGCTGCCGGGCAAGCTGTGGCGGTGGCCCATGTCGCTACTCACGAATTGGGTGCAGCGGCCTACGCGATCAGGGCCGTACGTGCGGCGGCTCCTGAAGATGAACGTGATGAGGCTGGTCGTCAGGAGTGCCAGTGGCAACGTCTACAACTACCCGACGACATCCGGGAACGGGTGCTTGACGATGAGAGGCTGCGAAATGGGAAGTACTGGTCTCTATTTGATTGCTGACCAAGTCGCCTAGACTACTGTTGAGACGTGTTGGTCAGGCGCGGGCAAGAGCAAAAGTGGGAGCCGTAAGCGGTTATGGTGTATGATGATGCGGAGGATCAGGACGCCCCGATCTTTCGAAATTGGGGCGAGGATGGTCGGGATCGGGTTCGGTAGTCAGTGGCAGAACCTGATCCTCGACGGCACCGCCTGGTGAGCTACTTGTGGCACCGGGAAACGCGAGGCATGCATCTGTCCGACCGGCTTCGAGAGCGCAGTTCGCGGAAGTATGATCTGACGGACGAGGAAATCGAACGTCGGATGGATGTGATCTGCGGTTCCTGGGCCGAATCGGAGGATGGTGAGATAGACGGGGGTGACGGGATGGGCGCTGTGGTTGTCACCGGCGGTTCGCGGGGATTTGGCTATGCCTTGGCCCAGGCGTTTCTTGAGCAGGGGGTCGTTGTGGTTCTGTGCGGCAGGGACACGGCGCGGATCGAGAGCACCACGGCTTCCTTGTCGATGCTGCCGGGAGCGTTAGGACGCGTGACCGGACTGGTCTGCGATGTCTACGACAAGGTGGCGGTGCAGGCGGTCTGGGATGAAGCGACCGCCCGGTTTGGCGGAGTGGACGTCTGGGTGAACAACGCGGGGGTGCGCCAGTCTGGGGATGCGCTTTGGGACCTAGATGAGGAGGATGTTGAACACGTCGTGCGGACGAATCTGCTCGGCGTTATTTTTGGATCCCAGGTTGCCATGACCGGCATGTTGCGCCAGGGGGGTGGGCAGATCTTCAACGTGGAGGGGTTCGGCAGTAACGGCAGATTGCACCGGGGACTGAATCTGTACGGCACATCGAAACGCGCGGTCGCTCATTTCACCAAGGCGCTTATGCACGAAGCCACCGCCACGCCGGTGTGCGTCGGTCTGTTGCGGCCGGGCATGATGGTGACGGATTTGTTGCGCGATTCTGCCGGTCGATTCCCCGACACGGAACAATTTCGCACGGCCCTTCGTATCGTGGGCGATAGGCCGCTCCCGGTGGCGCGAGACATGGTGCGGCGGATGATGGCCAACCGGAAAAACGGCGCGCATTTTGTTTGGCTAACACCCCGGCGCATCGGATGGCGTTTGCTCCAGTTCCCCTTTGTTCGGCGCGACCTCGGCCTGTAAAGCTTGTCCGAAGGGGGACAGTTTACTCATCAAGACCCAAAAAGAAGGATGCGTGGGGCGGCATCGTGCAAAATCACCCCAAGTCGTCTTGGAACAGTTGCATGTGGTGTGACCCCTGCCACGCGGGATTCACACACAGTGGCTGACAAGTCAATGGAGAGAGGTATATGTCGAGAGGTGTCCATACGGTTCAGGGTCGAGCATCCGTAAACCCATCTCTGGAAGAAGGTTTCGACGCTGGATGCTTAACCTACAATACTTCGAGGAGGACCCCCAGGCTTGAATTGCGGTCTATCATCACCTGCCTCGAAGAGCAACATTGGACCACCGCCACGTGGGCCGACTGGAACGAATGGGCCTCGACCATGACCTGTATGAACAGGACGCCCCGCTAACTCGCGAAGATACCGGATATGCCGCCGAAACTCTACCCACTCTCTAATCACATCATCACCGCGTTTCCTTCACACGATCCGTGTGCGACCCATGCGGGATGCCGGCTATTCTAGTATCTGCGGAGTCTGACCTGACCGTCATCCGTGGCCGTTTGGCTTGACGAAGCCGATTGGTCTCACAAACGCGTGTACCGCAATGGCCTCACGCGTGAAAGTGACCGAGGCATTGGCCTTTAGTATGGCGAAATTGTGACTGTCACATTTCCGGTGTTTTTTGGTATTGTCGTGGTATGGGCCATGGAAGGAGACAAGGAACATGGAGAACGTGAAAATGTGGGTGTCCGAAGAGACTCCGATTGAGTCTCAAGCCTCTGATCAGATCCAGGCCATGGCGACACTGCCGATTTTGGGGGGACATATTGCGATCATGCCCGATGTCCATTGGGGGAAAGGGGCGACGGTGGGGAGTGTGATCCCGACACGAGGCGCGATAGTTCCTGCGGCGGTGGGAGTCGACTTGGGATGCTTCGTGGGTGAAACTAAGATCCCTCTTCTTGACGGGAGCCAGAAAACCCTGGTCGAATTAGCAGAGACTAGCGATCCTTTTTGGGTATATTCGTTAAATGCCGATTTGAGCATTGTGCCGGGGAAGGCTATCGCATTGAAAACGAGGGAAAATGCGCCGTTGGTTAAGGTGACGGTGTCTGGTGGTGAAGAAATTGTCTGTACCCCAGATCATCCATTTATGCTTGTGGACGGAGGCTATAAAGAGGCGAGAGATCTATCCTTCAATGAAGGCTTGATGCCACTTTACCGTCGCTGGCAAACGAGGGATGGGCATGAGAGTTGCAGTCGCGGACGAGGCACCTATCGCATGACGCACCTTCGGATATGGGAGTCGCTTAATGGTGATCTGCCGAGCGGCTTTGTCGTCCACCATAAGAATCATAATCACTTTGACAATCGACCAGATAATTTGGTGCAAATGGAGGCTTCTGCTCCCTCTTCTTATCATCGACAAGTTGGGTACCAATTTAATAATGCGGAACCTCAGTTTCAAATACAACATTTGGCAGGCATTCGCCGCCGCGTCAACAAACCTGGTGAGCGCGAAAAGGTGGCTGAGGCAGGTACTCAAAATATTACAGCCTATAG
>JAJYPK010000239.1 GCA_021795465.1 Bacillota bacterium
GAGGGTGGCGATCACGTCTCATGGACCGTCGTGGGAGAAAATTTTCTTCCCGTCCCTGAAATTGAGGAGTACCTTGCCTTTTTGCAGAATATCGAGGCATCGCCCAACACCATTCGTGCGTATGCGCATCACCTCAAACTCTTTTGGGAGTTTTTGAAGGATACCCATCAAGATTGGCGAACGGCGGGCTTGGAGACGTTGGCTCAGTTTGTGGCCTGGTTGCGTCATCCCCAGCCGGGCACACGGCCGATGCAGAGTACGGAAGCCCAACGCACCGAAGCGACCATCAACGCTGTCCTCTCGGCCGTGTCGGCGTTCTATGATTTCCACGCCCGTGTGGGGCGTGTCGAAGAAATCCCTGGGATGAAGGTGCAATATGGGGCACGGCGATACAAAGGCTTTTTGCACCATATCACCAAAACCCGTCCGTCCCAGGCTCGGCTGATTAAGCTGAAAGCGCCGCATAAGATCCCGAAAACCTTAACGGCAGACCAAGTTGGCCGGATTCTGGATCACTGCCGGCACCGGCGGGATCGATTTTTAGTCGCATTGCTGTATGAAACCGGAATGCGGATTGGACAAGCCTTAAATCTCCGTCATGCCGATATCGAATCCTGGGACAATACGATTCGCATCGTGCCCCATGCAGACAATGTCCATGGGGCTCGCACCAAGCGGCGGGAGCCCTTGGCGGTGGCGGTCTCCTCGGACCTCATGGCTCTCTATGCCGATTACCTGGTCCACGAATGGGATGGCATCGACAGCGACTATGTGTTTGTCAATCTGTGGGGCGGAGCCCGTGGCCAACCGCTCACGTATCCGGCCGTTCGCGATCTGTTTGCCCGCCTCAGTCGCGAAACTCAGATCGTTATCCGGCCTCATATGTTGCGTCATACGCATGCCACGGAATTGCTGCGAGCCGGCTGGGATGCCGCGTGGGTGCAAAAACGCCTAGGACACGCCCAAATTCAAACCACCATTTCGACCTATGCCCATTTGAATGATGAAGATCTCAAACAGGCGTTTCAGCAGTACCAGGCGACCCGAAAGGAGCACTCGACGCCATGATATCCGCGGTTTGGTCTGCTCAGCGGCAAGGGGAGTTAATCAACCAATTAACCGGTTTTTGGGCCCAAGATGAATGGGATATGCAGGAGTGCCCTTTGCTGGAAACCGCGACCGTGCGGTATCGCATTCGATTTATCTGTCGATTTACCCCCATTAACCACGAGCTGAAGTATGCGGTGTGGCACAAGTTTCAGCGAGGGGAATGGGCACCGCAATACGCAAGTCGAGCGCACCAGTTACAGGTGCTGATGGAGTGGCTGAACACGTCAGCCATTTGTACAAAGTCACTGGTTGAACAAGACCTGGCGAAACTTCTGGTGTCGTTTCGGACGTATCTCACGACGAAGGGAATCGCACAGAAACTAGTAGATAAACGGTTGGATGGGAGCCAGACCGTACGGGTCTATCCTAAAGACGATCCGACGCTGTCTATTTTGCGTCAGTTGTACCGAATCATCGAAGACGTTTATGATCTGCGAGAGGAATACGAGAAATCGGTCTGGGACGTCAGAAAACTGGGACTTTCCATCAACGATTCGCGAACGGGATACACCTTGAATTTTACTGATCTAGCTCCTGACTGGTTGTGCACGGTCGGTAAACGCTTCATTCGCTACAGTCTGGCCACCAATTCGGTTCCGGAATGTCAGAATCGCCTCCTGGCATTAAAGTGGTTTGGACGGTTTTTGCGTCGTCGTGCACGGCCTATCGCTCCACAAGAGATCGACCGCCCCCTGATTCTTGACTATTTAGGCTACTTGCAGGCCAGCTCGCTATCCAATCGGTCGAAAAAAATGCGCCTGACTCAGCTACGAACCTTTTTGGAGTTGGCGGCCCGCGAAGGATGGGCTCCCGTGCCCGCACAGCGCCTGATTTATTCCGAGGATATCCCCCGTTCGGTCGAACCGGCCCCAAGATATATTCCGGAAGACGTGATCCAGCAACTGAACCGCCATCTGGACGATCTGCCGTCGGATAGTCAACGGATGGTGCTCATTTTGCAGGAATGCGGCATGCGCATTAGTGAACTGTGCACCCTGCCGCGAGATTGCATCATCCACGACACGAGTGGGGATGCATTCTTGCGGTACTACCAAGGCAAAATGAAAAAGGAGCACACCATCCCGGTGACCCCCGAGGTGGTCGCCGTCATTCGAGCGCAGCAACAGACGGTCGAAGCGGCCTGGGGCGACCGGACCCCCTATCTCTTCCCGCGGCGCAACGGCGAACCGTTCAAGCAACGCACGTTTGTCGAGGCGCTGAACAAGCTGGCGTATCACCATCAAATCAAAAATGCGGCCGGAGCATTGTTTCGCTTTCAATCCCATCAGTTCCGGCATACAGTCGGAACCCGCATGATCAATAACGGGGTGCCCCAGCATATCATCCAGCGGTTTCTCGGCCATGAATCGCCGGAAATGACGAACCGCTACGCCCATCTGCATGACCACACATTAAAAACCGCTTTCGCGGCATTTCATGGCAAGATGGTGGATGTCCACGGGAAAATCCGCGAACCCCAAGAGGACGTCAACCGCAGCGATTTGCAATGGCTGAAGCACAACATCCTGGCGCAAGCCTTGCCCAATGGCTATTGTGGCCTACCGGTGCTAGCCAGTTCTTGCCCGCATGCCAACGCCTGTTTAACCTGTGCCCACTTCCGCACGGATGCCCAGTTTCTGCCCCAACATCGGAAGCAGTTGGCCGAAACGGAGCGGCTATTGGACATCGCTGAAACCCACCAATGGGCCCGACAAATCGAGGTCAACCGCCGCGTGAAAACGAACCTGGAGCAGATAATTGCCGCAGTGGAACAGGAGGAGACTCATGCACCGACGTAACGTCGAGGGGTTACGCCAGAGCGCCATCCAGCGCCACCAAACCGCGCTCCAGCGCACCGACGAGGCGATTCGGACGTTGTTAAAAGAAGGCCGAGCGATTACCTTTCAAAGCGTCCATGAAGTAGCCGGGGTATCGACGGCCTGGCTGTATCGTCAACCGGACGTGCGGCGACGCATTATGGAACTCCGGGATCAAAGATCGGGACCGTACCAAGCCCCATATACAGCAGCATCGGATCCCTCGAAGACGGCCATGCTGGAGACCCTCAAACAACGGGTGCGGCGATTAGAGCAAGAAAACCGCGAGTTACGGCGCCAAATTGAGGTGCTGTACGGGCAGCTGTCACAACGGGGGCCGCACGAAGACCGACTAAATTCGGAACGCTAGCTGATCAATTTTTGCATCCATCACGCCCACAAGACGCGGCGATTTTGGTACCAGAATCTTCGTCATAGAAACGTCTACGAGGAATGGGGCGGCTTGTAGCAACAATTTTCAGCTTCCGGCTTAAGATAACTGAAGGCCGGAGCTTCCTCTGCGTCGGGCAGAAGATCCCCTCCGGGCGTCGAGGATCGGAGCTGCTGTATCGGGGCTGTCTCAAAAGGGGCGGCCCCTTCTTTGGTAGGTGGGATAGGGAGACACCATGCGAAGGGCAAAAAGGCCCCCCGATCATCCTTGGAGGGCGGTCTGCTTCAGGAGGTTATGAGCGATAC
>JAJYPK010000076.1 GCA_021795465.1 Bacillota bacterium
GGCGCATTGTGGCGCCCCATTCTTGAGCCGAGGCCAATTTTCGACGGACGTTAAAGTCGAGTGACAGCATTCGCGAATCCTGCTGGAAATGCTGGGACAGACGCCACAAGTCCTCGGCGATAGCTTTGGTAAGCATCCAGGTGATCCCCGAAAGATGAAGCCAGGTGATCCCCTCTAATCGGGTGCCAAAATCGGAAGGGAGGCCCCAACGCCGCATCGCACTATCCGACCGAAAGTAATACACGCTGGGTTCGTTTTCGAGCCCATACCATTCCTTAAGGAAAAGGCCGGTAGGGTGTGGCAAAGGGTCAAGGTGGCTCACCCCAACGCCTTCCGCCTTGAGAGTGGATCGAATGATGCGCCCTAACGGATCCTCCCCCACGGCCCCCCAGAATTCGACCGGAATCCCTAGCCGACTGAGGCCAATGGCCACGTTCATCTCGGCCCCGGCCACCCTCATCTCGAGTTCTGATCCCCCCATAATTGGGCCCTTCCTCTTCGGGTTGAACAGGCCTAAAGCCTCTCCAACCGTTAACACACGACTCATCGACGAATCTGCCTTAACTCTGCCACCACGTCCCCTATAGTCCGAGGATCCAGTCGAGCCAAAGCTCCCCCCATCCCGACACCCATGGCACCTGCCTTAATCCATTCACTGGCATTCGATGTGGTGATGCCCCCAGTCGGAACAAACCTCACCGTGGGAAATGGGTCCGCGAGGGCCTTAAGATGACTCATCCCGCCGGTAACCGCCGGGAACAGCTTTTGCACCGAAATCCCGGCCCCCAAGGCGCGGGCCACCTCACTCGCCGTATACACTCCGGGAATATAGGGTATCCCATAGCGATCAGAGACCCGATACACCTCCTGTGAAAAGTTTGGTGCCAACAAAAATTCCGCACCGGCCTCCATAGCGCCGGTGGCGACATCTTGCGATAAAACCGTCCCCGCCCCCACCAAGAGACCCTCTCTTTGCACGGCTTTGATCAGGCTAAAAGCATTGGGCGTGGTGCACGATATTTCCAAGATCCGTACCCCACCCGCCATGAATTTTTCGGCTTGCCGCATGCCCTCTTCATAGGTCGATGCGCGTACAATCGCAATTAGGCGTTCTTGTTCTAATAGCTCCCATAGCATCTCCATTGAACCCTCCCCTGCTATCCCTTGACGGCTCCTGCCAAGAGTCCTCGCACGAAGTATTTCCCGAGTACAATGTACACCACTAAGGTGGGCAAAGAAACCAAAAGAGCGCTAGCCATCTGCACGTTCCACTGCACCGTCTGGCTTCCCGCTATATTCACCAACGCCACCGTGACCGGTTGGTTGGGAGGATTCGTGAGCGAAACGGCAAAGAGAAAGTTGTTCCAAACCTGGGTAAATTGCCAGATCCCTGCCACGACAAACCCTGCCATGGAGAGAGGAAGAATAATGTGGCGAAAAATTCCCCAATAGCCGGTGCCATCAATTTTTGCCGCTTCTAAAATATCATCGGGAATCAGCGAATAGAAATTGCGGAAAATCAGCGTGGTAATGGGAATCCCATAGACGGTATGCACCAAGATGAGTCCGGGAATCGAGTTATACAAGCCGAGGCTATCCATCACGCGCAACAACGGGATCAACACACTTTGGTAGGGGATAAAGAGGCCCATCAAGATCACAAAAAACAGGACGTTGGCGCCCCGGAATTTCCACTTGGTAAGCGCATACCCGTTTAACGCGCCTAACGCCGCTGAGAACAGTGTGGCCGGAATCGCTAAGTAAAAACTATTACCAAAGTTAGGGGCCAGTTGAGCCCAGGCGGCCCGCAAACTGGCAAAACTGGCGTGTGTAGGAAAGTTCCACATTTGGGCTAAACTCACGGAGGCATTACTTTTTAGGCTGGTTATGACCACAACATAGACGGGCAACAAATAGAGAATCGCCGCCACGATTAGGGCTCCATACACCAACGTCCGATTGATACGTCTCATGACCATGGTCAGCGCTCTCCTCTCAGAACCGACAACACATACGGCACGGTGAATGCCGCCATCAATAGCAACAGCAGCATCGCAATAGCGGCGCCTTGGGCAAAAGCATCGCCGGAAAATGTCGTCTGAAACATATTCAAGTTGGGCATGTCGGTCGTAAAGTCCTGACCTGCACCCGTCATCGCATAGATGAGCCCAAACACCTTGAGCGATGCGGCTGCCTCGACCACGACAATCGTCGCCGTGGTGCCTTTTAAATTAGGAAAAATTACCGACCAAAAGGTGCGCCAGGCACTGGCCCCATCCATCCGAGCCGCTTCTTTAAGCTCTTCCGGAATCGCACGCAGTCCCCCCAGGTACACGGCCATGGAAAATCCCGACATTTGCCATACCGCTGCCAGCACAACCGCCAATAACGCGATGGGAATGCCAATGCTCAGCTGACCCAGATGAATGGTTGGAACAAAGCGTGTGCTTAAAAACCATTGCGGGCCCGGAATCCCGAGGGATTTTAAAATCAGGTTGACACCGGTAGTCGGGTTTAATAACCACGACCAGATGACACCGGTGACGACAAAGGAAATCGCCATCGGAAAAATGAAGATGCTACGAAATAAGCTTTCAGCGCGTATTTTTTGGTCAATGAGGAGCGCCAGGATAAGTCCAACAACCAAAACCCCTAAGATAAATAAGATGGTGAAAAAGAAAATATTGCGCAAGTCGGATTGGAACCGAAACGACGTCAACACCGTGACGTAATTCCGAAAACCCGCCCAGGTCAACGTAGGAATAAAGCTATTCCAATTGGTGAATGACACGTAACCCGACCACCCGATGAACCCGTAAACGAAGATCGCCAAGAGTCCTATCGACGGCGCCAAGGTCAGGATAGGCATCCAACTATCCCCGGTTCGATGTCGACGCCTCAAGGGTTTTGAGGTTTTCGGCGCTTTGACGGGCAACACTTCTTGTGCCACGGTGACCCCCCTATCTATAGCCGGACGACCGGGCCCGATAGCTACGAGCCCAGTCCCGGCTTATCACATCTTACAGTGGATTGGATTGTGCTGCACTTTCTACCGCGGTTGTAAATGCCGTGGCATTTTTACTACTCAACAGGGTCACCATATCATTCTCAAAGGCTTGCGTGAATCCAGGATTGGCTGCACCCTGCCCAATCACGAGAACCAACTGGTCTTTTTTAAAGGAGGCCATCGCGGATCGTGAATACGCGTCGTATAGACTGGTATTCGCATCTAAGCGGGGTGAGAAGGTTCCTTTTAACGGGTTAAATGTATCTTGGCCCGCTTTCGATCCCAGCACCTTTAAGAAGTCCTTGGTCGCGGTCTTGTTCGATAGCTTGGCCGGCAGCCCAAAGACATCCGACACCATGGCGAATGTGCCTTGCGAGCCAGGCGTCGCCGCCCAACCAAATCCCGTGCCAGGTTTTAGGTTTAATGCTGTCGTGAAGTACCCTTGAGCCCAGTCGCCCATGACGTTCATGGCAGCCTTACCTTGCGCCACCATCTGATCCGCTTGCTGCCAATGGAGGGCGGAATAGTCCGTATTGGCGTACTGCATCATCTTCAGAAATGTTTTGGTGGCTTGCACCACTCCCGGTGACGTCCAGGACGTTCCCGCTTTTCCGGTTAACAGGTTTTCATATTGAGTCGGGCCGAGAGTGCCGAGTAGCACATCACTATAGAGTAGCGTGGTTTCCCAGTTGCCATGGTTCGCCACCGCGAGCGGGGTAATGTTATGCGCTTTTAGAACTTTAGCGTCGGCAAAGAACTGGGAAAAGGTGGTCGGAGGGGTTAAGTTATATTTCTTGAAGATGGCTGGGTTATACCAGAGGACGTTTGATCGTTGCATGTCCACGGGTACCGCGTAAATGTTGCCTTTCACGGTCAACATTTTAAGCAGGCTCTTGGGGAAATCCTGGTACCACCCCTGCTGTTTGTACAGGGAATTCAACGGAGCCATATATCCCGCATTAATCCACGACAACAATGTACCGCCACCGGCGTGGACCTGAAACGTCCCGGGAGGATTATTCGCCTCCATCCGACTAGCCAACACGGCCTTCGCATTGGAGCCAGCTCCGCCAGCCACCGCTTCGTTAATGACCTTGATGCCGGGATATTTCTTGTTGAACACGCCAATCAGGGAATTCAATGCCTTCGAACTCGCCACTCCTGTCCACCAACTAAAAATCTGCAATTTTTTCGGACCGCTGGCCGCCGGAGTCTTCGACGGCGTGCTCCCACACGCCGACAACGCACCAATAGCCACCACAGACGTGAGCGCCATGGCAACTTTTCGCTTGAGTCGCATAATTGAACCTCTTTTCTGTCTATTTATAGATCTCTAACCCAATTGCTAGCTCGCCGGAACATAATTTGCGTTTCATACTAAGTAAGCACATTTTTCCCTAAATCAGGTTCCGCAAGCCGCCATTCCGTCTTTTGCAACTCACCAAACAAGGTTGTTCGTATGTATGTTAAACTAAATACGGCAACATTGCAATTAGGTTGGTTAATTGGTATTCCATAGAATGTAATGGTCCAGACAATCGCGTCAAAAACTTCAGGGACAAGGACGAATACCATGTACAAAAGCGTAGATGCGACGGTGATGCGGCAATTTAATAAACGCACCGTACTTAATGTCTTGTATAAGCGGCAACAAACCTCGCGGGTTTCAATTTCCAGAGAAACGGGGCTGAATCGGGCAACCGTGTCGTCCCTGGTGGACGAACTGATAGCGGAACAATTTGTGCAAGAAGTGGGATTGGGAACGTCCAAGGGTGGGCGTAAACCGATTTTATTGCGATTCAACGCCAATGCTGGCTACGCCATTGGGATTGACCTACAGATCACCCATATTGATACGGTACTCACCAATACCCGGCGGGAGGTCGTTTATCAAAACCGTCTCCAAATGGCGGTCCATAAGAAACCCATTACCTCAAAGCTCCTGCATACGGTCTTGACCGAAGAGGTCCGAGCCGCGACCGCTGTATGTCCCAAAAGCCCGCGCGGAATCCTCGGTGTCGGTGTGGCTCTGCCTGGATTGGTGAGCTACGAGACAGGACGCGTCACCTATCTCCCGAATTTGGGCATCACCGACTGGTCCATCGCTGCGGACTTGACTCAAAGCCTTCAAGTCCCGGTCGCCATTGATAACGACGCCAACTGCGGCGCCTGGGAAGCATTTCTCTCCACGGGGATTCCCAATCTTCTCTTCATCAATGCGGGGATCGGCGTGGGTGCCGGCATTATTTTAAAGGGCCAATTGCACCGCGGACGGGATGGCATCGCCGGGGAGGCGGGCCATACCACGATTTCCACCTTAGGCGTTCTGTGCTCTTGTGGTAATTATGGATGTTGGGAGCAATATTCCTCGGAACAAGCTCTGGCCCGCTACCTCCGGGAACAGGGCGGAGGTCAGGTTGATGCATTTGCGCCCGGGTTTGTCGATGGATGCATCGAAGCCGCGCAATCTGGAAACCAGGCTTACATCCAATCGTGGCGCACCTTGGCCGAAGCCTTGGGGGTGGGCATTTCTAATCTCCTTCAAATCCTCAATCCCGAGTCCGTTTATCTCGGGGGAACGATCGCTGAAGCGGCGCCAATTATTTTACCGGAAATTCAACGCGTCATCCGTCATCGTGCAATGTTTGCCAATAAGACCGTACCGGTCTCGGTATTTCCTCGGGAAACGGTGGCGCGAGGAGCTGCTGGCCTCGCTATCGCAAGGGCCATCGACATGCTCCCCACACATGCCAGATAGGTAATCGGGTCTTCTTACAGCCCTTTGTTGAGCCATTCCCGTGCCGTCGCAACGGCGCGAGAGACGAACTGGGGTCCGGTGGACATGGACTGTTGACGCCGACCAATGACGGCCTCGGCGGAAAGCTTCTCCATCCATTCCCAAGGGATTCCGGGTGCGACGCGGCCCAAATACTCGGGCGTGACATCGGCAAAACGAATGTGATCGTGCTCCAATTGGGTGACTAAGCCGCCAATGAGATGGTGGGCCTCGCGAAACGGCATCCCTCGCGCGACCAGCATATCAGCGAGGTCCGTAGCCGCGGTATAATCCTCTCTGAGCCGCATCTGGATACGGTCCCCTTGGAGCGTCAGCGTCCGTAACATGCCACTCGCAGCCGGTAATAATGCATCCAAGGTGTCGACCACATTAAAGACGGCCTCTTTATCTTCTTGCATGTCGGAGTGATAGGCCAGCGGCAACCCCTTCATTACCGTCAAGAGAGTTAAGAGACTCCCAAAGACGCGACCGGCTTTGCCTCTCATCAACTCTGCCACGTCGGGATTCCGTTTTTGGGGCATAATCGACGAGCCGGTACTATAGCCATCCGCCATCCGCACAAAGCCAAATTCTTGACTAGACCACAGCACCAATTCTTCACCGAGGCGACTTAAATGGACCATCAAGAGGCTTGCCCAGGACATATACTCGATCAGAAAATCGCGGTCAGCCACCGCATCCATCGAATTGGTGTACGTGTCATCTAAGCCTAACTGTACCGCTACGGCCTCGGGGTCCGTCGGATAGGGGCTCCCCGATAAGGCTCCCGCACCCAAAGGAGACACCGAGACCCGCGCTTGCCAATCTGCCAACCGTTCCCAATCGCGGCGCAACATGGCGACGTATGCCATCATATGATGCGCAAATAACACGGGCTGGGCGGCTTGCAAATGCGTATACCCAGGAATGATCACCTGGGGATATTGCTCGGCTTGGGTGACCAACGCATCCATCACGTCCCATAGTTGCTGTCGATGACGGAGTCCCACGTCACGCATGAATAGATGCATGTCGAGCGCAACCTGATCATTGCGACTACGTCCGGTGTGAAGCCTTCCCGCTACCGGCCCAATAAGTTCGGCTAACCGGGCTTCGATATTCATGTGTACATCCTCGTATTCGATGCGGGGGATAAAAACCCCCGCTTGAACCTCGTCTCGGATCTTTATCAGTCCGTCTCGAATGACGGACACGTCTTCTTGACTAATAATGCCCTGTTTACCCAACATCGCCACATGGGCCTCAGACCCTTCGAGGTCGTGGTAGATAAGACGCCAATCAAATCCGGCCGAAGCCGTAAACTGTAACGCCGCCTCGTCAGCGGCTTTAGTAAATCGCGGATTCCGCGCCATCGTCATGAGTCGTGAATCCTTTCCAATTGGGTATGGCGAATCGCCATCGGCAATCCGAATAACCGAATAAAGCCCTCGGCATCATGATGGTCATAGTCACCGCCATCAAATGTCGCCAAATCCTGAGAATATAACGAATAGGGAGACGTGGCCGCCTGATGCGCCACCTGTCCTTTATAAAGCGCCAAGGTCACTTCTCCCGTGACCACCTGGTTGGCCTGGTCCACAAAGGATCCCAAGGATTCACGAAGCGCGGAAAACCACCAGCCATCGTAGATGAGCCGTGCCATCCTGAGCGCCACTTCGGATGCAAACGATCGGGTTTCCCGATCCCAGGTTAAAGCCGTTAACGCGCTGTGGGCGGCATATAAGAGGGTTCCGCCCGGCGTCTCGTACACCCCTCGTGATTTCATGCCCACCAGCCGATTCTCCACCATCGTCACCCGACCAATGCCATGACGAGCTCCCAGCAGATTGAGGCGCTCCACCAGACTTACCGGTTCCAGGTGCTCCCCATTGATCGCGATCGGGTTGCCGGAGAGAAATCGGACCTGAATGGTTTCGGGGGCATCCGGGGCATGCACCGGATCCGCCGTCCAGGTATAGACATCAGGTGGCGTGGGAATTGACGGATCTTCCAAAAGGCCGCCTTCATGACTCACATGCCAAAGGTTTTGGTCCCGCGAGTACGGGGAAGCCGGAGTCGCGGAAACAGGCACCCCATGACTCTTGGCATAGTCCATGGCTTGGAGGCGACCCGTAATGTCCCACTCACGCCAGGGCGCAATGACCGCGAGGTCGGGTGCCAAGGCCCGCACCCCGAGTTCAAATCGCACCTGATCATTACCCTTGCCGGTGGCTCCATGCGCTACCGCCCGCGCCCCATAATGTCGTGCCACGCGCACCAGTTCTTCTGCAATGAGCGGTCGCGCTATCGATGTGCCTAACAGGTAGACACCCTCATAAACGGCTTCACTCCGCAGCATAGGAAACAAAAAATCTTTCACAAAGCGTAGACGCAAATCGGCAACCTCCACCGCCTCCGCGCCGGATGCCATGGCCTTTTTCCGAATCGCCTCGAAATCATCGCCTTGTCCCAAGTCTGCACAAAAGGCCACCACCCGGACCTGGTAATGCTCCTTCAACCAGGGGATAATAATCGAGGTATCAAGACCACCCGAGTACGCCAATACCACCAAATCACCGGGATTTATCGTATGTTTCATCCTGTTGCCCACCCCTTTTGTTCGTTAAGTGCCCGATGCCCATCTTAAACAGGTCGCCTCTTTGACGTCATTCCAGCGCCCAATCCACACGTTTTGCACCCCACCTTCAAGAGCTGCCAGTGCCGCCTCAACTTTAGGTACCATCCCCTGGCTAATGACGCCCTGAGTGATCAAGGTCTCACACTCGGCCTGGTCGAGGTCCGTAATTATGGTGGCCGGATCCTCCCAATTCAAACGCACTCCACCGGTGTCCGTGTAAAAAACTAAGGCCTCGGCGTGGATTTTTTGGGCAATTCCACTCGCAGCCCAATCGCCGTTAAGATTCAGAAGGGTGCCCGTACTCCGTTCGGGGGCCAACGGCGCCACCATCGGCACCATTCCCGCCGCCCAAATGCCCTCAATGACATCGGATCGCACGGTATTCACGCGCCCCACCAAGCCGAGGCTCTCCCGATCGCGACGGGCATCGAAAAAATTGCCATCGAGCCCCGAAAGCCCAATCGCCGAAACACCCACCTTCTGACATTCTGCCACCATGAAGAGATTTGCGAAACCCCGCATCACTTCGACCACCACCCGCAATACGTCGGGTGTCGTCACGCGTTGACCATCTTGGAACACCACCGGAACGTCGAGCGCTTTAAGCCTCTCATTGATGAGAGGCCCCGCCCCATGGACCACCAGAACCTCGTGCCCAGCCCGTATCAGATCACGGAGATCTTCGGCCCAGGCCGAGTCCCCCTCGCGCTTTTGCACACTTCCTCCAACCTTTAGCACAATGCGCATGGCTAGGACCTCCGATACTGGGCGTTAATGGTTACATAGCGTTCTGTCAGATCGCATCCCCAGGCCTCCGCACTAGCGTCTGCAACATTCAAATCCACCACAAAGATGACCTCCTCTGAGGCCATAGCCGCCCGCGCCTGTTCTTCATTGAATCGGACCGGATTCCCTGCCTTCAGCAGCATGATGCCGTTCATCGAAAGATCGACGTGGGCCGGATCGAAGCTTTGTCCCGTCGACCCCACTGCGGCAACTACCCGACCCCAGTTGGGGTCTCGTCCGTACACCGCACTCTTCACTAAAGGCGAACGTACCGCCGCCCGCGCCTTGGCCGCAGCATCGTCTTCGGTCGCGGCCCCGGTGACCACGACTGTGACCAGGTGCGTCGCTCCCTCGCCGTCACGTGCCACATCACGCGCCCCTTGGCGCATCAAATCCGTCAAGGCCCACCGAACCTTATCGACATCCTCAGCACTCTCTACCGAGACTCCGCTCATCCCATTCGCCCATCCTAAAACCATGTCATTGGTGGATGCGTCTCCATCGACTGAGATCCGGTGAAAAGTCCGATCGACGGCGTGGTGAATCATGTCATCCCAGACGGGCTTGGCGATCTCGGCATCCGTGGTGACAAAACAGAGAATCGTAGCCATCTGGGGGTGCACCATGCCCGATCCTTTGGCCATCATGCCAAGGCGCACCGTCCCTCCACTAAGATGCACCAGTCGGGCGCCTGTTTTCGTCATGGTGTCGGTGGTCAAAATCGCCTGGCTCGCATCGGCCCCATCACTCTTTTTCTCATCACGGAGATTGGCCCATCCGCCAATCAAGTCCTGGATCCCCTGGGTCACACGCGGCATGGGCAAGGAGACCCCAATGACCCCCGTCGAAGCTACCGCCACAAATGGTGGCGGGACATGCAATCCCTCGGCCACCATCTGTTGCATGGCCAGGGCATCTTCTTCTCCCGTCTTGCCAGTAAGCGCGTTGGCATTCGCCGAATTGACCACCAAGGCTTGCGACAACCCTCGGGTAGCCACCTTCTGCGTTAAGACGACAGGAGCGGCTTTGGCGGCATTCGTCGTAAACATGCCAGAAAATGTCGCAGGACGGCAGGACCACAAGAGCGCCATGTCGAGGCGTTTGCGACGTAGTCCCGCATGCACCCCATACGCCTTAAAACCAATGGGGT
The DNA here is from genome assembly GCA_021795465.1 of Bacillota bacterium. Lineage (GTDB taxonomy): Bacteria > Bacillota > Sulfobacillia > Sulfobacillales > Sulfobacillaceae > JAKADJ01. Next base: position 10,358 of record JAJYPK010000076.1, read on the forward strand.
ACGTAACATTACCAGATACCAACAAGGTATCATCTAACAGCATCGAGTCTTGTGAGTGGCGTGTCGCCATATTGTGCCTCACTTTCATCTGTCTCATCGCATAAACCCAAGAGATTCATTCGCTTAATCCATAAGCCCCAAATCGGGCGCATCGCCGTTCCAGCGATTGGCATGTTGCATGGCCTGCCCGGCGGCTCCCTTGCCCAAGTTATCTTGAGCGGCAATCAATACCATGCTCCCGCCACGCACATCCTCCATGGCCATGATTTCGATACGATTGGTTCCACGCACCCGACCCGTCCTGGGCGCTCTCCCGGACGGCAAGATTTCAACAAAAGGATTGCCGGCATAAAATTCTTGCCATCGTGCGTAAACTTCGGGGGCACTCACCGGAGGATTGGGCCAATACACGGTGACTAACATACCGCGCGCCATCGGCATCAAGTGGGGTTGAAACACGACCTGGGCTCCACTCGCCGCCTCCATTTCGGCGGTATGTCGATGTTGACCGGGCCCGCTGTAGGATTCAACATTTTCGGCCATCTCGCCCATAAGCAAGGAGACCCGAGCGTGACGTCCGGCTCCGGTGACCCCCGATTTTCCGTCTACCATCACTCGTTCCACCGTGATACCAGCCTTCCGGACAGGACCCATTAACGTAAAAAAGGCCGTGGGGTAACATCCCGGATTTCCCACAATCCGCGCATCTCCATAGTCCATTGAGGGATCGTCGGCATAGCCGGTCGTCGCCATCTTAAGCGCATCCGGTGCCGGATGCGACCCATAGACGGATTCGTATCGAGCCTGGTTGCTAAAGCGAAAATCCGCCGAGAGATCGATGACCCGAATCCCTTCGGTCGCCAGTTGATGCACCTCTCTTGTGGCCGCTTGATGGGGCAGTGCGTTGAACACCAAATCTGGATGGTATTGAACCATCGCTTCCAGCGGCACAAAGACGTTCTCGAAATCTGACCGCTGATACCAATCTGCTAACGACTCCCCCGCTTCCGCCCGTGCCGTGGCCGCTACCAGACTCCATCGGGGATGACGCTTTATCCTCCGCACCAATTCTTGGCCCGCATACCCCGTTGCTCCCATCACCGCCACGTTCATCGTCTTCACCCCATTGCATATATATACAATATTGCGCATGTAGATGCAATGACAAATTGTGTCGAAGTGGCGATTTTCATGAACCCTTAGCTAACAACACCAAAAGGGCGGGCACTTCCCTTGGCTTGATTCATCTCGAGGTGGTATGCTTGGCACGAGAATCACCAGGAGGAGGTTTATCGCATGGCAAAGATCGCATTTTGGATTACCGCCGGTCCGGATCAATCCGACAAGGCTTTAGCGGGGATTCGCTTAGCCCAGCGAATGAAGGATCATCGCGGGCAAGACATGGAAGTCTATTTTTTTGGTCCTGGAGTGAAGTTATTGGGAGACCCCCCGCCAGCCGTGAAATCGGCATTGGATGACTTATTTGCGTCTGGGTCGCCGATAGGTATCTGCCCAGCAAACGCCGAACAATTCGGGATTAAGGACGACCTAGCCGTACAGGGATACCGGATGGAGCCGGCCGGGGAAGCCCTGATGCGTTTGGTCGAATCCGGTTATCACGTGGTGGGTTACTAAACCTGGTTTTTCGGTTTAGATTTTTTCAAGATAGAGATCTCCCCGGTGGGTTCTAAATGCGCTTCTTGAACGTCCTTAAGCGGCGTATCTTTTTGTCGCAGTTCCATCATAAGGTCTGCCTGGGAGACCCTCTCCTTCTTGAGTTGCTCGTCATTGACTTGTCCTTGGAACACCAATCGCGAGGGTACTCCCTGAGTAATTTTTTCCAGCCAGCGAAAACGGACATTGAGCCAGGTCAGGAGATACTGCAAAACTCCAAGCACCACGGTAATCGCGATCGCATTAATTAACGGGGTTTTGGTATCTTCCATACCAATCGCGACCGCTTCGCCGATCATGATAATGACGGCAAAATCAAAAGGTCCCATTTTCGCTAACGTACGCTTCCCCATGAGACGAAACACCATGAGTGCGACGATGTATAAGATGGCCGTCCGATACAGCAGGGTCATCAATTCTGTCACTAGTACGCCCCCTTGTTGCTCGCCCATAGGGTTTGTGTCTCACGACGGCGCTATACCGTTAAGTTTCGCTATTTCTTAGGAGATTTGGTACAGTGAAGGGAAATATTGGAGGGATGGTCTCACTGTGACAAAAATTGAAGTCTTGGAAAAGGCGCGCGAATTTAATGTGAAATTTGTCCGTTTGCAATTTACCGATATTCTTGGCGTGATCAAAAACGTGGCCATCCCGGTTGAGTCTCTCAACCACGCTCTCGATGGGAAGATTATGTTTGATGGTTCGTCGATCGAAGGCTATGTCCGCGTCGAAGAATCGGATATGTACTTGGCCCCAGACCCCAATACCTGGGCCATCTTTCCGTGGAAACCGCGAGAAGGCATGACGGCCCGATTAATGTGTGATATTAAGAATCCCGATGGATCTCCCTTCGATGGGTGTCCACGCACCACGCTCAAGCGTGTCTTAGAAGAAGCCCAAAGTCTAGGCTTTCAAGTCATGGTGGGCCCGGAGCCTGAGTTCTTCTTGTTTTCACGCGATGCCAACGGCATGGCGACCACCAAAACCATTGACCAAGCAGGCTACTTCGATTTGTCCCCGGTGGATCTGGGTGAGGATGCCCGGCGTGAAATGGTGCTCACCCTGGAACAAATGGGTTTCGAAATTGAATCAACGCACCACGAAGTCGCCCCAGGGCAACATGAAATCGATTTTCGGTATGACGATGCCTTGAAAACCGCCGACAACATCGCCACCTTCCGTTTTGTAGTCCGCACCGTGGCCATGCAACATAATTTTCATGCGACCTTTATGCCCAAACCCATCCAAGGAATTAACGGGTCTGGGCTTCACTTCCATCAATCGCTTTATCACGGACAAGATAATGCCTTTTCCGATCCCAAGAATGCCGATGGCATCAGTAAACTTGCCCTGCGCTATATTGCCGGTCTGATGCACCACGCCAAAGGCTTTACCGCCATCACCAATCCATTGGTCAATAGCTATAAGCGCCTCGTACCCGGATATGAAGCGCCCGTCTACATCGCCTGGTCCATGGGCAACCGCAGTCCCATGATTCGTATCCCGGCAGCCAGGGGCGGGCACACGCGCATCGAGTTGCGTTCCCCAGACCCATCCTGCAACCCGTATCTAGCGCTAGCCGTGACGATCAAAGCGGGCCTAGACGGAATCAAGCGCAAGTTGGATGCGCCCCCACCGGTCACTCGCAATGTCTACCGGATGCATGAAGCCGAACGCGCGGAGATGGGAATCCAAAACCTTCCGGAAAATCTTGATGAGGCCTTAGATTACCTAGAGTCCGATTCCGTCATGCTCGACGCCCTCGGAGGGCACATCAGTAAGAGTTATATCGAAGCCAAGCGTATCGAATGGGATGTGTATCGCCACCAAGTGCATGACTGGGAGATCGACCAATACCTTACGGTGTACTAATCGATGAGGCATTGGTAATCGCGGGCCAACCCTGGTCCCACACCTTTTCCGCCCGTTGACGAATGAGGTCAATCTCGCGCTCGTCAATAGCTCGTTCGAAACGTCGGAATCCTGCCATCTTAAATCCTTGCTCCTGCCCCAAGCGGTGAATTTCTTGCACTTTGTTCACCGCGATGTGGCTTCCCAAGGTGAAATTTTCAAGCCGCCCGGAGAGTGCCAGGATCATAGTCTCCGCCATGCAAGCCTCCACCATGCGCGGCGGAAATCCGAAGTTAAAACCCAGGTCGGCATGCGCTCCCGGCACCTCAATAACCCCGCCATCCAACACCAGCACATCCGGACGCTTTAGATTGACTTGCGACGAGATATTACGAGGTCGCGCCACATCGGTAATCACCGACCCGGGCTTTAAATCTTCGGGCTCTATCAAAGTATCTTGAGACGATGAGACCGCCACCACGAGATCGGCGTCATGGACCGCCTCCGATGCGTCCTGCGAGATGGTGACCTCGAGATCCGAGTGGGCCGCTTGGAGCCGACTCTGAAGTTCCGTCAAGGGCTCCAATGTGCGGGCCACGATCCGTAACCGCTTCACGTGGGGCGCCAGCATATGGCATGACGCCTCTCCAATCGATCCCGTGGCCCCAATCACGACCACTTGGGCGGTCTCAAGATTAATGCCCATGCGTTTGGTAGCCATAAGGCTCCCTTCCACCGCCGTTGCCGTGGTGTATGAATTCCCGGTAGTCACGGGAATCGAGAGCCGGTTCGCTAGCGAGACACCCCGGTCTCCCGCAATCTTGGTGAAGGCCCCCAGTCCAAGAATCTCCGCACCCAGGTTTTCTGCGATCCTCCCGGCTCGTTCGAGTTTTTGCAACACCCATTCGTAAGGGGATTCCAAAAGAATTTTAGGCGTCAGGGGGAGCCCGATTAACCATCCCTCAAGCTCTTCTCCCGTTGGCGATACGACACCCGTGGTATGCCCCGTCATGATGGGTCCTATCGCTTTGAATCCCGTTTCTACGAGACGTTGGGGCAGATACCGCGTCACCGGATATTTTCTAGCAAAATCATCGAACCGTAAGGGATGAACGACAAATGCAAACCGCCGCATGAAAAGCCTCCTGTGCACAATATTGTGCACATTGTACCAGATTGGTAATCCCGTGGGTTGGTGCTAGAGAAAATTTCCGCATCAACTGGCCTCCCGTTTAGCCGCTTCACGCTCCTCCTGGGAACCCTTTCCTGTACGCCCCCAGAGCCCATGGTGCCACACCGTAAATCCTGCTACGATGACCCAAAACACGGCGAGTAAGCCAAAAAATATCCATGCGGACCAGAGAAAAATGGGCGTCTTCAACTCTCCGTACAACAGGTCGGTCCCGCTTGCAAAAACCCCAAGCGGA
>JAJYPK010000077.1 GCA_021795465.1 Bacillota bacterium
ATCCACGCCGCACGGCCGTGCGGCATGGGACTGAGGACGGCTATGTGTATGTCGGGGCCCGGAAGGTGCCGGTGAGCCATCCCCGCGTACGGACAAGCGGTGGAGACGAAGTACCCTTGTCCACATATCAAGCCTTCCAAGATCCCGCCATGGCCTCCCAAACCGTGTTAGAGCGCATGCTGTTTGGGCTAGCCAGTCGCCAACAGCAGCATGCGGACCCGGTTCTCAACGCCCTTCTCCCGTCGAAAATCCCGAGCAAAAGCACCATTGGCCGCCACTTTATTCGCGCGACGCGGCAAGCCTTGGCCACGTTCATGGAGCGCCGTCTGGATGATCGCACCTGGGTCGTCCTGATGATTGATGGGATCCATGTCGGCGATCATGTGGCAGTCGCGGCCCTCGGCATTGATGCGGACGGCGGTAAGCAGATTCTGGGCCTGGCAGAAGGCGCCACAGAAAACAGCGCCGTGGTGACCAGTCTATTGACCGACTTGGTGGAGCGAGGCTTGGCCATCCCCCAGGGCGCCTTGGCGGTCATTGACGGTGGTAAAGCGTTAGCGAAAGCGCTACGCGATGTCTTTGGCGCGGCGATCACTATTCAGCGATGTATTGTGCACAAACAACGCAACGTGCTGGACCATGTCGCCGAGTCGGATCAGGCCCGCCTGCGCCGACGCCTTCACAAGGCCTACCAGGAGCCAACGGCCGACGCCGCGCTGAAAGCCCTGAAGGCCTTAGCGACGGACCTCGACCATGATTACCCGCAAGCGGCCAAAAGCCTCCGGGAAGGAATGGAGGAGACGGTCACGGTGCAACGCTTGCAGCTACCCGGCGTGCTCCGTCAGTCACTCGCCACCACCAATGTACTGGAGTCGATCAATAGTCAGTTCCGGACCCATTCCAAAAATGTCAAGCGGTGGTCGAATGGTGACCAGGTGTTGCGGTGGCTCGCGGCCGCGAGCCTCTTCATCGAAGACCATCTGCGACGGCTGACGGGCTATCGCGATCTCCCCGTTCTTCAAGCGGCTCTGCGTCCTAAGGAGGCCGTGCCCACCCAGGGGATATCCTGATGGCGTGGATTCGATGGCGGGGGAACATGGCACACCTCATGATCACGGACCACCACGCGGGCAAAACCACGCAAAGATACCTGGGCAGCCTAGGTGGTGCCTATGCGGTCACCGCTTCCGAACGGGCGCGGATCACCAACCGCCATCCCGATGTCGTGATCGATTGGTCGGCCATTGATGACGCATTGGCCGCCGGCCCGCCGGGCTCACGGCCCTTGACCGCTGAGGAATGGGACGCGGCCCGGGTTGAACACCAACTCCGCGAGTGGACCATCACGATCGCTGACCTCCAACCGATGGAACGACAGACGTTAACGGCGGCGGCCGCTGTTCTGCAATTATGGCGGGCGCGTCAACCTGGATCTGCTCCGTAAAATACCGCCCGAATTATCCCGAACCGTGTCACTAGTGACACGGTCCTGCCGTTATGCCCCGCGCGAAGCATCCTCCATGCCGGCGGGGTGTCCCATCAGTTCTACCCTACCTCGTGTAAACCGCCCAAAAACCAAGCAAATTCGCGAAACTGTAAGGAATCAAAATCTACGAAGCCTGGGACAACCTCCGGGAAACGCACACCACGCACATTGAAGGCCTTGATTTAGTCTCGTGGCGATGTGTGTCAAGGTGTCTCCCGGTGGCTCGGGAATAGATGATGACGCGTGCCGTCGGGCCGAACAATGCTGTTCATAATCATCTCGCTCCCCCCTTGCGCCGCAACCAGTAAACGCGTTAGGCTCGGCCCGGTTCTTCTTCTCGGATTTCAGGCTTAGCCCCGCGTCGTTCCATTGTAACACCTAAGATGAATGAAGCGATCCCAACACACAGGAGACCGTATCCCGCCGTCACCATCAGTTGTGGGATTCCCAAGCGGGATAACATGATTCCCGTGCCACTCAGTGAAATCACTTGACTCAAGGCCGAGCCAAAAAATATCAGGGAGAAAACTGAAGTTAGCGCGGTTGCGGGGACAAGACGGTAGATGGCGCGAAGCATAATGGTCGTAATCCATCCGGTCATTATTCCCACAGCAAACACCAGGAGAGGAATGGCCCAGGCTGTCTCCAACACTTGTCTGAGTGCCAGCCATCCGATGCCCAACAGGATCGCGGGACTCCACGTGACGATAGGCGAGCGTAACCGGAGCAAAATACCCTGTAATGTCGCCCCCGCTGCACCGCCCGCGCCGAATGCCGCAAAAATCGCACCCAAGAGACTCACGGGCCAGTGCCGAAGATCAATCCATGAAGAGAGGCCAACCTGCAACGGGCCATATAACAATAGATTGATTAAGGCCGAAGCACAGACAATCCAAAGGACTGGTCCGACTGCACGGACCTGAAGCTTAAATGCAAAGGTCGCAGCCGTGTCTGATGATACTCGGATGCGCAAATATCCCCAAATAGTCGAGGCAATAAGTAGAATCGCAAACACCCCTAAAACCTCTACGAGCGATGCCCGTAAAAGAATAGCTGCAGAAACCAAAGGCCCAAGCGCCATGCTTGCTTGTATGGCCACCTGGTAAATCGCGTTGGCGCGTTCTAGTTGCTTATCCCCGGCGACAACAGGCAAAACGGAATAACTCATGGGCAAACTTAATGCGCCGACGCCACCGATTAACAGGGCGCCCGCGATCAAAGTCCATAAGGCGTCATGAAAGAGATATAGCGTTATGACCCATGCGGTTACGATCAGGGCTAAGGCAGAAAATAGGCCGACAACCTGTTGACGCGGAGAAAACCATCGAAGAATTACGCTTGCGAACGGCAGCACAATTAAACGGGGGACGACCAGTAAACTTAAAACCAAGCCATTGAGAGTCGAACTATGGTACTGATGTAAAACGGTCCAACTTAAAGCAACGGGGAGGAATTGACCCCCAAGAGCCAGAACGAATTGCATAATAAAATAGACACGGAAAGGAATATTCTTCCACAACTCTTTCATAGAAGCCACCCCGCAAACCGCAACGGTGGACCCTCGACGGCTTTCTCTGCTGCGACCAAGTCTCCTTTGAGAGTATGAAGAAAGCTCACCGCATAGTGCTTGGCAAGTACCGTTCGACCTCCGAGATTCGCGAGATTTAAGAGGATATCGTCGATATCTTTGCCACTATACTGCGCACGTGGTCGGAGGACTTTCTCCAATTCATCGAACAATTGGACCGTTAACGGTTGCAGCCACGCCATCCGTTGAAAAGTGGTTTGCATGACCGCTGTTTCTAGCTCGCCTAGGATGCTCGGTGCCCATGACCGGGGGGAGTATGTGTCTCCAGGTAATGCAGGTATTGGCAATAGACGCTTGCGCAAGAATTTGTCGAGCCAGGCGACAGCAGGACTGCATAGCGGATCAGATATTGGATCGGGTGCTGGGCCGATCCAGACGAGGTAAGTAGTCCATAACGGAATAATGTACACCTCCACTGCCGCCCCAAAGGCTATATCGCGTAGTGTCAGCAATTCCCGCAATGGTGACGCTACGGTAGCCGGAATCGGCAAATTTAGCGCGAGTAACGTTGCCGTGGGATCGATACAGTGCAACAAGAGTCGCCCCCCCTTTCGCACCAACTCAAGATAGCGGTGTATCCATGGTTCTTCGTAAGCGGGCTTTACGTAACCACGGTGATCATAGACGTCAATCACCACGGCATCGAACGAACCTTTTTCAAGATTACTTACGACATCACGAAAGTCGCCCACAATTACGGACCAATCCCTTAAATTTATCCAATCGTGTGTTTCTGCGGCCTGTATTACCGCTTGTCGTCGATTCGCACGTTCTGATTCCGATATTCTTGGCAACGATCTTCCTCCAAACCGACTGTTCAGTTTTTATTGTAGACCACACCAAACTCCTCTGCAAGTCCGTTGATGAAATTTTGTTATGGCTAGTGCTTTGGCGCCCCAGGGCGTAGGCATTGCCGCGGCCGCGAGCCTCTTCATCGAAGACCATCTGCGACGGCTGACGGGCTATCGCGATCTCCCCGTTCTTCAAGCGGCTCTGCGTCCTAAGGAGGCCGTGCCCACCCAGGGGATATCCTGATGGCGTGGATTCGATGGCGGGGGAACATGGCACACCTCATGATCACGGACCACCACGCGGGCAAAACCACGCAAAGATACCTGGGCAGCCTAGGTGGTGCCTATGCGGTCACCGCTTCCGAACGGGCGCGGATCACCAACCGCCATCCCGATGTCGTGATCGATTGGTCGGCCATTGATGACGCATTGGCCGCCGGCCCGCCGGGCTCACGGCCCTTGACCGCTGAGGAATGGGACGCGGCCCGGGTTGAACACCAACTCCGCGAGTGGACCATCACGATCGCTGACCTCCAACCGATGGAACGACAGACGTTAACGGCGGCGGCCGCTGTTCTGCAATTATGGCGGGCGCGTCAACCTGGATCTGCTCCGTAAAATACCGCCCGAATTATCCCGAACCGTGTCACTAGTGACACGGTCCTGCCGTTATGCCCCGCGCGAAGCATCCTCCATGCCGGCGGGGTGTCCCATCAGTTCTACCCTACCTCGTGTAAACCGCCCAAAAACCAAGCAAATCCGCGAAACTGTAAGGAATCAAAATCTACGAAGCCTGGGACAACCTCTTAAATGGCTTATTGCGCCCCTTCGTGCCTGGCCACGATCCCCACCGTCCACCACAGGATCTTTATATCAAGCCAAAGATTCCAGTGGTCTACATAGTCAAGGTCCCATCGTACACTTTCTGCCGTACTAAGATCCCCACGACCCGACACTTGTGCCAACCCGGTAAGACCCGGTTTCATCCGATGCCGCCGGTGCATCTCGCTGGTGTATAAGGCCACCATTTCCGGGATCTCGGGTCGAGGCCCCACCAAAGACATGTGACCCGCGAGGACATTATACAGTTGGGGAAGTTCGTCCAGGGATGTACGCCGCAACCAACGACCTACGGTCGTAATGCGGGAGTCGCCTTCATCTTGAAATCGATAAGTATCGATTTCGTCAGCAGAGGGCGCGACCCACTCATGTTCCGCCCCGAACCGCATTGTACGGAACTTCCACATAATAAATGGTTGCCCTTCCTGTCCAATCCGGGTCTGCTTAAAAAATATCGGGCCTGGGGAATCCTTTCGAATGGCCAACGCAATCGCTCCCATCAGAGGCATGGTGAGGATGCCCAAAAAGACCGCGCCCAGTACATCGAAGATCCGTTTTATCGTTAACCCCAAGCGCTTGGAGGTGCTCACCGCAATCGGTGTGAAAGCGCAACCGATAGCGCATTTACGACATCATCAACATCACGATCGGTCATGGTCGGGTATAGAGGAAGCGAGATTTCGCTCGCATAAAATCGCTCCGCCTGAGGAAAATCACCGGGCTTATATCCTAACTGCCGTTGATAAAAAGGATGGAGATGTATCGGGATAAAATGCACCGAGGTCCCGATGTTGAGGGCCGTCAAGTCTCCGATCACATCACCCCGGTCCCCATCGATGGCGTCTAGCTCGATCCGAAGCGGATAAATGTGCCACGCATGCTCCACATCGGGTCGGATGTGAGGAGGGGTCACCGGTAATCCTTCGAGTCCCGCGCTTATCCGATCCGCAATATGGTGGCGACGTTTTTGCATCGCATCGAGCTTTTTTAATTGGACCCGACCCATCGCGGCTTGGATATCCGTCATATTGTACTTAAAACCCGCCAATTCAATCGTATAAAACCATGAAGCTTTGTTGTCATAGCGATTCCACGCATCACGCGACATTCCATGTAACGACAGCATTCGGACCTTATCCATCACATCCGGGTCCGGCACCACTAGCGCCCCGCCTTCGCCGGTGGTTAAATTCTTAGTGGCATAAAAAGAAAATGCGGTGATATTGCCGTGGGTTCCAACTTTTCCCCTGTGATAGCGGCTCGCAATGGCATGGGCCGCATCCTCGATGACTGTAAGCTGATAGCGATCGCGAAGGGTATTAATCGCGTCGATATCTACTGGATGGCCTGCATAATGGACCGGTAAGATGGCTTTGGTCTTGGGCCCGATCCGCGATTCGATAAGGTTGGGATCGATATTCCCGGTATCGGGGTCGATGTCCACCAGAACCGGTGTGGCTCCCGCATGAAGAATGACGTTGACGGAGGCCGCAAACGTATAGGGCGTAGTAATGACCTCGTCACCTGGTCCGATCCCACTAGCCAATAACGCAAGGTGCATACCCGCCGTGCACGAAGACAATGCCAAGACCGGCACACCGTCAAGATACGCAGATAAATCCGCTTCAAATTGTGTCGTAATGCCCGCACGGGTGATCCAATTCGATTGAATCGCCTGGCTCACGGCCGCGATTTCTTCGGCGCCCAGGTCCGGCTGATTATATGGCAAAAATGTCTCGCGCATAGGTTCACCTCATAAGTCAGTCTGATTCACTCATAGTGTTGATGCAAGTCTTCGACAATAATTTCCGAAGGTCGGCGATCCAAGTGTAAGGTATAGGGGGTCATGGGTGCCATCCGCACGGCATCGAGGATCTGCCCCGGATCGGTTCCAACCAGGACCGCGCGCCCGCTGTCCACTAAGTCGGTCCACTCTGTCTCATTGCGTAAGACGAACACCGGCACGCCGAGTGCCGCGGCCTCGCGTTGCACCCCCCCAGAATCAGTTAAGACTCCCTGGGCATGGGCCTCCAACGTGATCATGTCCTGATATCCCACAGGATCCAAGAGCCGTACTGACGACCCTAAATGACCTAAAAGATGGTCCTCTTCGAGACGTTTGGCAGTACGCGGATGAATCGGCCACACAATGTGACCGGGTAGGGCAGAAAGGCCTTCAACCAGGTTCTTTAAGCGACCGGGGTCATCGGTATTTTCTTGTCGATGTATGGTCACCAGATAATATTGACGAGGTTCTAACTGCAAGGAGGACAGAAGGTCTCTTCGCCATGGTGTATTCAGGACTAGTTCATCCATCACATCGCCGGTTAGTAGAGCCCCTGGTATCCCTTCACGCTCTAGTTGGCGGATCGCCCCCGGAGTGGGGCAATACAGGCGAGACGCCACATGATCTGTGACGATCCGATTCGTCTCCTCGGGCATCGCCCGATTAAAACTACGCAATCCCGCTTCCACATGGGCGACGGGGATGGTTAGTTTTGCTGCCACTAAAGCCCCTGCGAGGGTCGAATTGGTATCGCCATAGAGCAAGACCACATCAGGCGCTTCGCGCATAAAAATCGGCTCTAATCCCGACAGCATCCGCGCCGTTTGCTCCCCATGGGACGCCGACCCGACATTCAGATGGTAATCGGGTTGTGGCATGCCGAGTTCGCTGAAAAACACGTCTGACATTGACACATCATAGTGTTGCCCGGTATGCACTAATACCTCGTCGGCACCGTGACGTAGTCGCGGTGAAACCACGGATGCTTTAATGAATTGTGGTCGAGCCCCAACCACGGTCAAAACCTTCATCATTAGGCGTGATACCCATAAAAGTTCCCGACAGCCTCGATGACGCGATCCACTTCATGGTCTTCGAGTTCCGGAAACATTGGCAAAGACAGGACGGAGGACTCGGCCTTTTCGCTATTCGGAAAATCGCTGGGTCCGTATCCGAGCTCGGCGAACACCGGTTGCAAATGCAAAGACGTCGGATAATAGACCGTCGACCCTATGCCCGCTTCCTTTAAGGCGGCTTGCAACGCATCGCGTTGGTCCGCGCGAATGGTGTATTGATGAAACACGTGGCGATAACCCTTCGGTACGTATGGGGGGATAACCTCTTTCATGCCGAGATCCAACAATCCTTTCGTGTAGCGTTCTGCCAGTTGAATCCGCCTCTCGGTCCAAGCGGCCAAATAGGGCACTTTCACCGAGAGAATCGCCGCTTGTAAGGCATCGAGGCGGGAATTGATGCCAAGTGTCTCATGATAGTATTTCTTTTGGGCTCCATGGACCCGCAGCACCTTTAAACGCGATGCCAAATCAACGTCATTCGTGGTCACGAGTCCGGCGTCACCAAAGGCGCCAAGATTCTTCGTAGGAAAAAAGCTAAAACATCCCATAGCACCCATGGTGCCAGCCGCTCTTCCATCGACATTCGCGCCGATTGCCTGCGCTGCGTCTTCCACGATGGGTCCGGTAAAGCGGCTTAGGGAAGACATATCGGCCATGAGTCCAAATAAATGGACCGGCAGCATTGCCCGAGTTCGAGGGGTAACACGAGCCAATGCTAGGTCCGGGTCCATATTAAAAGTATCCAGTTGTATGTCAGTAAAGACCGGTTTTGCCCCGGTTCGCAAAATACTTCCGGCGGTCGCAAAGAAGGTAAACGGTGTCGTGATCACTTCGTCTCCGGGTCCGATGCCCAACGCCATTAACGCTAAATACAAGGCATCTGAACCATTGGCCACGCCAATGGCATGTGGAGACCCGACCACTTGGGCCACGTCGGTTTCAAACTGCTGTACGCTCGACCCTAACACAAATTGACCCGAGGCTATCACCTGGGCAATCGCCTTTTCGATTTCCGGGCCAATCACCGCAACTTGCCGAGATAATGTAAACGACGGTATCTTCATACGTCCTCCTCACGGGGAAATAGCCATTGTTCTTCAGGGGTCGGGCGAATCACACGGGCGGGAACCCCCATCATCACTTGATACGGGGGTACATCTTTCGTTACCACCGCACCGGCTCCGACCACCGCCTCTTGTCCCACTTCGACCCCAGGCAATAGCACGGCTGCTGCCGCGATTCGTGCTCCGCGCCGGATGAGGGGGCCACGCGTCGCGGTGTGCCGCGCCTCGGTCCGTGCAATATAGGGGTCGTTCGTGGTGGTCACCATCGGGGCCAAGAATACATGCTCTTCCACCGTACTCTTTGCCGTTAAATAGACTCCGGTTTGCAGTTTGGTATAGTCCCCAACAAAGCTATCGTTCTCAATCGTACTATTGTGACCGACGATGACATGATGGCCGAGGTGGCACCGCTCCCGAATTTGAGCCTGGTCCGCAATAAAACAATCGGACCCAATAACGGTTCCCGCATATAGAATCGCGTAGGCGCCCACTTGCGTGCCATGCCCGATAACAAGCGAGTCTAATTCACCCGTCACCAGCGTACTGGTTTTGGCCCGCGACGGTTCTCGTCCTAAAACGGCACCGTCCGCCACGCTAACACCCTCTTCAATCACGGTGTGTCGCCGCACGATCACCCGATGTCCCAACCGGACATTTTCCCCGATCTGGGCGCCTTCTTCGATGATGCAGTCCAGCCCCTGTACCAGTGGTTTCAAGAGGACGTCACCTCGTCCAACCGCACCGGCCGGCGTTCTAACGCCGAGCGAATCAAGGCTTCGACCACCGCCACGCTCATAATGGCACTTTGACCGGAAAGCTCGGGATCGGTGTGTTGTCGGATAGCGTGCGCAAAATCAACCAGAGCATCCCCATGGCTGCGCCAACTGGGACGGGCGGGCAATTCCGCTAATTCTCGCTGGACCGCTTGTTCATCCTCGTCTCCAACGCGCCACACTTCAATTTCTGCGGCAGAAGGGCCGATGACCACCACGCCCTCGTCGCCGACCAGGGTGATCCGTTCTTCGAGGTTGGTATTCGGCACGGAAGTCGTCGCAACGATGGAGGCTAAGGCACCGGAAACAAAGCGCATGGTGCCGGCCACGGTATCTTCTGCTTCAATTTGGTGCGTCATGGTCGCAGCATAGGAAAAAACTTCTTCCACAGGGCCCATCGCCTGCAGCAGGACATCTAAGGCATGTATCGCCTGATTAAACAGGACCCCCCCGTCCATGCTACGGGTTCCCCGCCATGGTGCTTCGTCGTAGTAAGACTGGGGGCGGGCCCATCTTACGGAGATGCCGCCGTTAATGATGCGCCCCAAGCCGTCTTCGGCAACGACTTGGAGCATCCGCGATACCGAGGGTAAGAGCCGATTGAATTGCGTCACCGACACGCGCAAGTCTTTAGCTTGAGCATGGTTCAAAACTTCCCTGGCATCCCGATAATTAAGGGTTAAAGGTTTTTCGATGAGTACGTGGCAGGCATGGTCTAACGAGAGTAGTGCCAGGTCCTTGTGAGTTCCTGACGGCGTGGCGATAATTACGGCCTGCAGTGTCTCATGGTTGAGCATATCTAAGGCACTGGAGTACGCTTCCGCATCGAAGGCCACGGACGCGGCCTGGGCTCGTTCCAATTCCGTGTCGGCTGTAGCCATCAACACGAAGTCTTTTTGATGCACCAAAGCTTGGAGGTGTTTTTGCCCAATCTTTCCACATCCGATGAGCCCTAATTTCAAAGGTTCCGGCATCTATCATTTTCCTTCCTGAGTTCTGCCTTTAACAACGCTGTTGAGGGCTCTTTAGGTTACAACAAGACAATGCGTTCTCGATGCTCGCGCACCTGTTTCGTCGCATTCCGAGAGTCCACCACTAACCGACTCTGGTTTACAACCCATTGGTAGTCGACGTTAGTGTGGTCGGTCGTAATCACGACGCAGTCTTGCTGGGCTAGCACCTCCGATGTCAGCGCCACCGAACGAATCTCGCGTGAGAAAAAGGTGTGAGGTTTGACCCGAGCGACAAAAGGATCGTGGTACGATACCACGGCGCCGGCTTCTTCCAACAACTCGAACACTTTTAGGGCCGGAGACTCGCGTTCATCGTTGATGTCTTTTTTATAAGCAATGCCCAACAACAAAACATGTGCTCCTTTGATTGACCGCTCTCGGTCATTGAAAGCTCGTCCGATCTTGTCCAAGACGAAATACGGCATCCTAAGATTTATCTCCCCGGCCAGTTCAATAAATCGGGTAGAAAAATCATATTCGCGGGCTTTCCAACTCAAATAAAAGGGGTCCAAAGGGATGCAATGCCCCCCGACGCCGGGCCCAGGCTCAAAGATTTGGATGCCAAACGGCTTGGTCTTAGCAGCCTCTAGGACCTCCCACACGCTTAACTGCATGCGATCGCAGAGTAAAGCCAACTCGTTGACCAACGCAATGTTTACAGCGCGGTACGTGTTCTCAAATACCTTAGAGAGCTCCGCCACGCGCGGTGAGGACACGGTGATCACATCCGAAATCGAACTGGTGTAGAGGGCCTCTGCTGCACGAAGGCAGCGTGGGGTCACCCCGCCCACCAGTTTCGGCGTATTATGGGTCTTAAACACGGCGTCGCTGGGATTCACGCGTTCGGGAGAAAACGCCAGGAAGAACTCCGAACCTACGGTGAGCCCACTGGTTTCCAAAATGGGTTCTAACACTTCCTCGGTGGTCCCTGGATAGGTTGTGCTTTCCAAGACCACCAGTTGTCCGGGACGCATGATCTTACGCAATTTGTCCGCAACACTCAGGATGTACGACAAATCCGGTTCCTTGTTCACGGTGAGTGGCGTCGGGATACAGACAATAATCACGTCGGCTGCTGTAAGATCACCATAATCGCCGGTGGCGGTGAGGCGTCCTTCCTCCACTAATCGCTCGAGATCGGCGTTACTTACGTCCGCAATGTAGTTTTCACCCCGATTCACCTTGTCAACTTTCACAGGATTGTTATCGAGACCGATCACCCGAAATCCCGCTCGCCCATGTTCAACGACTAACGGTAGGCCAACGTAGCCGAGTCCCACCACCGCTACCAATGCCGTGCGTTTTTGGATCCGTTCCATGAGTTCTTCAAAATAGTTCACGGCACTATGGGCGACTGACACGTCGTCTTCCTCCTTGCGTGAATTCCTTGTCTCGTACCATGGAAACCGCCTGCATAGGACGGTATTCCGGCACTATAGCTTGTAATAGGTAAAGAATGCGGGCTTGGTCGTCCCGAATCGACGCATCAATCAATTCTTCCAGTTGGGGCACCACCGCGTCATAGTCATAGGCTTGGCCATTGTGGACAAAAATGCGTTCGTGTTTCGTGGCTTGGGTTTGATCTTCAGGGGTTAGTAATTCCTCAAAGAGTTTCTCCCCCGGCCGTAGTCCTGTCACCACAATGTCAATATCTTGCCCCGGCTTTAAGCCGGACAAGCGAATCAAGTTGGTCGCCAGTTCGATGATTTTAATCGGTTCACCCATATCCAACACGAAGGTTTCTCCGCCGGAGCCCATGGCTCCGGCTTCGATGACCAACTGACATGCTTCCGCTACCGTCATGAAATAGCGTACCATGTCGGGATGGGTAATCGTGATCGGCCCGCCCTGACTAATTTGCTGTTGGAAGATCGGGATCACGCTCCCACGCGATCCGAGAACGTTTCCGAACCGAACCGTAACAAATCGCGTCTTCGAACGTTGTGCGTAAAGGCCGAGAAGAATCTCCCCGATCCGCTTCGTGGCACCATACACACTGGTTGGATTGACGGCTTTGTCGGTGGAGATAAACACAAAGGTCTCCACCTTCATCCGATGACTCATATCGATCAGTTGCCAGAGGCCCTTGACGTTATTGTGAATGGCTTCAGCGGGCTGAATCTCCATTAAGGGGACATGTTTATGCGCGGCCGCATGAAAAACCACTTGTGGTCGGTGCTTCAAGAGTACGTGTTCGAGACGCTTAGCGTCTCGCAAGTCAGCAACAATAGGCTCCACGTACAATTCGGGAAATCGGACCCGAATCTCCCGATCAATTTCAAAAATAGACGTCTCATCCAAGCCTAAGAGCAGTAAACTTTGCGGCGCAAAACTGGCAACTTGGCGCGCAAGTTCAGAACCGATGGACCCACCTGCCCCTGTCACCAATACCGTGCGGCCAGTAATGTATCCCGCAATGCCCCCTAGATCAATGACCGCCGGTTCACGTTGCAAGAGATCCTCGATCTGCACATCACGAATTTGGCTGACCAAAACCTGGCCGCCAATCATCTTGTTAATCGCAGGGAGGATCCGAACCTTAACATCGAGGTGACGACACTCGTCGACCATGGGGCGTAAAATTCGCCCCGAAGCCGACGGAATCGCAAACAGAACCTGGTCCACACGCTCATCTCGAACCACTTGGCGGAGTTGTGAGGAGGTGCCCAATACCCTTAAAGCACCAATCTGCATCCCGCGTTTCAAGGTATCATCGTCTAAAAATCCGACCGCAATGCCCACTTCAGGGTGGCGGGATAGCTCTTGAGCGACCAGTTGTCCAGCTTTTCCCGCGCCTACGATGAGAATGCGTGGAGCGTTTAGGGATCGAGGAATCCACGTGAAATCGTAATAGGAGCGTAGGAGAAAGCGCCAACCACCCACCAGTGCCATCGCAAACAGTGCATATAGCAAGTACACCCCCCGTGGATAGTGTGAAGCACCCGCCACGAACAACCCGGCACCAAGAAGAACCGCGCTCCCTAAGATTGCAGCAATAAGCACTTGAGCATCCCGGGAACCTGCATATTGCCACATCCGATGATAAATTCGCATGGTCCAGAAGAGTACAATACTGGCCACCGTAAAGACCACCGCGATATGCTGATAAGGAGTAAGATACACGGACGGAATATGAGGCACGTCAAATCGAAGATACATTGCCAGATACATTGATACGTTAATCAATCCTGCGTCCATGACCATGGCAAATAAAATTTTTAAATATACTTGAGCCCGTTGACTCAAAAAATCTCCTCCCTCCCGACTGCATTGTCCAAGCGAAGAAATTATACCATGTCACATCCCACGCGGGTCATATCACCACCTGGTGAATTGGGGGTTGGGATCCGTCATTTCCCAAAATTTTTCTTTACAATAGCTGAAACTTTCACTATAGTAACGCCGGTACTCTACAAAACGTTATATCATAGAGAAGAAATTAGAAAGGGCGCATGTGTTAAGCCGCTGCATATTGTACCCAGTAGAAACCAACAGATGGGAGATACTCGAGAATGGCCATTACGGTGGATGCATCCTCAGACATACGGTGGATCCGAGTTGTCGTGCCTGACTCTACACACCCCGAAAATCCCAACACCACGATTGCTATCGATCGTGAAGCCCTAAACGAAATTTTCCAAGAAGATCCGCGCCCACCCGAAATTCTTTTAGACCTGATCGCACAACGCGCGGTAAAGCGCATGCCCGTGGCTAATACAGCCGATGGTGCGCGACTCATCACGCCTTATAATATTGCGCTAGTTTGGCCGAAATGACGTTGTTGGGATGTGGGGCACACCCATGCCAGGCATATAACCTAAGCACCGCATCCCCGTCGCGATTGCAAAAAGGATAGTCACCCTAATCGTTTAAGGTCCGGGTATGCATAACGTGCTAAGTTTCCCCGCCGTAGACCGTCTCTAGCAACACGCTGGCTCCTAATGGCCCTCGGTACAGACCCATCCTTTGCTTCGCGTTCAAAAAACCAACAACGACTAGGGCATATCCCCGACCGAGAAACATGCGAAGGGGTCCTGTGTTTCTGGGGTATATTTCCACATCCGTCCCGCATTTTGCATCATCTCAAACGCACCCGCCAACGATCCCTGTGATACGTCGACAGTTATCACGCTTTGTTGCCATAGGACCACCATAGGTGGGTGACACCACGTCGAATACGGATGCCAAAACGGCCTTGACGGCTGTCGAAGACATCCCTTGGATGGGCATGATGCCATCCGAACCAAACAATTTGCGTGAACTCAATACACTTAGGTTATTCGCTTTTCCGCCCGCCACCGTCATGGGTCACCAACAGGAAGTGAGGGCTCGTCGTACTGACGCTCCCGATGGCCCACTCGGTTAATGGGCTCGCAAGGCGGACTGGACCTACTCATTGCTGACCCAATCTGTCGCCACCTTCCTGGTTCATCGCGTCACGGCTTCTTAGGGTCACAAGGACCGGTCGCCCACGCACACTACGCGAGGACTTTCCACCGAAGGGCGCTCCCCAAGCGAGTCACCGAGCAGTCCTACCGTCAGGCAGGAACGGATGGGCAGCGATCACCCATCGAACTCTTGGCCACTGTCCGTAAATTAACCGCCGCATTGACGTCGCGGTCATGATGCGTCTGACACTGCGGGCATGTCCATGCCCGCACCCTTAAGGGCATTTTCGGGACCTTGTGCCCACACACGGAACACGTTTTGCTGCTCGGATACACCTCGACCACCGTCTTGCCGCGTTGGGTCGCCTTATATTCTAACTGGCGGCGAAATTCCCCAAAGCCCATGTCGGCAACCGCCCTAGCAAGCTTATGGTTTTTGAGCAT
>JAJYPK010000240.1 GCA_021795465.1 Bacillota bacterium
GAACTAGCACCGCCCTCAATAATTTCGTGACATTCCCCTACCTCCGCCAGGTCTTTTGGTTGAAGCGCAAGACAACCATCCTCAAAACGGGAGAGGTGCGATGTGAAACCGTCGTGGGACTGAGTAGTCGTGACCCAGCCGAGTTACCGCCGGAGGCGTTGATGGAGGCCATTCGTCTCCATTGGACGATCGAAAACAAGGTTCACTGAAGCCGAAATGTGAACCGGCGCGGCCCCGCATGTCTTGGCCAGTTTGCGTAATGCCGTATTAATTTGGCTCGATCTCAAGAAGAAAACTCGGATTGCCAGTCAACTGCGCTCCTTCGCATGGAATCGTGACGCGGTAATCGCCAATCGAAGGTTCGCGGTTCCCTGGAGCGTGGGATTGATGTATCATCCTATCTATCAATGCTAAGGGGTTCGAATTTCGCCATGGAATAGTCTCTTCGAGTGGCTTCAGGACGTGGGCACTCCGGCGCTGCCGGATTCCGTGCCTGTCTTGATCATTTCGGGAGACAACCGCCCCCTTGTTGTGCGGCATCGTATGGTGCTGGTCGCAGCCGGAATCGCTTGTCTCCCCCTAAATAAGGGGGATTTTTTGTTGATGCACGCAACATCTTCGCCGCGCCTGATTATGGTCGAAGGCACCATTGGTTCCGGAAAAACCACCACAGCGACCCGGATCCATCGATGGTTGGGCGAACGCCACATCGCCGCAGAGGTCTTTCTGGAAGGCAACGTCCACCATCCCGCTGACTACGAACACACAGCCTGGTTGGGTATGGACGATTGGGTTGGTCTGCTCGCGCGGTGGCCGGCATTCCGCCTCTCATTGGAGGCCGTGAGTCGAGCTGCCGATCATGGATATTTAGTGCCCTACGGGGTCTTAGAGGATTCCTGTACGGACCCTTTGCCGGATGCCTTATATGCGGCATTAGCTGAACGGAGTGTGTACGACGGCACACCGCTGGACCGTCATCGGCGCCTCGTAGGAGACCGGTGGCGGGCTTTTGCGCAATCGCGGCAGGCGTCTCCGCAGGTGACGATTTTGGAGTGTTGCTTTCTCCAAAATCCGCTGATGAAGTTTGTCGTCCAACACCACGCGACCCCGTCAGCGCTGGTGGAGCATTTGTCGGGGATTGTCGAGGCACTACGACCTCTACGTCCGATCGTGCTGTACTTGGCACCTCCCGACATCGAGGGTACGATCGAGCAGGCTTGCCGCGAACGTTCCGCCCAGTGGCGGGACGGCATCGTTTCGTACATCGTCGGCCAAGACTACGGACGTGCCCGAGGACTCCACGGTTGGGAGGGGGTTCTGACGTTTCTCCGGCACCGCTCAGAGCTGGAGCGCGACATTTTGACCCAGTTACCGATAGACACCGTCACCATCGCGGATGACGTCGCGCCACAACGGTGGGAACGGGTGGAGTCCTTGTTGTCGGCGTCGTTCCCGCTCGCTTAGGAGCTTCCGAGGAACCGGCCCGCACAGGGGAACGGCTAACGTCCGATATGCGAAGCGACTAAACTGCATGACAAAGAAGGAGAAGTGGCATGGGATCCCTGATCGTCATCCCGCGGCGGTAACAACTAACCCAATTCATCGAGGCACGGCGAACGGACGCCTCGACCGAGCGGCGCCCCTTGTTCGACAAGTTGACGAACCTTACCCCCGAGGAAGTGGACGATCTCCTTACCAACGGACTCTGTTCGTTGGACGCTTCGGTGGATGTCTGGGTCGTGGCTCTGGCGTATAGTGGAGACACTCAACATAGTGGAGACCCTCAACGCATCGTGGTTAGCCATGAATCTATTAAGGGGCGGAATATACCTCAAATTCCCCGTTTGTGGCAGTGCGTTGGGATTACACACATACGTGCGGTCCCAGGAGGGATGGGCCTCTTGACTCAGAACTGACCCCACATGGTTTCCCACAATGACCCGTTTTCGCCTTGATACACCTTCGCCCCGGCCGCTGGTCCCGCAGAAGTGAAAGCGAATCGGAACGAGACTGCGGCGGCCGTGGTGTTGGCGCTAATGCTATTTGCCATCACTCCGACTAACATACCTGTCACACGATCCGTGAGGTATTCTCCTCGCAGAGATGTTCTGAAAAGCAGAAGAATCAGCCCTATGGGCTAGGATTCGTGTTGGGTTGAATTTCAGTGATGAAACTGTCCATCTCTATTGGCTACATACACCGCGGATCATTAATGGCCATACTTTGTCATGGCCCGGTGGTTACCGCACAGCGCATCAAATGGAACGCTTCGATATTCACGAATCCATTCCAAGATGTGGTACCCTTGACCTGAAGTTTGTTCGTTTGCATTCCGGGTGCTATTTCGGAGGGTTTGATGTGAAAGACTTTGTGTTGAGAGGTTCAGACTCACGAATCCGGTATCATGATCTTCCAGGAGACGGCGTACCAATCCTGTTTATTCACGGGTTAGGATGTGCCGGATCGTTTGACTACCCCAACGTGGCCAGCCAGCCACCGCTCGCAGGTTACCGACGGATCCTCGTTGATCTACTAGGCTCGGGCTTCAGTGATAAGCCGGGCGATTTCGGATACACCGTATCTGACCATGCTGAATATCTGAGGGACTTTATCGCGTCTCTTAGGGTGGATCGATTCGTTCTTTTTGGGCATAGCCTGGGGGGTGCCGTGGCTCTGTCGTTGGCCGACCGGTGTCGCGACCGGCTGACGCGAATCGTGTTAAGCGAGGCCAATTTGGATAGAGGGGGTGGCTTCTTTAGCCGAGCCGTTGCGGCATATACCGAGCGAGATTTTCTCGACCGGGGTCTTCAAGAGATGATCGCGCAAAACCGGCAGGCCTCGAATGACACGTGGGCAGCCAGTTGTGCGGTCACGTCTCCTGTGGCGCTCTATCGCAGCGCTCAATCCGTGATTGCCGGGCAGCGCCCGTCGTGGAGAGAGATTCTCTATTCGTTAGATTGTCCCAAAACCTTTATCTTTGGCGCCCATTCGTTACCAGACCCCGACTTCCAACGGTTGCACGACCACGGGGTCCATATGGAGGTGGTACCCGAGGCTGGTCACTCCATGGCATGGGAGAATCCGTACGGGTTAGCCCACGCGATACGAAATGGTATGGAGCATGACTTGCGAGGACTTTGAGGATGTCTCGGCAAGCGCCAGGAACTTGAATACGATAGAGCCTTGTTGTCGGTTGATGGCTAGGAGGTTGGTTATACCCATAGTTCTAGAATAATTGACCCCTGATGTCATTGGGAAGGCCCGAGACACTCTGTCCTAGTGCCGAAAACTAATTAACTAGATATATGGAGAGTTGGACTGGTAGACTACGGACTACCGATAGAGCCCCTTCATGCCAAACCCGCTCATCCCGTAACGCCCGCCACTGAAATATGAAATTCCGGCGATGTGTACCTTGCTCGACCCGTGGGACCTCAACGGCACGTTGATTACCTCCGTTGTCGAAAACAAACAGGCGGATGATCTTCTCATTGCCAAAGGCAATCAGCCCACC
>JAJYPK010000241.1 GCA_021795465.1 Bacillota bacterium
CGAATGTATCCCTGAAGAGAGGTAAGAAGGAGGCGACGCATGGAACACGAGGTTATGACGACTGAAATTCGGGGGATTAACGGCTTTGAGACGGAGATTGGACCATCGTTGAAAGAGTTGGCTAAAGCCGCGGAGAAATTAGGACGATTGAAAAAGCTTGGACTACAGGCGGATCTGATGAATCTCATGGACCTACGTAAGCAATTGGATGATGCGAAGCGACTAAGCGCCGATATCAAAGCCATGGCAGATAATGTGTCGAGTCAGATGGAGGCCTTCGCCGTGGCTGGTGGTGTTGATGAGCAAACGGAATGGTGGGTGCGGTTTCGTCAAGCCTTTCATAACGGATATCCTCCGGTGGAAGGGGAATATCCCACGTTTCAAGTGTTCCCGGTGGAAGTACGGGTCGATTTGGCCAACGAACTGGTGCTGATAAATAACCGGACGGTACGCGTGTTGCACCCGGTGGCGGTTGCCGGCTTGGTCGAAAAGGAGTGGGATCGCCTAAATCGGGAGCGTTTTAACGCAGGGACTTTCGCGAAGGCGTTGGTGCGCGCCTACGATTTGCTGTTGTTTGAAATGAAGATCAAGGCCGGAGGTAAAGAGCCAGGGAAGTCCATTCCACTCCGCGTGCTCCATCAAACCTTGGCGTTAAAGGCCGGGGTAAGTGGCTATAGCATGAATCAGTTTGCTTTCGATATCTATCGACTGCGCCGATCACCGCACTTGGTGATGGATGGTCGACGCCTCGAGTTTGGCACCTCCCGTAACCGAGGTCTGATCATTACACATCCCGGAGGTCGTCAAGAAAATCTGGGGTCGCTTGAGTTAGTAGCTGAGGGCGCTCCATCATGAGTGACACCCAAGTCAAAAGTGCCTGGCCCGATGCCTCATGGTGGTCCGATGCCGTGATCCAAGACACTTTTGTGGATCCGTTGGGATTAGAGAAGTTTTGGTTTCAGTGGTACTTAGATGGGTTTGTGGATCAAGGGCATGGCAAGCTGAAGTGCCTCTTGGGACGCCCGGGTTCGGGCAAGACCCATTTCTTGCGCCATTTTGGTATGATGGCCCGCCAGGCGGGCTACCAAGTGGCGATGGTGAATTTCGCGGAGGTTAAGGTGGCCGCTATTGAGGATCTTTATCGGGCGGCGGCACAACAGATGGACTGGGATGACCTCCTGAGCCGGCTTCTTCTACACATTATTGCAACCGAACTCGGGTACCCCGATTTTTCCGGACACCCAAAAGAATTTGTGGCCTGGGGCGAAAATACGCGCCAGTTGACACCTACTTTCTTACGGAGGGACCTCCGTGAAGCGATAGATCGGTACCTTAAGAGAACCGATTGGCATCCGGAATTTCGGCTGGCGGTTCGTACCTGGATGCAAGAGCAAGTGGGTGACTTGGCCCCGAATGAGTCGGCAGTCGTGGCGTGGCTTCGGGGTGAAAAGCTCGGCGCCGCCCAACGCAAAAGCGTAGGGGTGCGGAGCAACGTAACCCGTCGCACGGCCCGCGCCCTATTAGCATCTTTAGCATCTTTGACGCATCGTACCTTTGGTAAAGGACTTCTCGTGCTGATGGATAACCTTCATGCGATTGCCTCAGGTACCAAGACCGAAGGGCAACCCTACTACACCAAGATGGCCAGGGACCAGGTGTATGAGATGATTCGGGAACTCATCGACGAGAGTCCTTTCACCCCCTATCTCGTCACCATTGTCGCGGGCAATACCGACCCACTGGTTCAAGTGCGCAAAGGGATCCCCTCATATCCTGCCCTATGGGAGCGACTCGAATCCGAAGTCCAAAGCGCTTACGTCAACCGCTTTGCCGACCTCATGGATCTCGATACGCTGTGGGATGGGGATGAGGCCCTCTTAGCCGACTTGACGCACCACTGGGAGGGTGTAAAGCCTTTGGCTTCTCCCTTGAACCGTCCAGATGGGGAACCGACCGGGGTACTCGGGCTGGAATGGGGGAAACCTCGGAGAACGGTGATGGAACTATGGGAGAACAGCGACTGGGAGGGGGGTCAGCCGACATGGTAAACGCCCGGGTAATTATTGAAGGTTTGCGTTCAGGGATTCCCTATCGAGAAACGGGCGAGGCGATGACCATTGGGCGACAAGAAAACCTCAAGTCACTGGAGTCCTTAATGGATATCGTAGCGCAGGGGAAGCGTCCGCCGCTTTGGGGTCAGGTTATTCGTGCACAGTATGGGGAAGGGAAAACCCACCTCATGCATGCGTTGGCGTCGATGGCGTGGGATTCCGATTGGGTAGTGAGTATGGTCTCGGTGAGTAAGGAATCGCCATTGGATCGCCTAGAACAGCTATATCCCAAATTAGTCATGAACGCACTTTGCCCGGGAAGTAATCAATCGGGGCTAGATGAGATTGTCTTAGAAGCCATCCAAGGTCCACACTTGCTGGCAGAGTCGCGAGACGTGACCTTGTCTCCAAGGACCCGGGCAATTTTGGATAATTTGGCGCGACGAAATGCTGGGACGGAAGCCTTATTGGCCGATTTACACGGGCAGTTCATGAGTCTGGCGGATCTTAAACGCATTCACCGCGAAAACTTTCCCAAGCCCCTGAAAATTGCGACCACGCGCATTCACGATGAAATTCTTTCGTACCTGATTCTCATCGACTGGTTAGTGGTGCGTGCGGGCTATCGGGGTTGGCTTTTGTTGATGGATGAGGTCGAACTGATGGGCAAATTTGGGCGTGGTTCTCGCGCTCGTAGCTACGTCAATATTGGACGCTTCCTGCAAGGGATTGGAGAGCGGACGCTATCGGTATGGGCGGTCGCCGGTAACTTCCAAAACGATGTGATTATCCAAAGAGACGATCTCGAACGTGCACCACAGTGGCTTGAATCCCGGAAACTTGAGGCAGCGTCGGCTCCTCTAGCCCGGTTGGCGCTCGAAGAGTTATCGGCGGCGCGACCCCTGTCTCGACCCAGTACCACCCAAATCCGCGAGTTGGTGACGCGGGTCTATGAACTGCATCAAGAGGCATATAATTGGGATCCACCCGTCCCTTCGGACCGCTTCTACGAAGTGGTGGGACAAAACGTGGGAACGATGGACGCGCGACTCCGGATCTGGATTCGTTTGGCGATTAGCATCTTAGACTTATGGCTTCAGCATGGAGTCGAGGCACTTGTAGTCCACGCTGGAGCACTTAAAGATGTCGACCTCTCAGAAGAGGTCGATCGGGACACCGACGAAGCGGAACTCATCGCGCGTCGCCCACTTTTTGAATAACGGAGGAGAGATCGTGGAGTCGATGTTAGGCTCGGGGGACAGTGTAGAAGACAAGGCGCGTCGGCTCTTTGGCCAGGTCATGCGAGATCGACGGACAAGCCCTCATGCCCGCCTCGGCGGTCAACTGCCGGACTTCTTATCGGAATATCTCCTCGGCCTCTATGGCATGGCTGATGCCAGTCGGATCGTGGAGGCTCACTTCCCTACGACGCGCAATCGGCAG
>JAJYPK010000078.1 GCA_021795465.1 Bacillota bacterium
CTTCTATGGTTTCTTATCTCTCTTCTGTAAACTGCGCGAATAACTCACTGGTCGTCCGGTCGCGAAAATCTATGCAAGAAGCAATCTGTTCCTGCGCCAACAAGAGGGGGGACGGTCGATGGGCGAGTGTGCAACCTCCTAGCTTTTCGAGGAACATCAACCAACAATAAACTATGCTACAGTGAAAAGCGCAGATGGGATTGTGTGCGGGAGGTTCGAGGCAATACCACTTTGCATGGAAAGGGTGAGTGGATGAAGGCGATTTGTCTGGATTTCGATAATACCTTGCAAGACTTGGATAGCGCCTTTGAGGTGGCAGTGAAGACCATATGGCTTCCGTTAGCCTCACGATATGAAAGAGATCCGGGGGATTTGAAACCAGCGCTATATGAATGTTGGCCGCTTCTCTGGCAAGAGTTCATCGCGGGCACTAGGGCGGCCGTGACGTTGTACCCTGAATGGTTTCATCGAGCGTTTCAAGTGCTGGCTTTGCCCCTATCGAATAGCGAGGTGGATGAGGTTGTTCGTCAGTACGACGTTGTGTTTGAAAATGCGCTATACCTCTATTCGGATGTGATCCCAACCCTAAACCGTCTGGCGGGCTGGGCCGAACCTCCTGGTTTGGCCATCTTAACCAATGGGCCGAGCGAGCGTCAGCGCCATCGCATTAAGGCCCGGGGTTTGGAGCGAGTGATTCCGGTGTGGTGCATCTCGGAGGAGATCGGTGCGAGCAAACCGCAGCCGGAATTCTTTTGGGACGCACTCCGGACCTTGGATGTGGGTCCTGTCGATGCGGTGATGATCGGGGATGATCTGGATACCGACATCATTGGCGCAAAAGCTGTCGGGATGAAAGCAATCTGGCTAAATCGTCATGGATTGGAGAGCCCGAACCAAGACTGTGCGGATGGCATCGCAACAAATCTTATTGAAGCCATTCGCATCATTGAGTCGTGGAGCGTGGCGCCGTTATGATCTATTGGGGTGGTATGGCATCTATGGAAGACGGACGTTCGCCTATGCTGAACGGCCCTGGGGCAGATCACACCGGAGAGCCATCTGTTGAATAATTGAAGTAATAACGCGATATCTGTTGAATCCGGGACGAGACCCACGCCTGTGAGCATCTATTACCGAGTGTTGGCAGAGCGAGCCCGAAAACCCCCGCCTAGGTCCCCGGGCGTTTTTTGTGGCCAACTGATTTGGGTTAAATGGCGGAGGATTTCGGGGTTTGGATGTTACCGTATCCAGACTTTTATGGTCGCCTAAAAGAGGAATTCACGAGACGCTTCTCGAATTTTGTCTACCAGATGGTTTTTAGGTAGCAGGTTGGAGAAAGGATGTTCCCGTGAATCGATATGTCACAACTGCCGCGCTGACGGCGGCAATCGCAGTGTTCTATGCAGCACCGGTCTTTGCTTTTACCGAAGTCCCCACCCCAGAGGTGATTCATTCCCAGGGATCGATCCCCCGAAGAGCGCTTCCCCCTTCGCCGTTTTATACCAAGCGGTCCATTAATACCAACTTGCGTGCGCTGATCAAAGACAACGCGAGGCGCCAGGTGGCAGTTGTGGTGGATTCGGCGTCTAAAATCCAACAACTCGACGCCTATAGTCAAGCCGTGAGTACGCCCGGAAATCCTTTATACCATCATTTTCTGAGCCCCAAAGCGGTTAACCAAAAATTTGGTCCGACGGCCGCGATGATCACCCAGACCGAGACCGCACTGAAAGCCGCAGGATGGCACGTGACCTCTCATCAAGGTCTCGTGCTGAATGCGGTTATTCCCGCACATTTGGCAAGCCCGGGCTTGCCCGTTGCCCCCGCGATTCAAAGTGTGTCAGGCATCGCACCGTCTAGGGCAATCGCAAGAAACGGACAGAGGACGACTCCCATGGTGTCGTCCCACAGGGGGAGGCCTTTGATCAGTCGCCCCAACCAGGCTAGTGTGTTGTCAGGCGCGCTACAGAGCACCTATAATCTTCAACAATTGCCGACATTCGCCGCGAGTCAAAGTGGGGCGAACGGCGACACCGTATTCGCGATGAGTTGGAACCCGGGTTTTGCGACGAGTCTTGCGGCGGGACTCCCCTTTACTTTGACCTTGGCAGCAGAGTCCCAAAGTGGGGCGCCTCTTACCATTAAGAATGTGACCGCCGAAGCGGATGCCACGAATAACATCGGGGTATTTGCCCTGTCGGCAAATAGCTACGGAGCCTCATTTCCTGCCAGCCATAAAGAGCTCTGGCAATTGACAGCGACCGCGTTTGCAGCCGCGCCATCGGGGGATTCATTAGACCTTACGTTGACACTCGGAGATGGAACCACGCAATTACTGGCGGTAAGCATGCCTCAATTCACCGGACCTGCTACGAACCTGGTTCCGTTATCTGGGAGTCAACTTAATACGATAGTGGGGGCTAAAAACATTGCCAAGACTCCGGTTGCGACAAGACCGCCCGTGGCGGTCTATGTCCAGGGGCAAATTCCCTCGATGACGGATCTGAAGACGCTTATGACCCAGGAGTCGTTGCCCATGCCCCAAGTCCAATTTCAATATTTTGGGGGAGCGACTTCTAGCATGACCGACACGGCGACGAGTGGTGAGTCCAATTTAGACGTACAAGCATTGGCTTCTGTGGATCCCGGTGCACCGATTGATGAGTATGTGTATCCGGCCAGTACGACCAGCGATCCGTTTGTGAGTATGTTAACGACGCTATCTCAGCAGTCAACCATTAAAATTGCGTCGTTTAGCTATGGATTTTATGGCGAGTCCCAATCAACCGTAGAGACGTTGGTGGCCGCCTGCAATGCACAAGGCATAACCCTCATCAATGGCAGTGGGGATAACGGTGCATGGGAGACTTCTGCGGGGGACCCCGGACCAGTGGGGGTGGAGTCAAATGATGGGCAGTCTGGGATTACCACTGTGGGTGGTTTAGACCTGGCAGCCCCGGCGACCTATTCAAGCAACGGAAACCTCGCCACGGTGTCTTCTCCGGCGATTGCCAAAGCGTGGGGTGGAGACTATCTCAATGGACTGCCGCTTGCGGTTGCTGAGGCCTATACCGCACCGAATGCCGCCTCGACGGGCGGATACGGTCTGTCGTCGATTCCGTCGTGGCAACAGGGATTTCTCCCATCCAGTGCGACGGGGATTGGGGTGCCTGATATTAGTTCTCTTGCCGGGATTCCGGGACTAGCGGGAGAACTCGGTGGGCAATCCGCATTCTTAGGTGGAACTAGCCTCGCGGCTCCCCTCACCGCAGGATGGCTTGCCGATACAGAAGATTATACGGGGACCGGGGTTGCCGGATTGGGGAATATTAACCCGAGTATCTTTAAGGCAGCCGCCAACCATCCGAGTGATTTCATTCAGGCACAATGGGGGGCAAACGGCGTCTATTCGGTGACTTCCCCACACGCTGGATCGTGGAACCCGGTAACGGGACTCGGGCAACCGATTTGGGATCGCCTGGCCCAACTCTGGAATCGATCCGCGCCAGCGTCTTTCGCGGTATCTACTGAGGTGGGAACCACTCAGGTCGGGAAACGGGTAACCTATACGATAACCGCTAAAACTGCATCAGGAACCACCGCCGCCTATACCGGGAATACTCAGGTGACGAGCTCCGATTCCAGGGCCACATTTCCCTCGACGGTGGCACTGAGCCAGGGGACCGGAAGTGTTTCGGTCGTGTATCAGACAACGGGCTCGCAAACGATTACCGTAACCGGACCGCAAGGCACAGCGTCTGGGACCTCATCCCCAATTGTGGTCACGCCTGCCTTTACCGTGTCGGGAGCCGGCCCCGCAACGGTCGGCCACGCCATGACCCTGTCGGCTAGCGGGAGCGGGCTCGGCGCGCCGCTTTATCAATTTTGGATTCGAAATCCGGCAACCAAAGATTGGAGTTCTTCCGGCGCCTATCGGAGCAGTAATCTCGACACGGTGACAGAAACTGTGCCTGGGAATTACCAGGTTGAGGTATTTGCAAAGTCAAGCAGAGCGGGAGCGACGACAACTCCGATTCAAGCCCAGGGGAGCTTTACCTATGTCGCGAGCAGTACTTCGCCGATGGTCTCCCACCTCGTGGTGTCCTCGCCAGCCGTGGGAGAAGCCGTGGGGAGCACCGCCACGGTGAGCGCGACGGCAAGCGATGGGGGCGGTACCGCGGAGTATCAGTTTTGGGTCCATGGCCCGGATAAGGTTTGGCGTCTGGTGCAAAACTATAGTGTAAAGAACACGTATACCCTCAGTAATATGGCACCAGGTAGTTATGTGGTGGCGGTCTATGCGTTGGATAAGCAAGAAATCCAAGCGGGACTCTTTAAAGATGCCTATTACAATGACACCGTTATTAATGTCGGCAGTCAGGTGACGCTGACGGTGCCATCATCGCCTTCCCTTAGCAGTTTTTCGATACACGCGAGCGCGGCGGGGTTGACCTCGCCGGTGTATCAATTTTGGGTCGAAGATCCGAGCGGTCATTGGGCCGCGAGCGGAAATTACGGTGGCCCTACTTTTCGCTATACGCCGAACCAATCCGGGACATACCATGTGGTGGTCTACGCCAAAGATCCCTATGCACCGGCGACAGCCCGGTACGCCGTGACGGCACAGACAACATTTAGCGTGAAGTAAATCTGTTAAAAGTTCAGCGTAAAAAGTGCTCGACGGTAACCTTGGACACCTTTTTGGCGTTCCAAGAACGGAGTGATGAGAAAATCTGTTGGTAGAAATTGTATTTTTTCTTGTGGGATTCTAAGAATTTGTGATAATATACTAAGGTTATTATAAAATCCCGATCGAGTTCGGAGGTGATTGTATGTGGGAAGACTACTTGGATCAATCGACGAGTCAGATCGTCAATAAATATCATGCGAGACGGACCCAGGCGAAAATCCGGCAACAATTACTTTCTATCTATATGGAATGCTTGGATCGGGGGATGAGTCCGCGGGTTGCCCAACAAATGGCCATGGTAGAACTCGGGGACCCGATCGCCAATGCAGAGAAATTTGCTTTGCCGGATCGACGCCAACGCGGGTGGCTATGGGTGATCTCGTTCAGCCAACTGATGCTTGGCTTAGGCATCATCGGACTTGGTCTCCGATCTGAATCCTTGGCCACCTTAGCCTTAGGACGCATTATGGCACTGTGGGGATTCGCCGCCACGGGGGTTCACACCGCGCACCAGAATGGGCTTCGACAAAATCTTGCGTTGTTGCGGCTACGCCTTCATTCGCAGAACCGATTACCATCGGGGCTCTTTCGCATCATCGGAGTGGGAACACTGTCGGGAATCGCGGCGGCCATGCTCTGTAGTCTCCCGTGGAACTTTGTGACGACAAATACCATTCACCCGGTGTTTGTTTCGGAGAGTGCGAGCCTAATGTTGTCTTTCATTGCAGCTTGGGGACCTTGGCTCGTGTTCCGTAAATATCTTAGCAGTGGGTTTCGATCCATTGCCCTACAGATGGTGGCGGCGCTCAGTGCCACCATCGTGTACACGATTCTACTCACGTGGAAGGCAGGATTTGTGCCTCCTCCGCTCTTTAACTGGAGCCCCGCAATGTTCTTGCTGGGAAGCTTTGTCTACTATTTCGGTCTTCTGCGTGGTCTGACCGTTGTTGTGGGTGTGACCCATCGGTTCGAGCTGTGGGTGGATGAAGAAGTACGTCCTATCGTGTAATCCTCCTCGGACGAGGGGGTGTCCTCTGGTTGCCCTATAATTTGCCATGCATCGTCAGCGCCATCATGATCTGGAGGGGGACAATTAGCCTGTGATTGATCACACGCACATCCGCCGCTTCGTTTTGCGATTTTTGTCTTGGTCTGAAGATGTCTTATATGGACTCTTGGCGCTGTCATTTGTTGCCACCGCCTTATGGGTTATGGTGCATGCATTTCTCACCGCCAATGGAACTAACGCCGAGAGCATTGTGGCCACGACCTTGGACAGTCTCATGGTCGTCCTGATGATTGTCGAGCTATTGCATACGATCCTGCTATTTCTTAAAACGCATAAGTTTCGCCATGAGCCCTTTTTGGTGGTAGGAATTATTGCTGGTATCCGGCGTCTGCTGGTGATAACCGCCCAAGAAACCGCTTCAACGACGCATAACACCCATCGGTACTTATGGGACCTGGTGGTCACGACTCTTGTCATTCTCGGATTGACTTGGGCCTTAAGAATGACCCCGGGCAAATATTCGTGGGATGAAACTCCGTAGTGAGACCATGACTCCAGGGGGAATGGTAGGATTGGGGAGGCACCGTGATTTTAATTTCCGAGCGCGGAATGTCAGGCCGTGCGATGAGGAGGGTGGCCGAGGACGTCTGATCCAGCACAATTCATCGTTCCCCAACCCCCCGTCGTTTCTGCGATGCATCTTGAGGGAAAGTGTGTAAGCTTCGGCAATGGAGCGATCCTAGAGCTGGCGCGCGGGATGTCCAATTAACCGGGGGCATTCATCGACCATCTATTTTTCACCCTCGAAGCCGAAGCGCCGAACGTGACCCTAATCGGGATTCCGGATATGACGGCAACAATGGTTACCACAAATCCGCTGACACCGGGGAATAAGCCTCCTGTTACGGTTCATGTCATCGGACCAAACATGAATCGCGTGCAGCAATTGACGACAGCCCTGTTGAGGAAACCTCGCTGAACCTGGCCGAGCTCGGATAGTGGCTGTAAATCTGGTATGCGCACCAAAATAGTATCCGATCACGTCTTGCTTCTGACAGGCTATGGGCGTGAAAAAACGCACGACCCGGTGCTGCACTACTGACCATTTTCGGTGACGGTCAACATTCGCCAAAGATCCGCATATTGCACCACCATACCGTCATCACCTACCGTGAGCTCCGCTAGAAATCCGCTGTCGACAGATTCGTACCAGTAGCGATCATCAGCAATCCGGGTATACCGCTGACGTGCGAGATTCACAGATAATGCGGGGAATTGGATCCACACCGCCACCAGGTCGCATGATTCTCCCACCTCCAATCGGAATCGGCGCAAGGGTAAGATGTTGGTTGCCGGTGTCACTCCGATGTCGACATCCGTGGCGGTCGCCAGGTCTGGCCGCATGATTCCATTGACCAGCCATTGGCCTTGCCGACTGCGACTGAGGTGCAGTTGGCGATTGCCCGCATCGGACCAAAACTGGAGGAGGGCCACTTGCGAGAACGGGCCCTCCTCCACTGCGACCCGATACCTGACCCGCCCCAAGACGCCATTAATATCGCCCACCACCTCTCCGTGCAAGACGACCGCAGGTTCGTTGGTCCACTGCAAAAACTCCAGGGCGGTCCGATCGAGACGTTGCCACACGATGGTCTGGATCATGGCGCGATCACCTCCACCTTGATGCGGTCCGGATCTTCAAAATAGAGAGCATAGTGGTTCGGGCCGCCGGCAAACGGATGCCTGTCCTCATAGAGGATCCGAAGCCCTCGAGCACGCACTCGTTCGGTCAATGCATCCACCTGTTCTCGCGATTGGGCCCAAAACGCCAGATGGTTGAGCCCGACGTGGGCGCGGTGATACGGTACGCTGCGATAGCGTTCCGTGGCCTGCACGAACACGATATAGGTATCGCCTAGGCGCCAGCTACGCCCCACATCCCAAACTTGAAATGGGACATACCCGAGCTCAACGAGAAACCATCCCCAGACGTCCGTCGAACGATGGATGTCAGAGACATAAATCTCCACGTGATGCAGTCCCGGCAAGCGATCATCTCCTTTCGATATCGAGGTCGTGGCTGATATCCAGGAGCCCTAGCGCTACAGTCTCCGGCTTTTAGTCTCCCGCAAGCACAGACGGTGTGCTCTCCTCGTAGTCTTTCGCGACCATGACCGAGGATTCCTGCGAATCTATTAAACCTCTGTAATCCCCCGGATCAGAACGAAGCCATATGACTGGAGGGAATCCCGGCCCCGGTGGGGTGAGCACGCTCGTCGAAGACCGACACGGCTTGGATCTGGCACATGTCATCCCGTAAAATTTCCGTAAAAGTCATTGACAGAGGCACGGCTAGGTCAGACAATCGACTACATGGGCGTATTCCCAAAAACTTTCTAAGATATTTCTTTTCGAACACCCTGAGCGACCTATTTGAAGGTTGCCTTTGAGACTTGCACACGGGGTGCAAGTCTATACCAGACACACATGTCACCAGCCAATTTGCGACATGCTATCCACTATCGGTTCCAACAACAGTGGTCGGCTCAAGAGGCGTGGGGAAAAGGAGATTTATCAAATGGCGAACAAAAAGTCGCTCTCTTCATTGCGGCCAATACCGCATTTAAGTCGAGGCGCGCTGAGTTCCTCTGAGGTCATCGCGTCATCTCTGGCCAATGTAGCTCCGGCCATGAGTTTCATGTTTTCATTTGCGGTAATTGCCCAGGGGGCAGGGGCGGCGAGTGGACTGACCATCGCCATCGTGGCGATAGCTATCTTGTTTCACGCTAACAGCATTGCACAATTTTCCAGGAAAATGCCCTCCAGTGGATCCTACATCACCTACATTGGCAAGACGTTTGGTCCCGTTTCCGGGGTTGTCACGGCCGTCATTGCCGCATTCGGCTACATAGCGTCCACAGCGGGTCTTATGGCAGTATTAGGAGGCTGGTCGGCGATCGTCCTCTCCCGCTTTCTCCATGTTCATGTGGCGTGGCAGGCTATCTCTGTGGTATTGGTCGGATGGCTTGGATTCTTGATGATCCGAGGAGTGAAAATTTCTACCCGATGGTTAGTGGGAGGATTTTTCTTTGAAATGGCAGCCATTATCGTGATTAGTGTTCTATCGTTGGTCCAACATCACGGGCCGTTAACTTTTGCGGCATTTAACCCGTCAGACCTGCGAGGGGGATTATCCGGCATCGGCCTTGGGTTCCCCATTGCCATTTGGATGTTTACCGGTGTGGGCAATTCGATGGGATTAGCCGAAGACACCAAGAACCCCCGCGCTCTCATCCCCCGTGCTATTTACATTAGTCTTGGGTTTGCGGCGGTGGTGTACTTGGGATTAGCGTGGATCACCACCATGACGTTGCATAATAGTGCGAGTTTTATCGCACGCCAACCCGTCCCGCTAGTCACGGTGGGAGCCCTGGTTTTGGGCCCGTTCCTCATTGTCGCCTATTTAGCCGGGTTCACTTCGACCCTGGCTGAAATCATAGGCGCTACCAATGGGCAGGCGCGGATGTTGTTTAGCGCGGCCCGGGACGGGCTCTTGCCCGCATCCATGGCTCGCGTGAATCAAAGGCATGCCCCGACGATCGCTTTGGTTATCTATTTAGGCACAGGACTAGTGGCGACTCTAGTTTGGGGGCTTTTTACCCCCCCGATAACGTTGTTCGGCTATTTGGGTTCGCTTGCCGGGATCCCGATCGCACTGATTTACATGACGGTGAACATTGCCGTTCCAGTGTATTACCGACGTTATCATCGCCAAGATTTTCGCTGGACGGCGCACGCTTTATGGCCAGTATTGGGCACCATCGTCATGATTCCACCTCTCGTGGGGATGGCGGCGCCTGGACAGAACCCTCCCTATTCTTATTTTCCTATGGTGGTCGCAGGGGTTATCGTGGCGGGATTAATCTACGGATGGTTTTTAGTCCGTAAGCATCCCGATTTATCTCGGAAGATGGGCCGTATCTTAGCCGACGATACATCCCCCGAAGATCAAGACGACAAGGAATCACTCATTCGAGACATGGGATAGGACGGAACAAATCTGGACGTTGCCGCTGTGGTGGGCATGTCCCGTTGGCTCAATCACATGAGGCTCCGCAATGGATGGGGGCCTCATGCGTAGAGGCAAAAATGTTCGGTAGCGCTGCTTAATTCCTTAGCGGTTGTTACCACTGAGGTTACCCAGCCCAGCCCATTCCCATCCCAGTTAAATTCTTTTGGAACGTAAGCCCGGAGGCCGGACCTCGCACCCTTCAGCGATGCTTACGCATCGCGTCCGGGAAGTTAGCAGAGCATGCCATGATAATGACTGGTGGAACCCAACTCATACGAGTGCTGGCCCTTCTGAGGTTGGAGATTTCAGAACGAAAAAACACCCCTACTACAAGGGATGTTCATCAGTGGCACAGATTCCCATCAAAAAACTTTTTAGTGATGCAACCGTCCTTGCAACCATAGCCCCATACCAAACACGACTACCACAAGACCGCCCATTACCGCATCGCCAAGATTCATCATGGTTCATCGCCTCCCGACTTCTCTTCTCAAAAAAATCATACCCTATAGCCTTCGATGAACCGAGGACCACACGACCCAAAAGCCGGGGCCCGTTGGATCCTCATCAAACCTATCCCGGTAGCGTGGCTACATAGCCGACTTGCCGTAGCCCCGTGGCGAGACCGTAATAGCACGATATTTTAGACGGTAGTTTACTACGGATCCCTGGAGCTGGCTTTGCGTGCGTGTTCTTCTGCCGAGGAGAACACGCAACGGGTTATGCCGGTGGGCGGTGTCGGATTCGACATTGGTTGGAAAACGCCCCAACTGCTTACGACGCTAACCACCGTTAGACGCGTGCAACAGGCTATCGCCCGAACACGAGCGTGCTGTGAAACTTATTGTTGGTCACCCCGATAATCCGGTTCGGAGTCGACCGTCCCCTTAATTGTGGGATCTCGCATCGGGGCGCACTTGTTATTGACAACGATGACACCGACCGTGACTTCACTCCGGTAGATTTGGTTTTCTCTCAAATCCGAAGATGGTTACGCTGTGAGGTTTTTTACCAGAAGAACATTGCGGGCTTTAAGGAACGCTATCCCGGCGCGTCCGGCTCCACGCCGATGTTTCATTTTAATCCGGATGTTGCAGACTGGGCATCGCTGACCGAGCCTCGCCTCATTAACCATCCATCCACAATGTGTGGGCCGCTAGTAGAAGGCGTCACACCAAGTCCTGGGTTTAAGAGCTATGGTGTGATATGGAGCAGGCGTTGAAATCCTCCCCGCCCCGTCGGGAGAACGACGCCCATCGGTCCTGAACTAAATATGCCTCCCGCATAAGGGAGGGGGTGTAAGCCTCTCGCACCGTAGACGACCAGGTTGGGCTCGATGCCGGCAATGATGAGTTTTCCATGCGTGCTGACCCCGAGTTCCGGTGTGGTGCTGGCTGGCCATCGGTACCAATAAGTATGCTTTGCAGTGACCACCGCGAGTAAATAGGATGGGACAGGCGTTTGTCGGGATAGCAGGACCGCAATGCCCTGGGCAAAACCCACGGAACCTTTGAGAGAAGGCCAGTGAAGCGCCTTAACGGAAAAGAGCGGGCGGGTACTGCCAGTTGCCAGGGTCATGAGGGAGACCGTGCCGTGGTTATCGTAGACAAATGACGTGCCTTGGTTTACAAATGGTGTCGGGCTGCTCTTGGTGTCGTACTGCACAAAGTGGGTCCCGTAAGGGCTCACCACTTGATGAGTGGTTCCTGCCGTTACGACGTATTCAAGACCCCGATCGATCAGGTTGACGGAATGTCCATGGGGGATTAATGAGACCGTACCATCAGATTTGAGCCAACGGATTTGATTATGACGCGTCCATGCAATGCTGAGGCCATTAGGGGCGGCGCTGAGTGCTCCAACGGGATCTGTCGGCCCACTGGCCAAAGCATAATGGTGCCCTTGGGTGACCCAACGCCCTTGGCCGTCGTGTAAGACGTAACTAACCGCACTGGAGGGCGTGACCGGAAGATACCATTCGGCACCCGACACGCTACCTGGCAGTAGGGTAATCCCCACGGATTTTGCCGAAGCCTTTCCTGCGATAGTTAGGGCGTCTGAATGGCGCGGGCCGGACACCGGATTCTTCGAGTACCAGGTAACACTATCGGCTGTTTGGAGGTGCCTTTGGTGGTACCAGTAGAAACCGCTAAAAATTAAGATCGCGACCATGGTCGCGTATAGCCAACCTTTCCACCCTCGCATCAAGCAATCTCCTCGCGCCTGATAGGTTCCGTGCAATGACCACCATAAGGCGTCCTAACGTTTGGGGAACAGCATAACGCAAAGTTCTAGGGCTAACAAGGGCAAACAGCCGTAGGGTTGGGGTGATTTGTTGGTGCGACTTTTGGTTAAGAGTGATGCGGGAACCTTGGTGGGTCTGGATATTGTGATAACATGGAAACAACTAGCGAAGTGATGGGGGGTTAACATGGCGCGCTTAGAAGAGATTCAAAAACGGTTGGCGTCCACAGACGGGGTTCTGGTGCTAGGGCCGGGAGACGATTTTCGTTATGCCGCAGATTGGTCGCCTCATGCAGATGAGCGTCTAACTTTTTTGTGGATTAGCAGCCGTGATGCGGTTTTGGTGGTTCCGTCGGTGAACGCAGAGGACGCGAGGGTCCACATGCCTGAAAATGTGACGATCATGGAGTTTTCGGATCAAAAAGGGCCGCACACTGCCGTAGGTGAGGCATTGAGGCGTCTGGCGGCATCGGAACCAACGATCTATGTGTCGGATGATGCACGCTTTGACCACGGGCAGATCTTATTTGGGGCTTTGCCCGCCCATCAACACCTCAACCTGGCGTCGAGTCTATTGGCTCCGATGCGTATGGTGAAGGATCCGGATGAGGCTCGGCGCTTAAAAGATGCGCAATGGATAAATGATCGGGCGATGGAGGCCGCCTATGCGTCAATTCGGGACGGGATGACCGAGGTCGAGCTACAGGACATTATTCGTCGTGCCTTTATGGCGAATGGGGCAGATCGAGAAGCTTTCATCATTGTCGCCGCGGGATCCCATAGCGCGATGCCGCACCATGCATCGGACGATACGGTCATCCACCCCGGCCCAGTGTTGCTGGATATTGGTTGTTTTAAAGAGGGTTATGCATCAGACATGACCCGGATGGCGTATCTTGGGACACCATCAGAAGAATTTGTCACCGTACATAGCATTGTGAAACAGGCGAATGAAGCTGGTCGGCGAGCGGCACGACCGGGAGCCGAGGCCCAAAGCGTCGATTTGGCGGCGCGTCAGATTATCGAGGACCGGGGTTTTGGTGAATTCTTTGTCCACCGTACCGGACACGGCATCGGACTTTCGGTCCACGAACCGCCCTCTATCATGGAAGGGAATGTCTTGACCTTGCCCGAGCACGCATTTTTTTCCGTCGAACCGGGGATCTATTTGCCTGGACGGTTTGGGGTCCGTTTGGAAGATGTCGTTATGTTAACTTCAGAGGGATCCGCAGTGCTTTCGGAACTATCTCGCGATATTCACGTAGTGACTCGATAGAAGCTTATAGGGACCTGCATGATGCATAGCATGAAGACGAGACCGATGTTTTTGGAGGGATGGTTCGATGAAAACACAGATGATGGATGCGATGGTGGGGCACGAAGCCCCGGAATTTACCTTGCCGGGAACGGATGGCCCCGTCACTCTAAACAATTTACGGGGACGCGTCGTGGTGCTCTACTTCTATCCTCGAGATAACACCCCGGGGTGCACCACGGAAGCATGTGATTTTCGGGATGACATTCGCGAGTTTCGCAATCTCAATGCCGAGGTACTCGGCGTCAGTACCGACACTTTAGCGAGTCATCAAAAGTTTATTGCCAAGTACCAATTATCTTTTCCCCTCTTATCGGACGAGGGTGGCGAGGTGGCCGCACAATATGGGGTCTATAAAGAAAAGAATTTATACGGCAAGGTGACGATGGGGATTGAGCGATCGACCTTTATCATCGACCAGAAAGGGATCATTCGGCATGTCTTTCGCAAGGTTAAGGTGATGGGGCATGTCGAACAGTTGATCCCTCTCGTGAGCGATCTACAGGCATGAGTCGCACGGTAGTGCGACCCATCCTTGCCGCATTGGATCAGTTATATCCTAATCCTACAACCGAACTGGTACATGATACGCCGTGGCAACTCCTGGTGGCTACGATGCTATCGGCCCAATGTACGGATAAGCGGGTGAACTTGATTACGCCGCGTATTTTCAGGAAATATCCTGATGCCCTGTCTTTGACCGAGGTATCGGTCGAAGCTATTGAGGATCTGATTCGCGA
Source organism: Bacillota bacterium (assembly GCA_021795465.1). GTDB lineage: Bacteria > Bacillota > Sulfobacillia > Sulfobacillales > Sulfobacillaceae > JAKADJ01. The sequence goes on from JAJYPK010000078.1 coordinate 14,071, forward strand.
TTGTGGGCTCTTTCATACCAAGGCCAAAAACCTTAAAGCGACCGCAGAGGTGGTGGCGAGGCAGTGGGATGGCAAGATTCCCGCCGATCGGGCGATGCTCATGTCCCTCCCGGGAGTGGGCCGCAAAACCGCCAATGTGGTCCTTTCCAATGCCTTTGACACCGATGCCATTGCAGTAGACACCCATGTGTTTCGCCTGGCCCATCGTCTCGGGTGGAGTACGGCCAAAACTGCCGACGCTACAGAAGCTGACCTGATGCGGATTTTGCCTAAAAAATCCTGGTCGCAGACGCACCATTGGCTAATTCTTCACGGACGCCGGGTGTGCACGGCAACACGACCCGCCTGCGAAGGTTGTGTCGTGAGCAAATGGTGCCCGAAAGTAGGGGTTTCTCAACCTTTGAGCCCTGCTGGAACCAAAGTTAGGGAGGTGCAGGTCCCATGATGGTCGCCCTGGTCCACGATCTGTTTTTTGCGGCCCGCATACAAACGCTGGCTGAGGCTTCGGGTGTGGCGGCTCGTGTCGTAACCTCGGTGAAAGAATTTGAGACTCTGGTTGCGGACGCTGAACCGTCTCATGCGCTCTTAGATCTTGAGATGGTGGATGATGCGGTCCTTCTCATCGTGGCCACCGTGCCCCATGTCGCAGGATTTGGCCCGCATGTCCAACGCGAAAACTTTCTTTCGGCGCGTCAACACGGGATTCGCACACTCTGGGCTAACTCGGCGCTGGCGGAGCGGCTACCGTCGTGGATCCAAACAACCGGATAGCCTGGAGGATTTCTGATATTTCCTGGGGTTGTCGCCTCGCAACATGAAACTTTTTCGGATAGCGTAGGATTGTGGTGGGGGCGGATCGGGTGAAGGTGGCATTGGTTTTGAGCGGGGGCGGCATCTGGGCTGCGGGCGGCATCGGGGTGCTGCGGGCACTGGAAGACCTCGGACATACGCCCGACTTAGTAGTCGGCACCTCATCCGGGGCTATTATCGCCAGTCTCTGGAGCGTTGGAGTTCCGGTGGCCGGCATAAAAGAT
>JAJYPK010000079.1 GCA_021795465.1 Bacillota bacterium
GGACACGTATAAGCCCGGAACCACCCAACAGCAACTGAAACGGCTTTATGCCTACGAGACCTACGCCGCCAAGAATCTTCCGAGTGCCATATTCTTGCCTTGGGAGCCACAACTCTTGGTCCACGCAAACAATATTCATGGTACGGTCTCTTCGTATAACCCAGTGGGTGACGTCATCGCCCCCAACTACTGGTGGGTCAGTAAATAACTGAAGTCTTGCCGCGATAAGGGTGGGTAGAATCCCCACCCTTATTTGGTTTCAGGCAGACGTCGCTTCCTGGGGTCAAACTCTCCGGCGCGGTGTAACGAGACACTCTTTCTTCCGAATGATGTGGCAGTGACAAATAGACTTCAAATTACGTCCTACATCATAAAGGAGGAATATTGTCATGAATCGTACTCTCATCTGGGCGGGATCCGTCGTGGCCGCCGGAATTCTCGCAGCCGCCGTCTCGAATGGCTTGAAAGGCGGCCGCACCGTAGCCTCGACCGCAACGCCCGCCACCACGATAACCGTCTATGGTAATAGTGTACAGAACGTGGTCCCGAACCAGGCATCCGTGACCGTAGGAGTGACGGACCAAAAATCTACCGCCCAATCGGCGCTATCGCTCAATAACCAAAAATTGAGCGCCGTAATCGATGCCATAAAGGCCATGGGAATCCCATCCAAAGACTTTGCCACCAGTGGTCTTAACATCTACCCCCAATACGGCAACGGGAATCCCGGCCCCTTAATCGGGTACCAAGTTCAAAACCAAGTAACCATTTCCGTGCCATCGAGTCAGGTGGGTAGTGTGCTAGACAAGGCGGTCTCGGCCGGCGCCAATCAAGTACAGGGGGTTAATTTTACATCATCTTCATCCAGTTCTGCCTATCAGAGCGCGTATCAACAGGCGCTTCAGAACGCCGCCAGAGAGGCCAAAGCTATCGCCTCATCGTTACATCAACGTGTGCTCAGGGTGGTATCAGTATCGTACAGTTCCAATAATCAATCCACGCAAAGCACCGTATACAATGCTGCCTCCGCCGCTAGCGGCACTCCCATTATGCCCGGCCAACAGCAACAGCGCTTAACTTTAAAAGTCGTCTACCGGCTCGGATCTTAAGCACTCAAAAGCATCCCCCCTCAACGCGATTCCTATCGGTCAAGATCGGGATCGCGTCACCTCGCAAAGCGGGGCGAAATTCAACTTGCGTGTCGTCCACAACTAAGGTTAAATGAACCACACAACTATCGCACGAGGAGGATGCTATGGAGATGTCGCCGGCATTGCTAAACGCCCTCGAGAAGTCACTCGCCGATTGGCCCGTGAAGTCGCTTGCCGAAGCCGTCCCAAAATTGTCGGACCGTTATAGGTCTGGAGACCCGGCTCGTAATGGCACGTTTACAGAATCTCTCCGCGACGTCGCAGCGTATGCCGCCTATCGGCTTCCCGCCACTTATGCGGCCGTGTCCTCCGCACTCCACGCTGTCTTCGAACGACGTTTAGACTTTACGCCCCATAGCCTTCTTGATGTTGGTTCGGGACCCGGAACCGGCATGTGGGCAGCCCTCGATGTTTGGCCCGACATCGAAACCATTACGCTCTTAGAAAGGGATCGCCATATGGCGTCGTGGGGCCAAGCGCTGGCAGCATCCAGTCCCACTCCCGCCCTGTCCCAAGCGCACTGGCACGCTATAGACATTACCCGTTCCTGGCGTGAAAATCCGAGTGACTTAGTGATGGCGAGCTATGTCTTAGGCGAGCTACCGGAATCTCGACAGGTTCCCTTAGTGGCCGCACTCTGGGAGCATACTCTAGAGGTCCTCGTCCTCATCGAACCAGGCACCCCCGAAGGATTTAAACGGATTCGGAAGGTTCGCCAAACCCTCATCGATAGAGGGGCTAACGTTGTGGCACCCTGCCCACATCAGGGAACCTGTCCAAGTGACTGGTGTCACTTTTCTGAGCGAGTGGCGCGCTCGCGAATTCATCGCCAAGCCAAGGGGGCAAGTTTGGCTTACGAGGACGAGAAATTTGCCTACGTGGCGCTGTCTCGCACTCCTGCACGGCCAATAGCGGGAAGAGTGGTGCGCCACCCCGAAATTGGTAAGGGCCATATTAAGCTCGAACTCTGTACTCCGACCGGCCTCACAAAGCGCGTGGTCACCCGCATGGACAGAGAAGCGTTTCGTGCCGCCCGTCATCTGGTCTGGGGTAACGTGTTCCCTCCAGATCCGAGCCCTCCTTCTTAGTCCAAGTCGACAACCCACTTGTCGTCGGATATCCCATCGTTCTGACCAAAGTCGTGCAATGTGTTACCCTAACCATAGGTAAAAAATACCGAAGCAGCGTGCGTATAGTGAAAAACCTCACCAAAACCAAAGGAGTTGATTCAATGGCCAAGTGGCGTAAACATCCCCAAAAAGCCATCATGCGCGACGAAATTGCCATTAACCCGCTTTTCTCGCGACACGGGGAAGACCTGGTGCCTCGCTTCAAACTATCCGAAAAAGGACTTTTACCGGAAACGGCGTACCAGATTGTCCATGATGAACTGACCCTGGACGGTAACGCTCGGCTCAATTTGGCCACATTCGTGGGCACGTGGATGGAGCCCCAAGCACAAGCTCTGTATGCGGAAGCTGCCGACAAAAACATGATCGACAAAGACGAATATCCCCAAACAGCGGCGATTGAGGATCGCTGTATTCACATTCTGGCCGACCTATGGAATGTCCCCGATACCCAGGAGACCATTGGGGTCTCGACCACCGGGTCGTCCGAGGCGTGCATGCTTGGGGGCCTGGTCATGAAACGACGCTGGCAACAGGCACGGAGGAAACAGGGATTAGACACGGGTCATCCCAATATCGTCTTTAGCTCGGCCGTCCAGGTCGTATGGGAAAAGTTCGCGAACTATTTTGAAGTGGAGCCGCGATATGTTGAGGTCACCCCAGAGCGTCCGTTTTTGACAGCCGCAGGCGTCCTCGATGCCGTCGATGAAAACACCATTGGTGTGGTCCCTGTCCTCGGTGTAACTTACACGGGTGTCTACGAACCCGTGGCGGAAATTGCGAAAGCACTCGATGATCTGCAAGCACGCACCGGACTCGACATTCCGATTCATGTGGACGGGGCCTCGGGCGCCTTCGTCGCGCCATTCCTCCAACCGGATTTGGTCTGGGATTTCCGGCTGCCGCGCGTACAATCCATCAACACCTCGGGTCATAAATATGGCTTGGTATATCCAGGACTCGGCTGGGTCATCTGGCGCGACAAGGCGGTCGTCCCCGAAGAACTCGTTTTCGACGTGTCCTACTTGGGTGGCCATATGCCCACTTTCGCGCTCAATTTTTCCCGCCCTGGGGCCCAAGTGCTACTCCAGTACTACAACTTCCTGCGCTTAGGATGGCAAGGATACTACCAGATACAAAAAACTTGCCAAGATGTGGCCCATTTTCTGGCTCATAAGATTGCCGCGATGGGGATGTTCGAACTCCTCACCGACGGTTCGGATCTCCCCGTCTTCGCGTGGCGTCTAACAGCCGACGCCTCCGACCACTGGGATCTTCATGATTTATCCCATCTCATGCGTGAACGCGGATGGCAAGTTCCGGCCTACCCTCTACCCGCTGCCATGACCGAGGTGACGATTATGCGGGTGGTGGTGCGGAATAGTTTTTCGATGGACTTAGCCCACCTCTTTCTGGAAGATTTCCAACGGTCGGTGCAGTATCTCCAAAACTTGGATGGCCCTTTCCCCCATGTCATTCGGCCAGCTTCACCCTTTCATCATTAGCATGTTAACAAAAACGGACGGCATCGAGGAAATTCTCCGGGTGCCGTCCGCCCTCTATGGATGGTTTCTAATCTAGAATTTTTTCCAATTCGACTTCATGGCGAATCGGTATGTCGTCCTGGCTAGTAAGCGGAATCTCGGGTTTGAGGGTGCGGGCATGGTCGATGGCACCTCGATGGACCGCGACCAGATCCCACCGCCGTTTTTGATAAAATCGTAACGCTGCGACGTTATCGTTGGAAGTAATCAGCCAAAGACGTTTCATCCCAGCTTGCCAGGCATCCTCCTCCACGCGCTTTAAAAGCGCGGTACCGATCCCATGCCCGGATCGATCGCTATCGAGGCTTACCACTTCCCATGCCGTTTTTGGATCGACCGTCACCAGTCCGACCACCGTGCCCAATCTGTCCTCTGCGATCCAACCGATTACATGACTCGCCACGTGCTGCAGTCCACGTGACACGACCACGGTCGACCCCCAATGACTCTGCCAATACCGCTCAATGTGGTGGGCTTCACTCGCCGCGAGCTTCCGGATCGAGAATTCCTCGATGCCTGCGACGATGGAATCTAATCGCACCATTGGAGCGTCTTGGATGGGTTGCCACGGTGCCACATGCAAATGATGGTCCAAAATCCCTGCCATCATGCTGTAAACCTCTTGTGGATCCGATGTCTTATAGACGTCTTCGAATACCGCAGCAATTTCTGGTGAAGTCTCCTGGAGTAAGGGCCACTGCCGGCGATGGGTTGGAATCGCTTGGCCTTTGCTTTCGAGGACGTATCGTACTGCGAGCGTCATCCAGGCTCCAACACCGTACCAAAATGCGGCGGTTTTACCATCTCTCAGCAACATCTCGAGAACACGTAGGGATTGGCGCAAGTCCCACGCCGTATAACCGAGGGGAATCCCCCCGTTTGAAGATCTAGCCGAGGTATGAGGAATTTGTCTCGTATCAAAGGTCTCTTGCTGCCACAATATACGGCGTTCGGAAAGAAGCCCGGGTCGGACCTCGCTTAGCCTGGTGTATGGAACATACATCATCTCGGTCGGAATGCCTTGCCAGGTTCCCCATTTTAGGTATTTTCGGGAACCTTCGATAACGACCAGGAGATCCAAGTCACTCACTTGGTCACTCGTACCCCGCGCACGGGATCCACAGAGCACAATGGCTAGAATCGATACCGAGTCCAATGCTTCAGCCCGAACCCAGTGCACCAGTTCGCTGTCGTCTTTTATCATGAGGACAGGGTACCATCCCCGTCGCCTTCCATCAACCACGTCAGTCCATATTACTCGCGAAAAGCCGTATAATGTTCAAGTGGAAGAGGTGGGTATTTGGTGTCCAAGAACTTAAGGTGGTTAATTACTGGGCGTACTTTAAGAAGCTTTTCGACGGCGTTTCTTACCGTGATTTTCCCCCTCTATTTGGCACGGGATGGATATTCCGCAGCGCGAATCGGGCTGGTCTTGGCAATTTCCGGCGGGGTGACCGTATTGTTGGTGGCGGGCGTAGGTCTCGCCGCAGACAAATTTGGTCGCAAGCGCGTAATTATGGGACTCGCCATGCTCGCGGTATTGGGTGGTCTTGGCATGGCACTTTCCCCGGCCTTTTGGATTGTCGTTTTGGCCAGTGGGCTGGGCGGAGTGGGACGTGGCGGGGGTGCGGGCAGCGGTGGTTCATGGGGGCCCGTGTTCCCGGCGGAACAACCTTTGGTCGCCGATTCCAGCGATGTGGCAGACCGCACGCGGGCCTTTGGTCAACTGTCCTTTGTGGGTGTCATGGCGGGGGCTGCGGGATCGTTGGTTGCAGCAGTACCGAGCATCCTCCATGCTCAAGGCATGGGTTGGCTCGAAAGTTATCGCTGGCTCTTTGGAGCCAGCGCCCTCATTTCATTAGGCATGGTATTGGCCACCCTGCCAATCCGAGAGCCTCGCGCACCATCAACCGATAGCGGACCCGCCGGAGCACCAATCTCAGTCCGGCGCCTCGTCGGACGCTTAGGCGTCACCAACGCCCTCAATGGCCTCGGATTTGGGTTTTTGGGTCCCTTGTTGACCTATTGGTTCTATCGACGCTATGGGGTCGGTCCCGCAGAGATTGGAGTCGTGTATACGATTGTCAACCTAGCCTCGGCGTTCCCGTATTTATGGTCTGCCGGGCTCACCAAAATACTTGGCGCGGTCAAGACGGTTGTGGTGACCCGGGGAATTAGCCTCGTAGCCTTGTTGCTGATGATTTGGGCTCCGAGTTTTTGGGTGGCAGGTCTTCTCTACACCCTTCGCATGGCTTTTAACTCGCTCGGCATGCCTGCCCGTCAATCTTATGTCATGGGTGTGAGCGACCCGCGTTACCGGAGTCGGGTTTCAGCCTTCGGCTCCTTGCCCTCCCAGGTCACCTCTATGATTAGCCCTGCCGTGGGCGGTGCCCTCATGGAAAGCTTCATGGACGTACCGATTTTGGGAGCGGTCATCTTCATGGGACTTAATTTGGTCACCTATTATTATGCGTTTCGTGACGTGCCGGCCGAGGGCGAGCGTTCGCACGCCAGCTAGCCAATATGGTCCCGAGAACGGTATCTTTACGACTTAAAACAGGATAGGATGCGTATGCGCACTCAAGAAACGGGAAATAATCTAGGCTCGCGACGATTTTTTCTTGGCCTACCACTGTATTACTTGGCCGAGAACATGTGGACGATTGTCCTCTTGTGGCTCCTCTTAAAATTGACCCACTCGCCGATCTGGATGGCATGGGGCGTCGCTTGGCAAACCATTCCCATGGTCGTGGTCGGCATATGGGGACCGCATCGCGGTGGTGGCAGAACTCTATCCAGGCTGATAGCGGGTCAAGTTCTCGCTATGGCATTGGGTGCGGGATTATTTCCTCACGAACCCATCGGCCTAATCGCCATAGCCGCCGTCAATGGCTGGCTTTATGCCCGCGTCATCCCGGCGGCTCAAGCGTACTTGATGCGTACCGCGCCATCAGGTAAATTAAGTCACGCCTCCGCCCGTTACGAGCTTCTGTCCCGTCTCGGCATGTTGTTAGGACCAGCCCTTGGTGGAGGGGTTCTAATGATTTTGCCCCCAAACGGCATTCTTTTCGCCCTGGCCATGCTCTGGGCTGGGGTCTCTTGGTGCTGGATCGGTATTCCCCTGGTTGCGGCCGTCACGGACCACAACCCTCGTCAGAAAGTTTGGAGCGGGTTTGGTCACGCCGTGAAGATCGTGGTTCGTGATCGATTTCTCGGCACCGCTTTAGTCATCCGAGGCGTCAACAATCTCCTGTGGCCGGCCTTTACCCTGGCGATTCCGCTCTTAAGTCTTCATCTGTGGCACACGGGTTCAGGAGGATTTGGGATCCTACGCTCCGCATGGGGTCTTAGCACCATTCTGGGAACCATCGTGGTGGTTCCGCTGTTAGTGGACCGGTTAAAAAGCGTGTACTTTCTCTCTTGGTTGGTGTCAGGCCTCGGCTTTTTGGGGATTGCGATCAGTCGAGATTACGCATGGGCGCTCGCCGCCGCCGTCATGGGCGCATTCGGAAGTCCGCTGGTTCATGTGGCCCTCGACACCCACATTGGCCATCATATTGATCAGGAGTGGCAAGGTCGTCTTTTTGCCTTGCAACAATTCATCATGTCGCTCTTAAGCGTGATAGGACTGAGCTTGGTTTCTTGGGGCCTGGCTATCACGCGGCCGCAAACCGTGTTGGCCACCGCGGGGATCCTCATGATGGTAGCGGCCATGGTGGGGCTTGCATGGTGGCACAAGGTCCGGACACCGGCTGAACATCCCCGTCGCCACACGCCGCTTATAGATGCTGGCGGGCCATGCGAATGAGCGTTGCGACTTCGTTGCTCAGTTTGTGGAACCCATTTTGCACCGTGATTAAGAGGGCCTGCAATCTGCCGTTGATGGAAGATAACCGAGTGGACTGATTATGGAGTTGCCCCGAGATACCCGAAAGGCTGTTCTGAGTCATCCCCAATCGGTGGAGACCCCAAATCGCCGCCACCACCAGAACCAGCAAGAGGATAACCAAGGTCCATAAGAATCGAGCCAGACGATGGCGGCGGCGGGGTTGTGACGGCGTCGGCGTTGTAGAGTGATCCTGATTACGCATCGATTGAGACATGTCTTTGCCCCCTCTTCATCTTATCTGTCGCTTGATATTACAGAATTCGAAGAGTCGAGTCATAATCTGGGGGTATCTAAAATCGCCGAATCAGCGCGACTCACAATACTGACGGAGCCCGTCAAACACGGTGTGGTAGTATGTGCTGGTATGGGGAACCAACATCCCCTTGTCCACAACAAACCGGGCATTGCTGGTAGCAATGGTCATGGTGCCTTCTCGTCCTTGAACCAATGCCGCAGCATGGGAAAGTCGGACGCGACCCATGTCTGCCACTTCATGAGTATCCCAAGTGAGACCATCGAGGCCACAGGGCGCCATGGCAAAAAATATATGGCAATGCTCACGATCGACCTGGTCAGGGGTCAAGATTTCGTCGCGCACGATCCCGAAGTAATCCGCTTGCATCGGATCGATGTCGATTCCCAATTCCTCTTGGAGTTCTCGAAACCCGTCTCTTGGTCCTTCTCCACTCAGCAAGTGACCCGCCACGGTTATGTCCCATAGGTCGGCATACTGCGCTTTCACCGGCGATCGGCGTTGAAACCAAACCCAAGCCTCATCGCTTCCGTTTTCCACGAGCCAGATCTGAAACGTATGATGCCAAAGTCCCTGGCGATGCACCTCGTCGCGCGTCGCTTGCCCAAGCACCTCACCATCTTCAGAAAACACATCAAGGACCTCATTAGATTCGGCTTCCATGTCTCTCACCTCCTCATGAGCATATCACAACGCCTGATCGTCGATACGGATCGGTAACCTTTGAGGTGTCTCTGTCGTTATCTCCCCAGTAAGGAGGTTAATCTCATGCCTAAAGTAGCACTGTTTGCATTGACCCCATTATCGCTCGTCCTGATTGCCGGTTGCGGTTTTTCGGGAGCCGCCAAAGTGACTCCGACACAAAGCCCAGCAAGTACGTCATCGGTACCGAGCCAAACCAGTACCAGCCCGAGTAGTACGAATACGTCACCGAGCGCGACGCCCACAAGCTCTAGCACCCCATCAACTAACGCGGCTACCTCTTTATCTTCATCAGCCCGAGCGACTACCCCTTCTCACTACGGTGTAATAAACACCACGGTAACCAGTGAAATCATGCAAGACTTATCAAAGAGTCACCCGGGAATCCCCCTGGCGTATCCGGCCAATCTCCCACCGCCGCCAGGACCCGGCTTTGGCTATTTAACTGCCACCACCCGTGCGACGAGCACATCGTGGTTTGTCCAACTGCTCGACACCAATATTCCTCTCAGTGTCGACAACCCTACGATTGCTAATCATCTTTCCACCCTCGCTCCTTATGTCGGGTCGTGGGGTGTAACCCTGTTAGGCAGTTCTTTACCGGTATCTACAGCGCCGGAACGAGCGGGGGTACTGCGAAGTCAAAATCCGTTGTGGGCTTCGTCCGAAGCCGCCATCAAAGCGAGCGGATCATCGAGAATAGCTGTCGGCCAAAATGGCGCGACCCTCGCCGCAACCGCCTATACTTATAACAACGGTTCAAAAGCCAAGGTGATGTGGACGGAAGGAAACTGGACCATCCAAGTCGTGGGATCCACGGTAACTAAAGAGAACGCCATGGCCAATTCGGTTGTCAACTACCTGCATACCCATTATCTCCCTCCCTATCCCGGCCTCATCATGGTACAAATGACGAGTGCGACCAATGCGGTGACCCGCATCGATTGGATCCAAGGGGACCAGCTATTGCACGTAGCCACGCGCCAACCCATGCCCATGAATCCCCTCGTTGCTGCGGGCATGGTAGTCCATTGGACCCAATACCATTAACAAATAATAGCTAGTCCATAACCTGAGCCCCTAGGGACCGCACGACATGAATAGCTTGTGCCTGATCGAGGATCACCCGACAAAGGTCTACGACAGCCCAATTAATGCCATCGACCTCGGCACCGCGCAGATCCGCGTCCCGCAAATTCGTTTTGGCAAAGACAGCCCGCGTCAAATCGGCGGACTGAAAATTGACTCCGCTTAAGTCTGCCCCGTAAAAATCGGCATCCTTCCACTGCATCCCAGAAAAGTCTTGGCGCGATAGCACTTGATATCGAAGGCGTGTCGATGACCAATCCCCCCCACGGATCACGATACCCGCCAGGTCGGCTTGGTCCAAACTATTCCCTGTCATCTTAAGGTCGATCAGATGAGCACCAAAAAATCTTGTCCAGCGCCACTCACAGGCGGCGAAGAAACTGTCTTTGATGGTGGCCCCATTGAATGTAGATCCGGTGAAATCACAGGAGAGAAACCGACACCCGCGAATCTCCGCTCCGTCCCATCGAACGTGACGAAAGTTGGCATGCTCGAATGTCTCTCGGCGCCACTGTACCTCCTGGAGGTCCGCTTCTTCCCAATTCAGATCACTCACGGTCGAACCAGGTCCCCAATTGCACCGCAGAGCCTCGCCGGGTCCCAGCTTGACGTAACGGACGCAAAAAGTCCCGATCGGCATCGTCAAGAAAACAATATCGGGCGACTCGATCCGCGGTCAGAAAATTGACGGACACGGCCATCCTCCTCTCAGAACGAGATCCCTCGGCGTCTCATATGGGTAGACCACTCACCTCACCACCCATAGCTGCACCACGATCTTCCCAGCAAAGCTCTCGGTCCGCTTACGGAAACCTTGTGCGCAATTGGCCGCAGGGCAGGAATATGGTGGACATATGGGCAAGATCCTCATCACGGCGTGAGCCGTTGTCAAGGGCAATTTGAGGCCCCCTTAGTGATGAAAAGATGGTGAGGATCGTGGCGACAGCCGCCGCGATGACGACCAGAATAGGCCCCCAAGCCCAGTAGCGCAAGCCGTCAATTTGGGATCGAAATTTGGCGTCTTGAGCATCAAACTTCGCCCCGACCTTCGCATCCGTCGCGTCGAATCTGGCATCGGAGTCCGTACTTTCATGGTCGCTCTGCCGTTCCTCGTAGTATAGCACGAGGCGGTGTCGCCATCACAAACCTTTCGTCCGTTAGGTCTGTCCGGTACCAAACATTGAGTGGCGCCAACATGGTCCACAAAATAGACAACGGACCGCCCGCTTACCCCAGCCACACCCGGGGTTGGTAGAACATCGCCACTTTACGGCAACCGCTTGATTTGGTTATCATACAGAGCGAGACTGGCCCACGACAAGGAGACTCCATGGCGGAATCCACACGCACCCATAAGGTGTTGCGAAACTCGATCGCGATGACGCTCGCCACGACCCTCACCTTATTAATGGGATTCGTCGTGATCCCCATCGCCATCGATCGGGTGGGCTTGGCACTCTGGGGTGTCTGGGTTATTTTATCGGGAGTCCTCAGCTACTTTTCCTTGTTCGATCTGGGAGTTGGGGGGACGTTCGTGACCCAACTAGCCATGGCTGCCACACGCCGAGACCACCTTACGGTGCGCCAAATTGCGACAATCAGTCTTCTTTTATATGCTGTCATGGCAGCCCTATTGAGTCCCGCCGCCGCTTACGTGGCACCGCACCTAGGAACCTGGTTTCATCTCGGGTCTCATCACCAGGCCATTGTCCAAGGCCTCTTTTGGTGGGTCTACGGCTACCTGTTCTTATCGCAAGGGTTTAATGTGTTTCCGTCATTACTAGTGGGCCTTCAGCGTCTGAGACTGGTATCGATCGCGAACGTTATCACCCAAATCATTTATTATACGATACTCTTGGTGGCCCTCAGTGCGCATCAGGGTCTTTACAGCTTTATTCTCGCCAACTATTTATCATGGGGCGCCGCGACAATCTTTTACATCATCTTAACGAGCCTATGGACACGAGGTATACCCCTAAGCAACCCTTTTCAACTGCCAGCAGGTCTACTCAAAACGATGTTGTCCTTCGGAGGCTGGCTTCAAATTAACCGACTATCGAATCAAATCAACAACGAAACCGATCGCATCTTAATTGGGATCTATGTCAATACGGCCGTCGCAGGGATTTATCAATTGGGTAATAAATTGTCCCAGTTGTCGCGGCGCTTTCCCCTCAATTTTGCCTCGGCGTTGCTACCGGTGTTTTCGGTCTGGGAGGCCGAAGAGCAATCGCAAGGGCAGATCCGCCGACATTATGTGGATGCCAGTCGCTACTTGGCCCTGGCCACCTTCTTTCTCGCCGGCCTCATTACGGCGACGAGCAGTAGCATCATGCTATTTTGGCTCAACCATCGCTACCACCAATTTTTTCTCATTGTGGTGCTTTTGCTGCTTTCTTACTCCATAAATAACCTGACCGGTATCGGCACCACCTTCTTGCGTGGCATTGGCAAACCCCGTTTGGAATCGTACTACGCGATGGTCGGGAGCACCCTCAAACTCGGCTTGTCGATTGCTTTGGCCCCACATTTTGGCTTATTTGGCATCTTGCTAGGCACGACCATCGGCACGATCCTCGGATCGTTGTACTTTCTCTGGCTCTTTTTCCGCACCATTGCCCTCACCTGGTGGCATGGCCTGGTTCGTTGGCTCATCCCCCTCGTGATCGCAACCATCCCCCCTGTCATCCTGGTACATTGGCTAACACACTGGGCGCTCACGGGACACACGAGCCGCGTCTCGGCATTTTTGATTTTGGTGCTCACGACCCTGGTTTATAGCGTAAGCTTTCTGATCATGCTGCGCGTGACACATTTTTATTCGCCCCATGACGAAGAACGACTCACGCGACTCCTTCCGGCCCGGGGAGTACTCTGGATGCATCGCCTACATCTAATTCCCCCATCGTCGCCTTTATCGAGGCTTCAATCCAAATAACCCATGACCCCATTCAGGGCGTGGATGACCCGTGCGTGGTGCCCTGGATGAAACCGCGCCGGGTCTGGCATTCGATCCGACGCGAACCATTGGACTTCGAGTACTTCGGACGCTTGGGGCTTAATTTCTCCGCCAATGGGTTGACCCGCAACAACGATGTGATAAAGATGGTGTGCCAGTTCTAAGCGGTCCATCCAATTGTCATAGACCCCAACGATATGGATGGGCTTTATGATAATACCGGTTTCTTCCAAAACCTCCCGGGCCACGGCGATGGTCGGACGTTCGCCAATTTCCACCGCGCCCCCCGGCATGGCCCACAATCCGGTATCTCGCCGGCACACCAAAAGGATCTCCCCGTTCTGGTTGGTGACCGCGCCATCTACCCCGATCTTCGGGGTAACTGGGGCGACAGGAATTCTCCCTAGCGGTTCAATCGGGACCGCTCCCAAAGTGCGAGCCAATTCCTGAATGCGTTGGTACCGCTTCGTGTCATATTCGTTGTTAGACCAATGAAGTCCATCGGTGGATAATCCTTCCAAAATTTCAGCGATGCGCATACGACTCAAAGATTCTTCTGTCACGATTGGCCTCCCCGCCTTATGATATGAGGTCCGGGCTCACCGGATATTTATCCAACAGTTTCGCCAACCCCGGCGCATCGATAATTTCCACCCGACTATTGCGCACCGCTTGTCGCAATCCCCCATCGATAAGCGCTGGCGTCACCATCACGAAGGATTCGGGCTCGGCCATCAATCGGTTAATCACGACCCGTTCCGGTACCGTGAGCATCGGTATCAGGCCTATCGCTTTGGCCCCGGGTCGCGAAAACCACCAGACCCGGACTCCCGCCACCGACCCGGGATGCACCGTTGTCGGTCGATATCCCGAAAGGATAAACACTTGGGCCACGACACGCTCATAGGCGCGTGTATTGAGACTTCGGCAGTCCTCAAGCGTAACCCAAGTTCGTGCTTTCGGTCCCTCACTTAAAAGTTCGTGAGCCAACCGCTCACAGGCCAAAGCCAATGGCACCCTATCGACTTTCCCCAAGTGAAGTTCCTCCGCCATATATAGGGCGATGGCATCCAGTTGTATGGATGATAGGGCACGCCCTTGGTTTAAAATGATACGAGACACTTCAGGCCGAAATTGCGGCCAATGCCGCTGGAAAAGTTCTTCGCGTACCCGGCGCATTTCGTCGGCATATCCCATCGACACTTATCCCTCCTTTAACGGAGCGAGGGCATGCCATCCGTAGCCTAGCTCGTCCAACACTTGGGAACCGACTTCGATGGTGCGTTCTGCCACTTGGCGGGCGCCATGGCGCTCATAGAAGGCGCAGGACGGGTTGGCCTTAAGACACCATACTACGACATCTTCATATGCGTGGGCCTCGAGCCAGCGCGCCATTTCCCGCATCAATAGGGTGCCAATGCCTTGGCCAAGCCGCCCGGGAATCACGTAGATCGCATAAAGTTCTGCGCCAAACCCATTTTCCGCATCACGATTGGCACCGTAGCTGGCAAACCCCACCACGCGACCCATCCCGTCGTCCGCCACCGAAATCCGGTCACCGCGCCTTTTCAGGTCCTGGATCCACTCGCCCCAGTGTTGTCGACTTTTTTCTATCGATCGCCCGTCCAGCACGGCGTCGTCTATAATGCCCCGATAAGCCCGACGCCAACCCTCTACCGAAATGGTCGCAATAGCCAGAGCATCATCGGCGTTTGCATCTCGAATGTGCATACGGTCTTATCCTTTCCGTTTCGTTTCGAAGCCGCCACGGCCTAAGTTTATCAGACTTAACAATCTCTGCCCGAGTTGTGCCTCCCCAAAACAATTATCAAACAACGGCGCATTCCCTATTGCATCGACGAACCGAGTAGATTAGGATCTTTTCAGAATAAGGAGATGGGTCCGTCGCTTAAAGAAAGTGCCCAAAGAGTTCAAGACGCACTAACCAGAGAGAATCATCCGGGACGCGTTCGAGAACTTCTTGAAAACGCCCACACTGCGGCCCAAGCCGCATCAGCGCTCCATTGTGAGATCGCGCAAATTGTGAAATCCTTGATATTCCAAGGAGCTCGTAGCCAAGCTCCCTACCTTTTGTTGCTTGGCGGGAACAACCGCGTAGACCTGACAAAAGTCGCATCGGTCTTGGGGGAACCCGTCAAGCGAGCCGACCCCGACTGGGTGAAATCTTTAACCGGGTTTACGATTGGTGGGATCCCTCCGATCGCACACGCTGTCCCCATCCGTACCCTGATGGATGAAGAACTCTTTCATTACTCCGAATTGTGGGCAGCCGCGGGACACCCCCACGCAGTATTTCCGTGCAACCCTCAGGACCTACAACGCTTGACCAATGCCGTCATCACCGATATCCATCAAA
>JAJYPK010000080.1 GCA_021795465.1 Bacillota bacterium
TTCGCCGCCTATCGGGCGGCCTCGCCCTTTTTTCTTTTGGTGGTTGCTGCGCTTGATGCGATGGACCGACGGGCTTGGGGGTGGGCCCTGATCTTTGGCGCGTTAGCCAGCCTTACCAAAACGACAGGAATTTTGTTGGCTATTCCCTATGCTCTGGCCCTATGGACCCGTCCCTGGGGCCAGCCCGTGTGGCAGCGTTGGGCGTGGTTCTTTGGTGGGGGCACCCTCGGCTTCGGCTATGTGGTGGTCGGAATCATTGATAATCGTGTGGCCGGGACCCCCCTGGCCTTCATGAAAATCCAAGCCGCGTGGGGACGCCTGAGTGAATTTCCATTTCTCGCCACCTGGCATTGGCTGCACCATCCCATGAATGCCTTGACCGCCTCGGGCGGCTGGTCGCTGCCCCTCTTTGCGATCATTTTGAGCGCCCTGACCGGACTCTTGGCGCTCTGGATGTTGCGTGATCGATCCTGGTGGCCAGCGGCCTGGTATATGGGACTCACGGTCATCCTATCGAATAGTTACAACATGTTTGAGGGCATTCCGCGATTTTTCGCTGAACTTCCTCCATGGTATCTGGGATGGACGTTGTGGCAACATCAAGCCAACAAACGCGATCTGGTACTCATGGTCACGATCGCTGCCATGGTTTTGTATTGTGCGCTCTGGGTCCTTGGGGTCCACGCGGTCCAAAATTAACGGGTAACCCACAACAGAGATGCTCTAGGCAATCTGAAAGATGAAGAGTGCCACGGTTACGCGGAGATATCTTGGGGGGATTAGAAGTCCCATGCGGCATGGACCACTTCTTCGGATTCCTGGCACGCTACGAAATCGCGGCTTTGGGCAAGAATTTCTACACCGCGCTCGGGAGTGCGGGCAAGAATCATGCTACGACCATCAAAGTGTACGTCTAAGAGGTTTAGCAAAAGCTGAGGATTCACGATGACTTCGATGTTGTGACAGGCTTGGAGTCCGGCCATGGCCCCCTCGTCCAACCATTGTTGGCGTCGAAGGCGCCCCGTTTGTGGATTGTCTTGAAATATCCAAGGCGCGTCCCAGCGCCATGGATTGGCAGAAGGTTGGGCGATTAGACGGGCTCCCTGGCGATCCAACATGGGCAAGAGGGCGGTGAAAGCGGGTTCTTGGCGGGTGTGGGGCACCTGAAATCCGTCATAACAGATCACGGTGGCCGTGGGGATTGTTTCCCACCCATACGGTTGGGTTCCGGCCTCTAGGGAACCTTTAGAAAGGCCTAAAACATCCTCTTGGGTGGGCACCAGGTTTACCTTTCGCGTCTCATTGACGACGTCACCGCTGGGGAGTACCGTAAAGCTGTAGTTGTAAATGCGAGCCGATTGGGGCTTAAAGCTGGAAGCGGCCAAGCCAAGCCGATTGTCTGGCAAGAGACCAGAGCCTGCCACTAACGTCAGATCATATTTCTTGGCCAGTTTGATGACGGTACGATGCCACATTTCCCACACGTTCGTAGCGGACCAGGTGAAAAAAGCCTCTTTTAACGACCAGGTTCGGTAGCGGGCCATCGTGGCCAGGAGGGTGGGACCGAGGCTCTTGCCAATAGCAGAAAACGCTTCGTCAATGGTATGGGAGTTTTTGATGAGATGCGTCCGATGGGCGATGACTAAAAAGGTCGCTAGATCTTCTGGAAGCACAGCAAATGCGGGATTTCCTCTGCCGTACTGGCGATACGGCGTCGTTAACGCCAAGAGGCGGTCTAACTTGGCATAGAATGCCTCTTCTGACGCATAATCGGAAAGGGTCATGTAGGGTTGAATGGCGAAGAGGTCTGTGTACATGGCAACTCCTCACAGAATGCGACATTCATCTAGATTGATTATAGACGTTATGGAAAAGGAATTTAACAATCATGGCGCGAAGTCAATACAAGGATAAGGGGATGAGTTCGAAATGGATACCGAACTACGCCTAAAAGTACAAACCAGTTTGGCCAATACCGTGCGGTCGCGCAAGATTAAGGCGTTACGCGGTACGGAGCGATTATGTAAGGGATGGGCCCAGGAAGCCGCATTGCGGCTCTTGATGAATAACCTGGACCCCGAAGTGGCAGAAAAGCCCGAGGACCTCATTGTGTACGGCGGACGAGGGAAAGCGGCGCGCAATTGGGAGGCATTCGACGCGATTGTTCGAGCCTTAACCGAACTGGAGAACACCGAGACACTCCTGATTCAATCGGGTAAACCCGTGGGGATCTTTGAAACGCATGAGCGAGCGCCGCGGGTTCTGATCGCCAATAGCCTCCTGGTTCCGCATTGGGCCACTTGGGAGAACTTTTGGGAACTCGAGAAAAAAGGATTGACGATGTATGGGCAAATGACGGCCGGGTCTTGGATATATATCGGCAGTCAAGGAATTTTGCAAGGTACTTATGAGACCTTGGCAGAACTCGCCAGCCAACACTTTGGCGGGAGCCTCAAGCACCGTATTGTATTGACAGCCGGGCTTGGGGGAATGGGCGGAGCGCAACCGCTGGCGGTTACCATGAATGATGGCGTCGCTTTGGTGATTGAGGTGGATCCGGAACGCATGCGACGCCGCTTAGAAACCCGATACCTCGACCGTGCGGTCTACGACTTGGACGAGGCTATCGGCCTGGTGAACGATGCCAAAGACAAAGGCCAGGGACTATCGGTGGGACTCCTCGGCAACGCCGCAGAGATTTTGCCGGAATTGGCGCGTCGCCATTTTCAACCAGACGTGGTGACCGACCAGACCTCCGCGCATGACCCGTTAAATGGATACGTGCCCATCGGATTCAGTCTTCAAGCCGCCGAAAAGTTGCGGCAAGAAAACTCCGATCACTATGTGAAGTTAAGTCAAGAGGCGATGGGACGGCATGTTGAGGCGATGTTGGAATTCATGGATCGGGGATCGATAGTCTTTGACTATGGGAATAATATTCGACAAAATGCGGCTGCCAGTGGAGTAGCCAGAGCCTTTGACTTCCCAGGATTTGTACCCGCATATATCCGCCCCCAATTTGAAGAAGGACGCGGTCCTTTTCGCTGGGTTGCGCTATCGGGCGATCCCGAAGATATTCGAAAAACGGACCAAAAAGTGCTCGAGTTGTTTCCTCACGATGTACGCCTAGCCCGGTGGATTGCGATGGCGGGTGAGCGAGTCGCGTTCCAGGGACTGCCCGCTCGTATTTGCTGGCTCGGCTATGGCGAGCGGGCCAAGTTTGGGCTTGCGATCAATGAGATGGTGCGGCGAGGAGAATTAACGGCACCGATAGCGATTGGTCGGGATCATTTGGATGCGGGGTCCGTGGCTTCGCCCAATCGTGAGACCGAAGCCATGCAAGATGGATCCGATGCCATCGCCGATTGGCCGATATTAAACGCTCTCCTGAATACCTCGGCGGGGGCCAGTTGGGTCTCTGTCCACCATGGTGGTGGTGTGGGCATTGGATTTAGTCTTCATGCTGGCATGGTGGTGATTGCCGACGGAACCGAGGAAGCCGATTGGCGACTCCAACACGTACTGACCACGGACCCGGGGATGGGAGTGGTGCGCCACGCCGATGCGGGATACGACAAAGCCAGACGGATTGCGCGTGAACGCGGTGTTAAGATACCCATGATGGAAATAAGAAAAAATACATAGAGGTGTTGTCGGGGAGGATTCCTTACAGGATGGAAAATGTGATTGAACAAGTATTGCGAAACCTCCTGGAGTGGTCGAATGCCGCTGGTGTGGGCCTGATCGGACTCGTGTTAAATTCGGTCGAGGTAGGGGGGGCGGCCCGCGACGGGTTTGTCGTGGAACAGATGACCCGATTCGGACCCTTGACATTGAAATTTGAAGACCCCACTCTCCCCGCGATGTCTTTGGTCCTCGCCAAAATGATCGAAGAACACTTGGAGTATCACGAGTTATCCTTTTTGATTGCGAGTGTTGCCCATGATTGCAAGAATCCGCTATCGGTGGCCTTGGGCTACTTGGAGCTTATGTCATGGAAGGATCCTGACAATGAATATATAGCCAACATCGAGGAACAACTCGCCAGTTTGAACGATCGTCTCGAGGAGGTCTTAGCCGGTGTCAGTACCTACCCGGTAGGTCGCGTCGATGCCTACCGGGTAGCTTCCCAATTGGTGGAGGAGTTAGCCCCATACTATGTCCGCCAGGGGATTGAATTGACGATACAAGGGCAACCCGTATGGGTTCTAGTTGATCATCGGCGACTGCGACGGGTGTTGAATAAC
Organism: Bacillota bacterium; assembly: GCA_021795465.1. Classification (GTDB taxonomy): domain Bacteria; phylum Bacillota; class Sulfobacillia; order Sulfobacillales; family Sulfobacillaceae; genus JAKADJ01. The sequence goes on from JAJYPK010000080.1 coordinate 4,248, forward strand.
TTAGTGGAGAACGCAAGCGAGGCCATAAACGCTCCGGGACGAATTTGGTTGTCCATCGCCCTGGATGGGATGTGGATGGAGATTTCGGTGCACGATACTGGCCCAGGCGTGGATCCGGCTGCGGAGTCCGCGCTATTTCGCACTTACTATACCAGTAAGCCGACAGGTCATGGGCTAGGACTCATCTTTTCCCGCCGTGCTATTGAGGCGATGGGGGGGACTCTTACGTATCGTCGCGGTGCATCCGGAGCGACCTTTGTGGTGCGATTGCCCACCGCGATGGCTATGCCACGGGACGGGCCCGAAGAGGCCGGCTGATGTTTCGGGACGACCCTCAGCCCGGTTGTCTTTATCCTTTGGCAAATAAGAATTCGACAAGGACCGATAATCTTGCCGTGTGCCATGGGCACCTGGCGCTGGTGCATCTTGGTGCGGAAGTTCTAGGTTCTTCTTGGATGAAAGTCCCTGGGCTCGAGATCTACATCGCCAGACAAGTTTTGGACAGGCTAAGCCCAAAGCTGGGACCATCAGTCGCGATCGGAAGGGGATTCTTTTGATTCCGACCGTGTTAAGGGGCGATTCATTAAGGTTTCTAAGGTCTCGCACAAGTGGGCCAGTCTAAAGGGTTTAGAGAGGGCGGCCGTGATTGCAGGATGTTTTACCAAGAGATCGACCTCGGCCGACGCAGAGAGTAAAATGATGGGGGCGACGCCGCCTGAGGCTCGGTACCTTTCGGCCACCAGGTCACCAGAGAGGTCCGGGAGTCGGAAGTCTAGAATGATGACGTCGGGATACTGAGATAGAGCGAGGCTCAAGCCTTCTACGCCCGTTTCGGCCTCCAGAACGGTTACATCGTATGGGGACAAGGCGAGTTGGATGATATGGCGGATGCCGGCTTCATCGTCGACGACTAAAATGCGCGTCAAAATCTCAAGTCCTTTCACGTTAGTCGGAGATTTGCGAAACGTTCTTATTATGGAGGACGGGCTCCATGCGCGCAAGAGGACTTGACGGGATCACCCCCTGGTCGGTACGGTAGGTACACGGGGATAGGAAGTGAGGGACAAGGGTGTCTGCAACGGGATTATTTCGCATGGCTTGGCGGCAAATTTGGCAAAAACCAGGGATTTTAGTGATGGCGTTTTGGTACCTTTTCATCACGGCATTGTTTCAACTGTTTGTTTTGAGTCGGTTAGGGAGTGCGTTACCTCAATCCTTCACCCACCCCAACCTACAGACGTTCGCGGTTCCAGCTCTCCCTCACCTGAAGGCGGCGATTTGGGTTAAGATCGCACTGGTCTATTTAACCTTGATCCTCATCGTCTTTCCCTTTGTCATGGGGGGCCTTTATGGAGCCGCAGCCGCGGCTCTTAAAAACAACGAATCATTACGAGGATTGCTGCAATTTTTTAAGTTTGGGGCCAAAAATTTTTGGCGAGCTTTCCTGCTCGTGGTGATGGCCATCGTGGGGTTTGTGCTGTTGTTTGTAGGGCTTTGGGTGATGACCTTTTTGCTGTCCCTTCTGGGATCCGCCGTCCCCACAGTAGCATCGTTCTTGAGTATCGTCGCCCTGGTCATTTTGATTGGGTTCCTCATGCTCTGGTTTGCCCTGGTGCTGTATTGGGTCGGTGCCGTATTTTATGGGGAAATGCCTCCCCTCGCGGGATTTGGCGAAGCCCTCGTATGGGTTCGACGCCATTGGGTTTTTGGGCTCCGATTTATCCTTTTGGAGGTTGCCGTGTTCGTGGTATTTTTGCTGGTAATGACCCTTTTGAGCGCAATTCCTGTCATGGGCGGGATTATCGCCTTAGTGGGGTCGGGTATTATGCTGTCTTGGGCTGCATATCAGGCGATGTTTTTATATCGTGAAAGCGTTCGCCATGACATCCAACCCCCTCTTTAAAGGGCATAAAAAGTCCCTCCCTGGGAGAATCTTGGCAGGGGGGGATTTTTTATGCCATCGACATTATTGCCTCGAGAGCCAAGTTCGACGATGACACGTCGGCATTTTCTTGTCGGGTTGGGAGCGAGTGCAGGGCTTGTTCTGGGAGAGCTTTTTCGATATTTTCCTGTATACGCCCAATCCTTCCCGGACAATGCGCCTATCACGCCATTTCGGTTTGTGCAATTGACCGATACGCATTTGGGGTATACCGGCGATGCCAACCGGGAGGTTTCCCGAAGTCTTGGTTTGGCCTTAAAAGCCATCCAAGGACTGACGCCTTCCCCTGACTTTATCCTCATGACGGGAGACCTCACGGAGTTTACGACATCGGCCGCCGCCCGCAAGGCGCGCCTTATCCTCTTTCGGGATACGTTGGAGCAGACTAAGATTCCTTTATATGCAGTCGCGGGAGAGCACGATGCACTTTTGGATCGGGGGAAACTCTATGCGAGTGTTATAGGCGATCTGCGGTATGGATTTTCTCATAAGGGTGTGCAGTTTATCGGGTTAGATAACGTGTCGCGGGGATTTTTCTTGGGCGGCGATCAACTCGCCTGGGTTAAAAATCAGGTGCAGCAGTTGGATCCGGCACGACCCCTAATCTTTTTTTGCCACGCGCCCTTGTATAACGTGTTCGCCCCCTGGAACTGGTATACCTATGACGGCGCGGCCTTGCGCCAATTGGTCGAGAAGTTTAGCAACGTGTCCGTGCTTTACGGCCATGTCCATCAATTGATCACGGCTTACACCGCTAATCTCTATCAGGTGGCGGCACTGCCGACCGCCTGGCCACTGCCAGCACCTGGCGAATTGGTGAAATTGCGCCCGTGGCCGCAAGGGGCTACGCATCCATACTTAGGTCTGGGGTTTCGCGTCGTCGACGTGAATGCCACTGGCCGCCTCCTCATATCGAATGTCCGGCTGGATAAAGAAGAGGAGGTGTACCATGCGGCACGGTTGGTTTAAACGGGTCATCGTCTTGGCGGTCTTTTCCTGTGGTATGGTCGGATCCGCGCACGGTGAAGCGGTCCGGCTCCCCAATCCCTTTCGTCATCGGATAGAGGTGCCGAAGATTCCCCGCAGAGACGCTTCGGTACCCACCATCGCTCGAGGGGCGGCACTCTTTGCCCGTGCTTGCCTGTCCTGCCATGGACCTCGGGGCGATGGGGAAGGGTTCGCGCAATTCCCCGGGATAACGGCCCCGCCTTTGAACCAGCTCTCGGCATCTGAATGGAGCGCCACCCGCATTGCTCACGCCATCCAGAATGGCGATGGGGCGATGCCGGAATGGGGTCTTGTCTTGTCCCCGACCGAGATTCAGAGTCTCACACTCTACATCGAATCTTTGAATGGCCATGTGGCGCCGATCCCCAAAAGCCCTTCGGCATAACCCAATGACCTGTGGAGGGTGATCGGTTACACGGTATTCCTTAGTGGATGTAGGAGGGTTTTTTATTTCCGTGATCATCGGTTGGATTTGAACCTCGGACGACCTCTACAGCGACTGCTGGCGGAGTGATCGTGGAAATCCCCGCCTCGACCTCGTAGAGGCCAAGCGGGGAGAGTTCATCAATCATCAATCTGCCTTCTATCGGTACAGCAGGGATAATCCACCGTCCACGATGATTGTCTGTCCACGAATCATATGGGCTTCTTCTGTACACAAAAAACGGACGGCATTGGCTATGTCCCTAGGCTCAACCAACCGACCCGCTGGATTGTCAGCACCCGCCGTTAGCATTTCTTTACGATTCGGAAAGTGTTTTAGTGCATCGGTGTCAACCACACCACCTGAAACCGCATTCACCACAATGTTCCTACTAGCGAGTTCAACGGCAAGATATCGAGTAATGGCTTCTAAAGACGCTTTTGAGACGCCGACCGCAACATAATTGGGCATTACCCTTAAAGACCCCAAGCTTGAAAGTGCTACAATGGCTCCTCCGCCAACCCGTTCCATAAGCGCGGCGGCTTCTTTAGCCGCAAAGAAATAGGCTTTGGCATTGATTTCTTGCGTCCAATCCCAATGTGATTCCTCTAATTCCATCAGTGGACGAAGGACACCTGACGCTGCGTTGTTGATGAACACGTCCAATCTCCCAAAGGTGGTGTCAATTTCTCGAAACATTTCCTTGATGTTGTCTACGGATCTCACATTGGCCTTGACTAGATGAACCTTTACACCGTGGGACTCCAATTCTGCTTTGGTGTCTTCCGCCTTACTTCGGCTCCGTAGGTAGTTCAACACGAGGTCGAATCCATCTTCGGCAAACTTTATTGCAATTGCCTTTCCGATCCCTCTAGTTCCACCGGTGATTAATGCTACCTGGTTGTGATTCATTCGAGCCTCCTGACAAGTGATTGCTAGTCCAAACCCAAGAACTCTGTACGTCACCCGTTATAAAGTGTTTGTGCTGAATTTAAATGCTTATAGGGGCTCGTATTGCCTGTCCGCAATCTGCCAGCAACACTGTCCGTAACTCACTGACAACGGGAGCAAACGGAAAGAGTCTGGGGCCTAAATACATTGCGAGATCTCCCAGACTCTTCACAATCCTCATAGTGCAGGCGTTGAGAGCCTATCCAACGAAGCAAAATTTGTTGTGGCTCTTTGTTGTAGGGTAAAGCCGCAACCGATACCCGTCGAGCACGGATGCGTGCCCATGCCCACTTTGGTGCATATTTCCATTATACCATGGGGGCATCCACCCGAAGCTCAACCCTGATCAAGTTTGCGGAATCGGTGCGCGGTTCCCTTGCGAAAGTTTACCGGGAAACCTTACGGTTGGCACCGTGTTAATTACGTCACGAGTGTCGGTGGGCCTCGTTAGAGGCGGTGAAACGCTACGCAGAATCCCAAGGGACGAAAGAAAAATCCGGAAGGCGGCCCGACCACCGTCCACTCGCTCGATCCCACTCTCCGGGTATTCATCCAAATGGTAAAGACCAAAAAATTCGTCCGCCGAGTTTTCCAGATTGTCTCGGATCGCTCGGTCGAACAACATTGTAGAATTGTCATGGTGTTGATCTGAACAAGGGGGGATGAGTCATGGGTTCACTAATACCCATGGTTGTGGAACAAACGAATCGAGGAGAGCGCTCGTTCGATATCTATTCGCGATTGCTGAAAGAGCGCATTATTTTTCTGACGAACGCTATCGATGACGATGTCGCCAACTTGGTCGTAGCCCAGCTTCTTTTTTTAGAGAGTGACGATCCAGAGAAAGACATCTTTTTGTACATCAATTCCCCCGGAGGTTCCACCACGGCTGGTATGGGAGTTTATGACACGATGCAGTATATTAAACCCGATGTCGCCACGTTGGTGATGGGGATGGCCGCCAGCATGGCGGCGGTTCTCTTGGCGGGGGGCGCTCGTGGTAAGCGCTTTGCCCTGCCGCACGCGGAGATCATGATTCACGAACCGTCGGTGGAACGGCTCGGGGGCAAAGTCACCGATGTCGCGATCTCCATGCAGGAACTCTTAAAGACCCGCCAGGACTTGGCGTCGGTGCTGGCTAAGCATACCGGACAGGCCACCGAAAAAATCTTAAAAGAATTCGAACGCGACTATTGGATGTCCAGCGAAGAAGCCAAGAATTACGGAATCATCGATGATATCACGGTTCCGCGCCAATTACGTCAACCAAAGGAATAGGGGGAATGCGGGGTGACTGCCCTACGCTTATCCATCGACCCATCGTCGGCATTGTGGTCCAAGATGGCGATCTATGCAAAATCCCCAGTCTTTACGAACGGGGATCGCGTCGATTATCGGACCGTGGTGGCATTGCGAATGGGCCAGACGTGGGCCCAAGATCGCTACCTCGACACGTTTTGGCCGACGTTAGAGTCAGAAGTGCGGCATTATGCCCATAAGGGAGGCGACTCCGAAGAATTGCGCCAAGAAGCCGCCTTGGCTCTTTGGGAAGCGGCGTTTCGTTACGATCCGGCGTTACACCGCACCGATGTGGAGTCCTATGTGAAAAACTACATGCACCGCCTGGTACGAGAGACATATGTCAAGGCCTTAACGGAGAAACAACATCAGATATCGATGGAACACTACAAAGATTCGCACCTGGTGGCCGTCGATAAGACTCTTGATGGGACGGAGACGGAAGCCGATCTAGAGACGGCCCTTTTGCGCTTAAGTCCTAAGGATCAAGCGCTCATGAGTCGATTTAAAGTGCTAACCGTTAACCACGGGATGGGGCTCGAAGAGGCCGCCCGGTACCTCGCGGTCCATGAGGGTGGGACGGCTGGCGCCTGGAAGAAAAAAATCCAACGTCTGCGTCACAAATGGCGGGTGACGGCGGACCCCTACGACAAAGCCTAGGGACCATGGAGAGAGGCACTGAGCCTCGCTAAGGCTAGGCTCGTAGGCGAGCGATGCGTCGAAATAGCATAGCGGCCACGATGATGGGCAGGATCACGGAGAGAGCCAGGACGGGGAGTCCCAACGCTTGCGGAAGGTGAAACCCGGTCGTTACGCAGTGGGTGCTTCCCGTCGACGATCCGGAGCATGACGTTGCGGCGCTAGGGAGACCCAAGAGAATCATGGTGCCAAAAAGCCCACCTGGCCAGATGAACGTGCCTAAAAGCTTAGCACGAAGGCTAAACACTCGGGATTCCCAAAGCATAACGAGTCCTACGAACCAGCCTACCCCGAAAAGAAAGCCTCCGAACAACAGGAGCCACGGGACCCAGGGATCGAATCGGCTAGGGCCGGGTAGAGCCGAAAGCCCTGCCTCGCGTCGAATAGATTCGTAGTCCCCAAGACTTTCGAGGAGTTGGCGCACGCTGACCTCATCGTCGTGCGCCAAGCGGTCTCGCCCGGTTCGGATATGTTCAGCAATTTCTTCGATGATAGGCTCTCGCCGTCGGGCGGGTAAATCGCTCAAAGCCTGACGCAACTGATTAAGATAATGGGAGACAATTTTATCGTTATCATTATCACTCGACATGACTATCCTCCTCGGGTAGACCCATAACCGTATCCACAGATTGCTTAAAGCGCGCCCACTGGGAACGAAAATTCTCCAGGGCTGCCTCTCCAGATTCTGTTAATACGTAATAACGGCGCGGGGGACCTTGATCCGACTCACGCCATTGGGTGTCCACTAGCCCCTCGCGCCGCAGTCGGGATAACAAGGGATAAATCGTACCCTCTCCGGCAATCAGTTGGGCGTGTGCTAAGGTCTTGGCCAAGTCAAAGCCATATCCTTCACCCTTTTTAAGGAGAGCTAGTACACAGTGGTCAACGACCCCGCGACGTAGCTGTCCGATCGTGTGTCCCGCATTGTTATCTACCATGTTGAAAATGGTACCTTATTATGCATGGTATCGTCAAGAGATAAAGGGGCACCCAAACCATAGGGTATATATTTTTGGGTGTCTGGACGATCGAGGGCTGCCTCCGAGACGGCATGCCTAATCGATCAGAATCGACTCTATCGGGGTCGAATCCACGAAACCCCCGCTATAACGGCCTAGTGCAACTCGTCTTCGATGGCCTTCATCATCCCAAAAGAGCCATCGGTCTGATTCGAACACACCACGACCATGGTTCTGAGTGTGGGAAAGACCGCAGAGTGAAAAGCGGCACCGGGATCGTATCCCATGAGGAAATACTGGGACACTTCCCCGGCGCGCTGGCCGATCCAGACGCCATATCCGTAGTGCCAGGCATCCTCGGTGGCGCCCGGGATCCGAGCGGTCACATGCGGAGTCAGTAGGCGTTTGGTGCTGGCTGGCGATAACAGGCGATGTTCCCACAGTGCATCCCATAATGCCGCCATATCCTTTGCCGTCACATACAGGCCCCCATCGGCACCGCCTTTGGCTGGCATCGAGTAGATATTTGTCTTCCACCGACCACCAGGCAAATCGATATACCCCAAGGCTGTGCGAGGTGGTAGGGCATCCATCTCAAAGTATCCCGACCGTGTCATCTCGGCAGGCGCCAACACGTGCTGCGCCACGTAGTCAGCAAAGGGTTGGTGGGTCACCTGCTCGATGACCAGCCCGAGCAGGATGTACCCACCGTTATTGTACTGAAATCGCTCCCCAACGCCCGACTGCATGGGGCGATTTTGAAATAACGGGAGAAAGTCCTCAAGCTGTCGGATGCGGTACATGGGGCGATCGAACCACAAGTCTTCGAAATCCTCAATAACGTCCTCATCAAAGTAGTCGGGCACTCCGGCGGTATGCGTTAACAGGTGGTGTACCGTCACGCTCGGATCAAACTGTGGAAATGTGAACGGCAGGCAATCCGAGATCCTGGTGTCCAACGCCAGTTTTCCTGCGTCCACCAGTTGATTGATGGCTATTGCGGTCAAGAGCTTAGCACCCGAAGCAATCCCAAAGCGGGTCTCGGGATTGTTCGGTATGTCCTCGGCGCGATTCGCATAGCCAAATGCTTGTTCCACAATGGTATGTTGGTTCTGGCGGATCAATACCGCACCCGTAAAGCCGTCCCTTCCCTGGTCCGCCACCACGCGACGGAGACGATTCACATCCATCAGTTTCATCCTTTCGAGTCGAGGTTCACCACGCGCCGGACCGTGGGCACCTCATTCCAGCCCGCAAACCGTAAGAGCTGTGAATGATTGCAGCCCATAACCGGAGCCCGAGCAACACGGCCCGGGCTCCGGCATGAGAGCGCATCCGAAGGTGGCGTCTTGTCATCGTTCGTGGCAGGCCAAACCAAGGCTAAGCCCTGCACTAATTATCAAGTTCATAGCGAACGATGACCAATATCATGATACAAAGTCACCTCATAGCACTGTTGGCGACATTCTAATGGATAAAATCACCAGTTTCAATCCGGGGGGGCGAAAAAGGAAGATTCGGGGAGTCCTGCGATGCGTTGTTGAATCTTCCTCATTACTAGCCCCGTAAAGTTAGTTCGCGGTCCGTCGGGGAAAGGATTTGGGGGATTCTTTCTTAAAACCCGAAACAAATACAGACACGATGAGACTGACGCGGGTGTTCATAGAGTTCTGAATGGGTGACGACTCCCCATGCCTAAAGATACCTAAAGGCAGGCAGGGGCTTCTCGATCCATAACGCCGCATTTGTTAGATACCGTCATCCGAAATTCCGTATTAATGGAGGCCCAGACTGTCTATGTCGCGCCATGACGATGCGCTCTACCTTTTCTACATGGACCAGGCGGTTGGAAAAATTGTTCGGAGGATAAACGGGGTGATCCGAGAACAGTTTGACGACGACGATTTGCTATAAGACGGCATTATTCATCATTTGGAGGTGATCGGGGGGGCCGCGGACAAGGCAAGAGAATGGCGGCAGCGGGCGGGGTAGTGATAGGTGCCTTAGGGGCGAAAATGGGTCTGTTGGTGGACTCCCTGTCGTTCGGGTTGTCGGGGCTGAGCTTTTTGCTTATTCCTCTATGGGCGCTCGAAGTCGCGTTGTTGAGCGGTGGAATCATGGGAAGCTTCGTCGCTGGAAAATATTCGGCTAAGTTGAGATTATCAAAGCGGCTGAAACCGCGCCTCTTAACCTGAAAAAGTTGAGTTAATGATACCAAAAACAACAGTATTCATGCGATTTTTGCGGTTTTCTCCCCTTGACGAGCCTTTGGGGCCCGACAGCACTATTGGATCGTGTCGGAGGCGGGGCCGACCCCACGACGGCTCGGCGGTCTTCTCTTTGGATCCTCGGCCAAAGCCCTGGAGCCGCGAGAACGTTGGATTGGTTGGGATACTGCCACCCGGAGCCGATTCCGTCCCCGAATCATCAATAATAGCCGATATCTGATTTTGGCCGGGGTGCACGTGCCCCATCTGGCCAGTCATGTGCTAGGTCTGACCGCGCGAAGAATTCGTGCGGATTGGACCGCACGTTATGGGTTTGCGCCCGTGCTTTTAGAAACTTTCGTGGAGTCCCCCTATCGCGGCACCAGTTATGCGGCGGCTAATTGGGTATGCATTGGCGAGACGGTTGGCCGTACTCGCCAAGATCGCTATAACATCATGCAGGTCCCCCGAAAATCGATTTGGATGTATCCTCTGGTGCGACATTGGCGAGAGGCCTTGGTGACACCGTGGCACGAGCCACCGCACACCGCCAAGACAGTCTTCATACAGGATGAATTTTGGTAAGGTTGACATCCTACGGAGATATCTTCTGCAATCGCCTCTTTAAACGATATTCGTCAGCGCAATCCGGGCTAGTCGACCTGATGCCAGCCCGCTTCAAAACATACCGCCTATCTGTGGGCCTTGGCCCAATAGCCCTTGATCGGCACAGTAACGGAGGTCGACCGTTCAAGGTTTTGATTGACGCGGGCCATCACGGAGGGCGGCTACCCTCTTTTCGGGAGGCGGTGACTCAGGAACCGCACGGGTTCGACTATGCCGGCCGCGCCGCGAAGCCCAAAAAATGGCTATGGCTTTAGTACCCTCGGCCACCTCCAGCAGTAGGGAACCCCCGGAGGCCTCCGATCCGGGATCGCGTTCAAAATCCATTAAGAAATCTCGATGCATCATTTTCGCGATCCTGTCACAGCCGTTTAGACTCCTCCGCAAATTTATTCCATTGGCTTAGCCCTTCATAAAGGCTGTACAGTCCCGCCAACACGAAACTATAGGGGAAAAACAAGAGGGCTAGACACCCAAACCATCTTTTTTTACGAAGCCATCCCACACCGATGATCGCGAGATATCCCAAAATGGCCCAGAAGACGATCGATAAAGGGACTAAAAGTCCTTTTAAAAGGGTAATCCCGCCAATGAGTGGGAGCCATTCGCGGGCTACCCGAGAACGATGCCTACGTAAGCCGTAT
>JAJYPK010000081.1 GCA_021795465.1 Bacillota bacterium
TATTATCGGTTTGTTGGCGATAAAATTGAATTAGATCGCTTCATTGCGGATGCAGTTGGAGTGAGTGTGCCTTTGGCGCCTATATGCCGCAACGATTGTAGGGGGCTATGTGGGCAATGCGGCGTAAACCTGAATGTGGCAGCATGTAATTGCCACCCGCCAGCCGATGATCGGTGGGCGATGTTGGAAAAGCTGACACATGAACCGGATGAGAAATAGTAGGAGGAAATGACATGGCAGTTCCTAAGCGTAAAACACCCAAATCTCGGACCCGCACGCGGCGTTCTACTTGGAAGCTCACGGCACCTCAATGGATAGAATGTTCACGGTGTCACGAAGATCGGATGCCTCACCATGTTTGTCCACACTGTGGTTTTTATGATGGGCGCATAGTGGTTAACCACGACGCATAATGATTCCATGGGATTTTCCATGGAATTTTTTTGCCGCAAACTTATTACCGGGTGATATCATTTAGTATTAAGTAGAAGGTGGGTGCAGGTGGCACATCTTAGACGAATCGAACGCCAACGCCAATTGCGTGACTTGCTGGCACAGAGTCCCCTGCAAACTGATGAGGAGCTCGCTCAACATTTTGGCGTTAGCGTTCCTACGATACGCTTAGATCGGCTCCATATGGGTATTCCTGAATTGCGGATTCGATCAGAAGGTATCGCGCGACGTACCGTGAGCCAAACCACCGGCCTTTATAGGCCGGATACGGTCGGAGAAATTCTTGACTTGGATGTCGGGAGCAGTGGGAGGTCACTATTTGACACGGATCGCTCCATGGGATTCGTTCGAACCGGCGTCCTAAAAAGCCATTATTTATTTGCTCAGGCTGACTCCCTGGCGATGGCTGTTGTGGACGGTGATGTGGTGCTTACGGGCTTGGCCAATGCCAAGTTCAAGCAACCGGTTATGGCCGGTGAACAAATTATGGCTCAGGCCGAAGTCGTTCGAACCACAGGAAGCCGATGGGTGGTGTTGGTCGTTAGCCACGTTCGAGGCGAACCCGTGTTTCGCGCTAAATTCGTGGTGTTCGCGATGCAACGGACTTCGTTTGACAGAGGAGGGATTACGGAGTGAAGATTGCCGTGGACGTAATGGGTGGCGACCATGCACCGGATGCCGCGATAAAAGGCGCTATGGACGCGGTGCGGGCAGACTCCGCGGTGGAAGTGATTTTGGTGGGTGATTCCAAGAAAATCAAGCCGCAGGTATCTTCCGGCTCGCATCTTCAACGCCTCGACATCGTCGATGCCCCAGAGATTATCACCATGGAAGATGCTCCAGTGGCTGCAGTCAAACATAAACGTCATTCATCAATGGTTCGGATGATCCAACTGGTCCACGAACAAGTGGCGGAGGCAGGGATCTCGGCTGGAAATACTGGGGCGCTGATGACAGCGGGGCTCTTGACTTTAGGGCGTATGGAAGGGATTGAGCGGCCAGCGTTAACGGCGATCCTACCGGTTCTAGAGGGTTGGGGAATGTTGCTCTTGGACGTAGGCGCCAACTTGTCACCAAAGGCGAGTCAATTGGTACAATATGGAATAATGGGATCGGTATATTGCCAAGAGGTCTATGGAATTGCTGCACCCCGCGTGGGCCTCTTAAACGTGGGCGAAGAGGCAGGTAAAGGGCCGCCGCTTTTGCGACAAGCCTATGAAGGGCTCCAGTCTGCGCCCCTGAATTTTATCGGCAATGTGGAGTCGCGAGAGCTTTTGCAAGGGGCTGCGGACGTGGTGGTGAGTGATGGTTTCTCAGGGAACATTGCGTTGAAGCTGTCTGAGGGGTTGGCTCGGGATATCATGCGTCAATTTCGTGACGTCTTGATGCGGAACCGTACGACTAAATTAGCGGCGTGGTTTCTCAAGTCCGGTCTCATGGAACTGCGCACCAAGTTGGATTATCAAGAATATGGAGGGGCCCCACTGTTAGGGCTCGACCAACCTATTTACAAATGCCACGGAGCTAGTGAAGCAAGAGCTTTTCAGATCGCCATCCAAATGGCACATCAATTCTCCGTGTTGGGGACCCAATCCCGGATACGGGATCGTGTGATTAGAGAGGAGAACAATGGATGACTATTCAAGCAGTAGTTTCGGGGTTAGGCACCTATGCTCCATCGAAGGTTCTCACCAACCATGACTTGGAACGGATCGTTGACACCAACGATGAGTGGATACTAACTCGGACAGGAATTCGGGAACGGCACATTGCTGCGCCAGAAGAAACCACAACCGACATGGCGCTGCGAGCATCCAAGTTGGCGCTGGCGGAGGCCGAGCTTAAGGCCGATCAGCTTGATTTCATCATCGTAGCGACCAACACTCCCGATACCCTGTTTCCTTCAACGGCTGCGCGACTGCAGGCACGATTATCCTCGTCGCCGATTCCTGGTTTTGACTTGCAAGCCGGATGCACGGGGCTTATCTATGCCTTGGCGATGGGATCGACGCTTATCCAAAATGGGACTTATCGTCGGATTCTGTTAGTAGGAGCCGATAAACTTAGCAGTATTACCGACTACCAAGATCGCACCACTGCCGTGCTATTTGGCGACGCGGCGGGAGCCATGGTGTTGGAAGCTAAGACAGACACCGACAAGGGTGTCTTGGCCTCGTATCTTAAGGCAGATGGTCGGGGCGGGGATCTCTTGTCCCTTCCGGCCGGTGGTTCCCGGCTCCCGGCTTCTGAAGAAACGGTACGAGATCGCCAACACTTTCTTAAAATGAACGGCAATGAGACATTTCGATTTGCGGTAAAGGCGATGCCGGAAGCCGTGGAGGAAGGGCTTCGTGCAGCGGGTTTAACCGTCGATGCGATGGACCTCCTGGTTCCTCACCAAGCTAACTTGCGCATCATTGATGCCGCTGTGCGCCGCTTTAATCTCGATCCCGACCGAGTTGTCGTAAACATCGATCGTTATGGCAACACTTCGGTGGCTACGATTCCTCTGGCACTGGATGACGCACGGCGGGAAGGGCGGTTGAAAGACGGGAATATTGTTGTATTAGTCGCTTTTGGGGCGGGGTTGACTTGGGGCTCCAATGTCATTCGGTGGGGGCACTAAAGGCGTGGGTGTAACAGTCGTTACTGACTCGACGTGCGATCTGGATGAAGATATGGTTCGCCGCTACGGCATTGAGGTGGTGTCGCTTAGCGTGGGATTTGGCGATCAGTACTATAAAGATCGTATCGAACTGAGCGCAGAAGCCTTTATGCATCGCCTCGTGACATCGCAGGAACCGGCGCATACCGCGGCCCCATCGCCGGGAGCGTTTGCGACACTATATCGCGATATCCTGGCTAGGCCCGACTGCGATGCCATTATTTCCATTCATCTTAGTGGGGGCTTAAGCTCGACCGCCCGAGTGGCGGAATCGGCCGCTCGTTTAGTGGACGGAAATATTACGGTGATAGACAGTCAGAATGTTAGTGTTGGACTTGGGATACTGGTCTTGTGGGCAGCCCGCCGTGCAGTTCAAGGAACTGCGGCGAGCATGGTGACAAATGAATTGCAGGCACTGATTCCAAACGTACATCTCGTATTAGCACCCGTGACGCTGGAATACCTGGCACGCGGGGGGCGGATTGGCCAGGCCGCACGACTGGTGGGAACCCTCTTGGATATGAAGCCGATCTTGGAGGTGGACCATGGAATGATTAAGGCAGCCAAAAAGGTTAGAGGGGACCGCCACATTACGCCTGGTATCCTACAAGTACTGGGAGAACGTGTCCCTCACGGTACGCCCTGCCTTATTGCGGCCGCGAGTACTACGCCGGTTCCCCAAGTGGAGACCCTGATGACCGCGTTGACTGCCAATTATCCTCCGGTAGCATCGTTGCGTGCGGTGGCGGGACCGGTCATTGGGACGCATGCTGGACCTGGGGCCTATGGTGCGGTGTTGTGCCCGCTCACTGCGGACCAGGTTCAGTTATGGCAACGAACAGACACCTAGGTCGCCACAAACAGGACAGGGCATTGTACAAATGTTCAAGAAGAATCGACGGGAGGGACCAAAAATGGCAGGATGGGGCATCATGTTTCCAGGCCAAGGGGCGCAGTATGTGGGCATGGGTCGTTCAATTCTCGAGACCTCGGCCCCAGCCAAAGCGGTGTTTGATGAAGCAGATGAGGCATTGGGGTACCGCCTCAGTCGTGTGATATTGGACGGTCCGGATCAAGCCCTTCGGGATACTGAGGTCCAGCAGCCGGCCATCCTAGTGGTTAGTATCGCGATTTGGACCGCCTTAAAGGCACACCGACCTGACTTTTCTCCGGTTTTGGGAATCGGACTGTCGTTAGGCGAGTATTCTGCGTACGTAGCATCGGGGTCTTTAAGCCTGGCGGATGCGGTACGTGTGACGCGAATTCGCGGACGAGCCATGCAAGAGGCAGTGCCGAAGGATTTGGGAGGGATGTTAGCTATTCTCGGATTAAAAACCGAGGTGGTGCAGGAATTATGCGTGGCCGCGTCGAAAGCCGGATTGGTAGAGCCGGCAAACTACAACGCCCCCGGACAAACCGTGGTCTCAGGACTCAATCGTGGGCTTGAGGTGATCCAGGAAGAGGCGCAGGCTTTAGGGGCTCGAACGGTCCGCCTATCCGTGAGTGCGCCGTTTCACTCCAGTCTTTTGGCACCTGCTGGCGCCGTGTTATCTAGAGCCTTAGGGTCCGTGAACGTTAACCATGGGGCATTTCCCGTTCTGGCTAATGTTGACACCGAACCGTGTCAAGATGCGGTGGATATTGTGCCCCGATTGGTGGCACAAGTCTCAAAGCCTGTGAGGTTCGAACAAAGTGTGCGTCGGGCATTAGCCTACGAACTGGATGGACTGCTAGAGTTGGGCCCGGGCCGGAGCTTAACGAGTCTCGTAAAGAAAATACATCGCCCCGGACGGGTCGTAAACGTAGAAGACTCCGAAGGGCTGGCCCGGGCTCTTGAACTGGTGTAGGGTGGAAGCTATAATAGCAACGCACTCGGGTCCAACGCAAAGCGTATGGAACCTAAGGAGACTTTGAGGTGAGGCAGTGGGCGTAGCGACAGATGCACAAGAGTCACGAGTGGCTCTCATTACGGGAGGATCTCGCGGGATCGGCAAGGCGATTACTGCGAAATTATCAGCTCACGGTGTTAG
This sequence comes from Bacillota bacterium, assembly GCA_021795465.1. Lineage (GTDB taxonomy): Bacteria > Bacillota > Sulfobacillia > Sulfobacillales > Sulfobacillaceae > JAKADJ01. The sequence continues at coordinate 5,149 of JAJYPK010000081.1, forward strand.
AGTCGCCATCAACTATTTGGGTAATCAGCCAAGAGCCGAGGAATTTGCAGATCAATTACGGGAATCTGGTGGTCTCGTGATGTTGGTGCAAGGAGATATTAGTGATCCCCAAAGTGCTCAGCAGTTGGTAGGTCGAGTGATCCAGGAGTGGGGTCGTATCGATATCTTGGTCAACAATGCCGGAATTACCCGGGACAACTTATTGCTTCGCATGCGTGCTGACGAATGGGACGCCGTACTGGCGACTAACCTTACGGGGATGTTTCAGTGTAGTAAAGCGGCGTTACGCAGTATGGTTAAACATCGTTACGGGCGCATCGTCAACATTTCTTCGATCGCGGGCATTATGGGGAATCCTGGGCAAACTAATTACGCGGCATCGAAGGCAGGAATGATAGGATTTTCCAGAGCATTGGCCCGCGAAGTCGCCTCACGAAACGTTACGGTTAATGTAGTCGCTCCGGGATTGGTGACAACGGAATTGACTGAAGGAATGACACAAGCAGCATACGAAGGACTTTTGGCCCAAATCCCATTGGGACGGGCGGCAGAGCCCCGCGAGATTGCGGAGGCGGTATGGTTCTTAATCCAATCCGACTACATCACGGGTCAAACTCTTGTGGTGGATGGCGGATTGGTGATGGACTAATTCCTGTGGAGGTGTAGTAAACGTGGCAAACAAGGAACAGGTTTTTGATAAGGTTCGGCAAATCATTGTGGATCAACTAGGGGTCGATGAAGACGAGGTGACGAGTGAGGCGTCGTTCATCGATGACTTGGGTGCCGACTCTCTAGACATCGTGGAACTCATCATGGCGTTGGAAGAAGAATTTGGGTTGGAAATTCCAGATGATGAGGCTGAGAAGATTAGCACCGTGACCGATGCCGTCGAATATATCCGGGAAAATGCCTAATTCGTCGTGGGCTTCTCCCAAAGAGAGCTAGGCGGAGATGACTAAAGGGGGTAAACTACCCGTGCAAAGAGTTGTGGTGACCGGAATGGGTGTAGTGTCCCCGGTGGGTCACGGCCTAGACGAGTTTTGGCAGGGAATTACCATGGGACCGAGTAGCGTGGCAGCTGTTACGCACTTTGATGTGTCAGAGTATCCGACAAAAATTGCGGCGGAAGTGCCTGATTTCGATCCCTTGCAATATTTTGATCGGAAGGATGTGCGCCACGCCGATCGCTTTGTACAATTGGCGATGGCTGCGGCCACCGATGCGGTTGCTGACGCGGGAACCAAACAGTTTGATCCGGAAAGAACCGGCGTCGCGTTCGGTACCGGAATCGGGGGGCTCGGAACCCTGACTGAACAGCTTGATGTCTTGCGCGATCGTGGTCCGGGTCGGGTCAGCCCGTTTCTGATTCCTAAGATGATTGCCAACATGGCTGGGGGACAAATAGCCATGCGATTTAACCTCCAGGGACCCAACGTGGCGCTTGTGACCGCATGTGCATCGTCAGGCAATGCTCTGGGTGATGCCTATCGGACAATCCAACATGGAGAAGCCGATGTGATGCTTGCAGGCGGCTCCGAGGCAGTGATTATTCCCATTGCATTTGCCGGATTTTGTTCCATGAAAGCCATGTCGACGCGTAATGACGATCCGGTTCATGCGAGCCGGCCCTTCGATCGAGATCGAGACGGTTTTGTGATGGGAGAAGGTGCCGGCTTCCTGGTGTTTGAAAGCCTATCCCACGCACAAGCGCGAGGGGCTCATATCTATGCCGAAATGGTGGGATATGGGCGATCGGCCGATGCCTATCATATGGTGGAACCGCATCCTGAAGGCAATGGGGCAGCGCAAGCGATGCAGCGGGCGTTGCACGATGCGGACATTGAGCCTGCACAGATCGACTACATTAATGCGCATGGTACCTCGACCCCCAAGGGAGATGCGGCAGAAACCCTGGCCATTAAACGGATTTTTGGCGAACATGCATTTGACTTGTCCGTGTCTTCGACCAAATCTGCGACGGGACATCTTTTAGGGGCGGCGGGGGCCGTGGAACTTATTGCATCGATATTAGCGTTGAAGCATCAGACGATGCCCCCGACCCTCAATTTGGAGGGTCCTAGTGCAGATTGTGACTTGGACTACGTGCCTCTAGTACCGAAGTCCCGACGACTTCGGTATGTGATGTCCAACGCGTTCGGGTTTGGAGGGCAAAATGCCAGCCTTATCGCCGAGGAATATGTGCTATGAGTGAAGCGGACTTGGAAGAATGGGTGGCAAGTCCTGAGCTGTTACGCCAGGCACTGACCCACTCGTCGTATGCCAACGAAGGTGTGCGCAAGGAAGTTCACAATGAACGGCTCGAATTTCTTGGCGACTCGGTGTTGCAACTTGTGGTCACCGAGTGGCTTTTTACGCAAAACCCGAATTGGACTGAGGGCCAGTTGAGTCAAGGCCGGGCTGCCATTGTTTGCGAGGCAACCTTGGCGGAGGCGGCGATGGGATTGGAACTTGGCTCGCGTTTACGTGTGGGTCGGGGAGAAGAGCGGAGTGGAGGTAGACAAAAGCCCTCCTTACTGGCCGATGCGATGGAAGCCGTGATTGGCGCGGTATATCTCGACGCCGGGTTGCCCAGCGCAACCCGCTTCGTCCTACAGACGTTACAATTTGCCCTCAGCAGCGTTGAAGGCCGCGACACCGGCCGAGATCATAAGACGGCACTTAACGAGTTGCTCCGCCGACGCGGGGAGGAACCCACGTACGAGGTCATTGGCGCTTTCGGGCCCGACCATGCGAAAACCTTTGAAGTCCGCGTCTCGATCGCGGGCGTGGAACTAGCCACAGCTCTCGGTCGTAGTAAAAAAGAAGCGGAGCAGTTGAGTGCCAAAGAAGCCCTTAAACATCTCCATCTTAATGACGCGTCTAGTCCGCCCTCGATCCTTCCTTCCTAAGCTATTCTGATCTCAGAGCAAGGACCCCGTTATTGAGTGAGTACGGGGTCCTTGCTTTTCATGCGTCGGTTTTTGGGTCTGCGCTTAGTTGCTCGTGGTGGTGCTGGGTTGGCTCGAGGAAGGCGGGGTACTGGTTGAGGACGGTATCACGGGACTCGACGCACCCCCTGGTAAACTCGGTGACGCGGATGGTGATGAGGAACTCGTCGATGGGCTAGGACTCTGGCTTGACGAACTACTCGGTTGGCTCGGTTGGGACGTGGGCGAACAGGCTTGGGTGGGAGGCCAGTAGATATGGTCGGCTGGCAAAGGCTTCCCAGAGGTCCAATCCGGTTCTTTTTTCAAAAAGACTGATTTGACATAGGGGCCACATCCTGGTTGCCACAAGAGGCTTGGGTTCGACGCTACCACCTTGAGACGGAAGTGGGAGTGGCCGATTGTGGTCGGTTGCGTCCCTTGGACATACCAGGCTCCTTCAATTTGGCGCGATGGGGTATACTGGCTGGCAATTTTGCCCGAGGTGGTGCTGACATTAGGCACGTGGACCACGCCAGGAGGTCGATAGAAGTGAGTGGCCGGAATATTTTCGGCCTGGTTCACCTTCTGCATGATCGTTTGCCAGATTGGGCCTGCTGCCACGTCTCCATAGGCCGCCTGGCCTTGCCTCGTATAGGGCTGCGCAATTTCCCCGTTCTTGTTTCCTTCCCAAACTCCGACCACGAGCTGAGGTTCGTAGCCCATGAACCAGGCGTCTGCTTCCCCGTTGTTGGTTCCCGTCTTGCCGGCAGCCGGGCGACCAATGCCGAGATCGAACCCCGTTGCCGTTCTGCCGGGTCCGGTGATGGCTGGGATGGGATTCGGGGTGAATACCTTTTCCAACATCTTGGTCATGACGTAAGCGATTTGGGGACTAAACGCAGACTTCCCATGGGGGGTATTTTGATAAATCACGGCACCATTTTGGTTGACGACCTTGGTGATCCAAATCGGTTTCATGCGTACGCCGTTATTCGGAAATGTGGCATAAGCCTGGGTCATCTGTAAGGCGTTAAGCCCCCCGGATTGAAATCCGCCAATGGCGGTACCTAATTGGGTAGCATCGATTGCAGGAAGATGGATGCCGAACTTTTGAGCCGCAAAGTTGAAGCCGTATTGTTCCCCAATATCATGTAAAAGATGCACGGCAACATCGTTGTCCGAGATGGCTAAGGCGTCTTGCAAATCCATCCAGCCATGGTACACGTGGTTGTCGTTAGATGGCCACCAGGCGCCGTGTAGTTTAAATAACGGGACGTCTTGGATGGGTGTGGTAGGCGTGTAGCCTTTGGCAATCGCCGCCGTATACTCCATTAAGGGCTTAATCGCCGATCCGGTCGAACGCGACGCGCTAGTGGCAAAATCCGCTCCGCCGGTAGCGGGGTAACTGCGCTGCCCGATCACTGCCTCAATATAGCCGTTTTTGGGGTTTTCCACTACGACTGAAGCTTGCAGTGCTTGATTGTTTCCGAAGTGGTAGTTCATCCAGTACGTCACTGACTGCTGAGCAATGTTGTAGACGGTTGGGTTTAAGGCGGTGTAGATCTTAAGACCGCCATCATAGATCATGTTATAGGTGTAGCCCTTTTTCAACAGGTCATTGATGATGTGTTGAATGTACCAGGGGTAATTGCCTAGGCTGCTCGTCTGGGTTTTGGCCACCGATCCGGGATGAAAATTTAACGGCGCCTTATAATCCGCTGCGGCCTGGGCAGGGCTTAAGTACCCGTATTTGGCCATCGCATTCAACACCTGCAATTGGCGTTGCTTGGCTAATTTGAGGTTCACTAAGGGGTCGTATAAAGATGGGGCTTGTGGTAGTCCCGCTAACATGGCCGCTTGCGGTACGCTAAGTTTTGATGGGGGAATACTGAAGTAAGCCTGGCTGGCCGCCGCGATCCCGCTGGCTCCGTTGCCATAGTAGACTTCATTTAAATACATATCCAAAATTTGAGGTTTGGAGTAGGTTCGGGCTAGCTCCAAACCGATGAAGAATTCTTGCAGCTTACGCTGGATCGTCTTCTTAGGACTTAAATACAGGTCCTTGGCTAATTGTTCGGTAATCGTGCTGGCCCCTTGTATCGGCGCCTGGTGGATCGCATCGACTACTGCCGCCCGCAGAATGGATTTTAAGTCGAAGCCAGGATTGGTATAAAAGGAATGATCTTCGATAGCTACAATGGCGTGCTGCATATTGGGAGAAATTTGGGTAATGGGGACACTGACCCGGTTCACCGACCCATGTAAGGTGGCTACTTTCTGCCCTGCTGCGTCATACACGGTGGAATCCTGGCTTTGGTTATTTAAGGAAACTAAGGATGCCATGGGCGGTAATGAGGTCCAGGCCGCGTACGATTCATAGCCAACATAGCCGAACCCACCCAGCATCACCAGGCCAAAGGCCATTAAGGCCACACGACCCCATTTCACTCGGCGGCGGGGACCGTTGGGTTTGGTTGAGGTGGCTGGTTTAGTCGACTTTGGTTTCACCATTGGGGTGGCGCTGGCACGGTTGGTTTTTGCTGTTGGGGCGACTTTAAGCTTCCGGCCGCAAAACCGGCAAAATTTAGACCCCACACCATTTTCTTGACCGCATTTTTGACACCGCAAGTTAGTCAGTCAACTCCTTTGGCTCTGATTTTTTGTCTGCTGTCACATGACTCAACGAAACATAAATCGCTGCTAAAATCAGAATCAAGCCGAACAAAAGCCAATCGAGTCCACGGGTGCCGCCTACAAGTCCGACGATAAACCCGATAAGACCAAATAGAAAGCCTCCCGTGGCCAATACGCGATTCAAACCCAGTCGCTGCTGTAGAGGCCTCGACCACACCTGACCCATCCGTGTAACGCCAGCCACTCCGGTTTGGTAACCGCGTTGCATGGCGGCTGTGAAGGCGCCTTTGGATCGCCCGCGGTTGCGCGACGGGGGCGCTTGGTCTCGGGCACCGACTTCGGACGGCTCCGCATCATTCAGAATCAAATTTGTCCCACAACTGGGGCAAAATACGCTATCTACCGGAATGTCAGCACCACAACGTCGACAAAACATACGGACTTGACCCTCCTATCGTATCCATCACCCAACACTTCAGCATAGAGTTCGCCCGTCACGCACAAATTAGAGAAATTGCATCGCTTAATGTGGTCCATTGTAGCATAGAAAACGCATAGGACACGCCTTGGAGGAAGATGGCGCGGGTCCCATGCGTTGACAGTAGCTTGGTAATGGCCTATAGAGCGCGGATCATTTGAAGAATGGCGTAACGCGGTTCGGATTCGTTGTCCATTTGCATGGATGTCGGATCCAAAAGCCAACGAAATGACTCTTGCCTGAAGATCAGACGAATGATCGGTTTTTCAAAAAGTGGCTGGTGAACCAAGCACCAATGTACATCAAGATCGGTTTCGATCCACGGACCAAGAGCCAAGGAATCTAGAGGCAAGAATGGCCCACTTGCAGGACCGGAATAACGCCAAAGCCACTGTGTTCTCGATGCCCCAATGATGGGCACAGTCTCTCCTGATAAGATGGGATCGCCGTTGCCTCGAAATCCGGCAATGACCGGGATCCGACCGTAGCGGGCTTTTTGGTCTCTGGCTACCGTCGAGGAAACACGATATTGACCATTTAGGACAGCACGCTTAAATCCATTTAGTCCTTGAAACATTGTTTTGTCCACCCAGTAGTACACACTTTTTTCTTCGGCGTATCCCAACTGACGGGCAAGTTGCTTTGCAGTAATGAATGGATCTTCTAGAATAAGTTGAGCCATTTGATTAAGGACTCTCATCTCTCCGCCTCCTGTGTCTTATATTCCCTATTGGCAATAAAAAAGCCTTTACTTGATTCATGGTAATTATCGACAGTTGGGGCAATCCCAAAAATCTACGGGAGGAATCTCTAGTCATGGTGGCGAAAGTAGTGACAGAACGTCTGTTGCCACGGGCATCTCGCTTAGGCCTTTGGAGTCAGATCAAACTGGGTGGGGTGGAAGAGGCAGGTGCACTTAGCAAAGATTGATATCTATGGATTTAAATCTTTCGGCCAAGAAGTCCATATTGAATTACCCCCGGGTGTAACAGGATTGGTGGGACCGAATGGCGGGGGTAAAAGTAATGTGGTCGACGCGATTCGTTGGGCTTTGGGTGAGCAACGAGTTCGAGAACTAAGAGCAGAGCGCTGGGAGGACTTGCTTTTCACCGGGAATAATCGGCGCACGGCATCTCGTTTGGCCGAGGTTTCCCTCCATTTCGATAATCAAGATGGGACCATGTCTAGCTGGCCCGAAAGCCTGACGGTTACTCGACGGCTATACCGACATGGTGAATCGGAGTACGTGATTAACGGACGATCGGTCCGATTGCGCGATGTGATGGACTTGTTTCTGGATAGCGGGATTGGTCGTTTCAATTATGCGATTATTAGTCAAGGGCGAGTGGAGTCGGCCCTCATGCAAAAACCTAAGGAACGACTCGAGCAGGTCGAAGAAGCGGCGGGAGTATCACGCTACAAGGTACGTAAGGTGCAGACGGTTTCGCACTTAAAAGAGGTTGAGACCAATCTAGCTCGCCTCGATGATCTCCAACAAGAAACCGGCCGCCAAATGGATGAAGTTCGGAGTGCAGCGGATCGGGAGAGGCAGTACCTCGAGTGGCAGAGCCTACGAAGCGAGTGGCAGGACCGATTAAGAGTGACGGAATACCAGCGCGACCAAGCGCAGCTCCGAGAACTCAAAAATCACGAACAACAAGGAACTGCGACGATTTCGGCTGTGAATATCGAGATTGAGAAAATCGAGAGTCACATACAGGAGCAAAAGGCTCAAGAACAGGAAATGGCTAGCACCATGGAGGCTCAGGATCAGAGGTTGCGGGGTACGGAACAGGAGTCCTGGCAACTTGACCAAGAGATGGCCACGCATCGTCTCGGCCTCGATGCGGCCAACCGGGAAGAAGCACGGTTGCGGGGGGAACTGGCCGAAATTGAACAACAGCAAGGCCTCTTAGATCAGGAGGCTCAGTTAACCGATGTCTCGGTTCTCCTAGACGAAGAACGGCGGTTACAGGAGGAACAGCGCACGCTCGAAGAGCAGGGGAGGGCCCGCCGGGAGATGCTGGCAGGCGTCGAAATTCAGAAATCCAGGCATGAACAGCAAATTTTTGAGCTCACCGCCAGGCAGGCCGAGTTGGATCGCCTGTTGTCGCGCTGGCAGGGCGCTATGGGCGTAAATTCCATTGCGGAGTTAGGGGCGGCGCGCCAGCAGAGACAGGCCGAGGCACTTCGTCTGGAACAAGAGGTGAAGCACTTAAATCAAGAGCTCGAAGGGCTCGTAGAACAGAGAACGCACTTGCGCCAACGGAACACACAAGAGGAAAAGGACCTGACTCCCCTCCGACACCGCCGATCCCAAAGGGAAGCCCGGTTGCGTGCCTTGCGTCAATTGGAACTAGAGGGTGACGGCTTACCGGAGGGTGTTCGCGCCGTATTAAAGGCGTATCATGAAGACAGACTGAAGGGAATCCAAGGCACCTTAGGAGCGTTGATACAATCGGATTCAGAGGTCATGTTGGCCATTCAAATCGGTTTAGGGGGATCGGCGAACGACATTGTTGTAACCACCGAGGCCGATGCCAGAAAAGCCGTCAAATTTCTACAGAGCAACGCTTTGGGCCGCGCCACATTCCTGCCATTGGATACGATTCGACCTGGAATGCCGTCAGCAGGCGATAAGGTGCTTGACGAGCAGGCCGGGGTACTTGGTTGGGCACTGGATCTCGTGCGCTATGAGAAATCTATGCAAGCGGCTGTCTCCCACGTATTAGGACGAGTGTTGGTGTTAAGCACGCTGGATGATGCAATGCGACTGGGACCAGTCCATCGCTTTCGTTATAAGATGGTAACTTTGGATGGACAGTTGGTTCATGCTGGTGGAGCAATAACTGGGGGCCATCACAGTCAACGCGACTCTCGGTATCTGCGTCGTATGGAAATCGAGACCTTGGCTCAACAATTAAAAGAAGATTCCAGTCAAATCGGGGTGCGAGAAACGGATTTGAAGGCGCATCAGAACGAACTGGCTCGCCTGGAACCAACCATCGAAGAAACTCGTGATCGGTTGGGTGAAACGCGGCAAAAGTGGACGGTGGCCCGACAAACAGAAAGCCAGCAACTGGACTTGGAAGACCCTGGGGTTTTAGAGCGGGAGTTTCAAGAACTAAAACAGGTCATCAGTGCCGAAGAGAGCCAACGGGACCAGGTAGAAGCTATACGCGCTGAGCAAATCATGGAATTGGGTCGCCTGCAAATGGCCGTCAGCGAACATAAAGAACATCTCCGTGATGTGAGTGCTAACCGTCGCCAACAAGAGATATTGGTTGAGCGCATGAACCAAGAGCGGCATAGGAACCAGACCCACTACGAGCGTCTGGGGCAGCGTCTCAACGAGGTAGGTCGTTCAGCACAGGAACATACTGAGGAGCTTCAGCGTCTGACAGCCCAACGCGAAACCCAGGTGCATGCGGTGGAACTAAGGCGTCGAGAGCAGAGCGAGACGCGAAAAATGTGGGAGCGCCTCAAACAAGAAGGATTAGACGCCGAAAATCGGCTTCGGGCCTTGCAACATGAAGAGCGGCGCTTGTCCAACAAACTGGCCCAAGCGCAGCAAGCCATATTCCGGATCGAGCATCAGTGGGAGACGTATGTGCCCAAAGCGGATCTTTTGCCCCTAAGTTCCGCCGATGAGTCTATAGGCCGAGACAAAGTACGTCGTTTGGATGAGCTTATGGGTGACATGGAAGA
>JAJYPK010000242.1 GCA_021795465.1 Bacillota bacterium
TGACGCCCTACCTGGCCGGGTGCTTGTAGAACCAGTGTATGGGTGTGGGGGCCCCCGTTAACAACCTCTTTCATGCGACTTGCTGGCCTCGGGTTAGCGCCTGTGAGGATGACCACGGCATTATGCATGGCTATCGCCTGGAAAGACCGCGTTGGATCTCGACGGCAAGAGCCTCGGAGACTTCTGCGTCGTCGTTGAGCATGGTATGGCGAAAAGTGAAACGGGCCACAACTTTGGGGAAGCTCCGGGGGGTCTCGCAACGCGCGTACCCGCCACCCGATGGGGGGCCGAAGGTCGGGATGTCCACCGGAGCAGTGAGTGCCGGAGTACTCAGAGCACCGGAAAGTCGTGTACACGGGTAAGGCCGGAATTTATGACAGAGGCAATTAATAATAAGATTCAATATAATCATAAAAGTGATGCGGGTTGTGGTAACGTAAAGAGGTCAGGACACGGAGATCTTAACCCGAGAACACCCCACGATGGGTTCGGACGGGACTTAAATTCACCTTGTATAAGGCATGCCTGAACTTTGCCACTTCGGTGGCGACCGGGTGTTCACTCGACTTGACAACCTGACACGGCATAAGGACCGTCATCGACCCCACGGCTGGAGGCGGGGGACTTCGACTGTTCAGTTTCAGGAAGGTTAGGCGTCTAATGGTCGCACGACATGCGGAAAAACTTCCAATTTCGTCAAGTCTATCGAACTTAGAAATCGATCTGATGTTTTGGCATCCTCAAGCGAAAGACACCAAGCTTCTTCAATATTTCCTAGAACTCAACCATTTGGGAGAACGAGCCCAGAACGTGGTATGGCTCACAAGACTTAGGATGCGATGGAGTACCAGGGCCGGTACCTCATGAAACTAATCTGGGCGACTGGAATGCGGCCATGCTTGTTGTCGAGCATTTTCTTCGTCAACTGGATAGACACAGCCTTAATGATTGTAAGATCCACAAAGAAACGACGCCAAAGGAGAGGGCATCATGGGCATCGCATGGCTAATCGGGATCGCCATTATTGTCATATACGGGGTCTTGTCGCTCAAAGTGGTCAAGCAGTGGGATGAGATGTTGGTGTTTACGTTCGGCAAATACGTGGGCACTAAAAGCCCAGGGATTCATTTGGTGTGGGCCGGGGTGCAACGTGCGGTGATCGTGGACCGGCGCATTACCACCACAGAGTTTCGCACGGAAGGCACACTATCCAAAGACAAGGTGCCGGTGACCTTGTTGGCGGTGTTGTTTTGGCGGGTGATTGATGTGAAGCGGGCCATGATCGACGTCAAAAACTACCAAGGGACCATCGATTTGGCGGCGCAAACGACTTTGCGGGACATTGTCAGTCGAAGCGACTTGGAGCAATTGCTCTCGGATCAACGGCGCTTGGATGAGGAAATTTTGGCACAAATTCAAGAAAGGGCCGCGTCGTGGGGCATCGAGGTGCAAAACGTCGAAATTCGGGACCTCGAGATTCCTCCGTCGCTCCAAGATATTTTGAGTCGTAAAGCGCAGGCTCAAGCCGAAAAGGCCGCCCGTCGGATCTATGGAGAAGCCGAAGTGGTGGCCGCAGAAGAGTTTGTTAAAGCGGCCAAGCTGTATGAAACCTCTACGGTGGCATTTCGCCTGCGCGGTCTTAACGTGCTGCTAGAGGCGGTGAAGTCCGATAAGAACACCCTCTTATTTTTGCCTACCGAGTTGATGGATATGTTGCGATCGGGTGATATGGAATCGACCGAAAAACCGTTGAGATGGGTGGAGAAGATTTTGAATAACGACGACCACCATCCAGTCATGGAAGGGGAATAGCCAGAACGGACCACAACAACGTTCGTTCCATGGAAATAACATCCGGGACGCCTCGGCTGTTCCATGGGCCACGATAGAAGCCCTAGACCGTCGCGCAATACGGAGAGAACCAAGGGGCTTCGATGTCGGCCCACGTACTTCATAGGGAGCGTTGACAGTCGGTTTGTACACTTAAGCGACAAGGGCCGCCGGATTTACCCACTGGATTACCGATCTGCCATAGGGACCCCAAGGCATTTGGGTTTCAGTTATTGTCCGGGTTTCCGCGCTCGGACCCTTCCTCGATGTGCTGCACCGGTCGTGCCCCTCTAGCGCGAGTCTGTACGGTTTTGGCACGGAGAGAACTGAGAATACGCACGGGGATTATTGTGACTTGGTCGCCAACATCGGTTCCCAGATTTCCGATGGATTCGTTAAACATGTGGGTCTTTTTCGTGTGTTGCGTGATAGCGATTGGGCTAAATTTGTTCTTGCGATCCATAATACTTCCCCTCCTATTGGTGTTGGATTGGTTTAAAAAACTGATCGCTCCAAGGTGAGCGTTAGCTGAATCGGACTGCTTAGGCGGTTTGGTATGCGTCTATGGATACTAGGATTTTCTGCCTCTATGCTGTCGGTCTGGATAGTACCCCCAGAGGCCTGGTGGTGAACGAAAACTTTGCCCTCGTCACCACCATAAAAGCCTTAAGGGCCAATTGGGGCCGTGATCCAAGAGTCCGTGCATGTCCACTGTCCGCACCGGGTAGCATTTTAGAGAGCCGTTCTCCAGGGTGATTGTAAGACTATCCCACCTTGGTATGCCTACATGGGCGATTCACACGGGTGCCTGGCACCCGTTGTTGGGTACGGCAAAGTATTTGTAGGACATCCCCTACACGCTGGGGATCACCGAGAATTTCCGTACACACCGTAATGGCTTCAAGCGTTTGGGTCCGCGTGGACCGGGGACCATGGGCACATGGCATACTCATGACGATTCACCGTCCCCCGTCGGCGTTGAGCGTGTTGTCCGCTAAGGCATGGTCGAGCAGATAACGCATAATTTCTGAGGGATGCTGATTTGTGGTTTGTGCCAGATGGCGAATTTGGTGCATCTGACGGCGATAGAGGTAATATTCGACGCGACACAGATCATGAGGATTCTTCATGGGGGGCCTCCTTTGAAATGAGAAAAACTACCATACGGTCACGTGACCGTCCACGAAGTACCAATCTGAAAAAGAATGGCCGCAAGAGGCAGAAGAGGTAAAGTAGCGTGGGAGACTCTGATGAGATTCACCTTGTAGCATAGCACAGATTTGGATCAATATGTAGAAAGCTATGGAAATCCGGGGAAAAATAATTATAGCGTCCTGAATGGGGAACGGGACCCGGGAATTCTGTCGATGCCAGGGGCATCGCGGACAGTGCCATCCGGTGAGCCATTCCCACCAGGCCCACACTGACCACCCCAGGCGGGTAGAGCAATGGCATGGGGTTCATAAAGCGCCACGACGCCATGCCTGTCGGGGGTCCACAAACAGTCGGAACATCGCTTCGAATTTCCGGGAACCTATGAAGTCATTGACACACTCCTTCGGTCTTATTGATTGGTGATCAGCACCGTGTCGTAGGCATCG
>JAJYPK010000082.1 GCA_021795465.1 Bacillota bacterium
TGATGATTTGGGTGACCTTATCATGGTATTTGTGCCCAATTATGCCATGGTCCTTCATGAGATCGCGACGTTGCTCTCGGGTTTGCATATACCAATTGTCAGTGCCTTGGCGCCGTTTATTCATTGGATAAAAGCACACGTATTGTGTTTTGGGTAGATCAGGATAGAGACGCCGTCGCAAATATGCATTGGTTGCTGGATTGGCATCCCCCTGCGCGAGGTATTTACTTAATTCGACCACGGAATAATACGAATACGCACGTCTAAATAGATCGTCGAGCCCTAGTTGATTGAAACGCCATTCGATATCCAGCAATTGTTCAGTGTCTGGCCTAAAATTGAGAAACATGAGGTCGCCTTTGTGACCCACCAGTTGGTACCATGCAAAGCTGCCGGATTGGTCGTGATTACATTGGTCCCACTGGCCCATCATGGCTGAGATCGTGGCTACGATATCTCGACGCTCTGATGTGGAACGCTTGGCCCACAGAGCCCAGTCGATGGTTCGAATGTCGTGTAAGGCATACCAGCCCTCAATGGTTTCAATCGGATCACTCACAAGATGCACCCCTCATGTATGATTATCCCAGCAGTATAGCATATTGGTGCAGTGGTGAAGCTAAAATTGGCAGTAGGTGGATGCGACAATCCGGACGCCTGGGCGGTTTCTTTGGCTGCGATAGACGTTTTCTAGGATGCTCTGGGGTTCGCTGATTTCATGGATCTTGGCGAGGGAGGCCTTACTGTTGCGGCGTGGGGCCGGAAGCGTTCGAGAATCCCAAACGTGTGTGTCTTATGAAGAAAAAGTCATGCCTCGTGGATCGCCCTCTAACCAAAGAGGGCTAATATTTGGCCCCGAACGAGCGCGCCACGGCATCGGTTCGGCACGGCGGGTAGTCTACACGGAGTCAACGGTATCGGGGGTAGAGGGCACCCGTACCGATAAATGGTGTAGCGGTTTCTTTTTTCTTAGTGATATGAGAGACTCATGGCAAGGTTATCCAAACTGTACATAGGAGGGATATTGATGGCAGAAGTTGAACACCCAAGAGACTTACCTGAAGATGCCCTGGTTCGGCTAGACACTCAATCCGGTCACTATGTCTTTACGAGTGACTTGTCTGTGAACGAATTTGTGCTCGTGGATGAGGCCGGGTTCGAACCATTGGGGATGGTGATGGGGTCGTCCATTTATCATATAGGGTATCAGCAATCAAGCTGGTCTAAGAATCAGGAAATGACCGTGTTGTCGCAGGCAATGTATAATGCGCGCGAGTTGGCTATGGCGCGGATGGAAGAGGAAGCTGATCAACTGAAGGCCGACGGGATCATTGGTGTGAGACTGGAAGTCAAGCATGCCGAATGGGGCCAGCATTTAGCGGAGTTCATTGCCATTGGTACGGCAATTCGGGCTAAGGACGGCAGCAATCATCGTACCATTAAAGGGAAGCCGTTTACATCGGACTTGTCTGGCCAGGATTTTTGGACACTGATGCGCGCAGGCTATCGACCGGTGAGCCTGGTGATGGGGTCGTGTGTGTACCACATTGCCCATCAAGGACTCGCACAATCTTTACGCCAAATGGGACAAAATCGCGAATTAACCATCTATACGCAAGGTCTTTATGATGCACGTGAGCGGGCCATGGAGCGCATGCAGACCGAGGCGGCTGAACTTAAAGCTTTAGGCATTGTAGGAGTCCACCTGCACGAACAAAGCCATCAATGGGGGGCACACGTCATCGAGTTTTTCGCTGTAGGGACCGGTGTGGTGAAATACGCCGACTCCCAGCTTGCCGCACCGGGGCTTGTATTGTCGCTGACTGACTCCGGGACCGGATTCTAGAGAGGAGGACTCTCATGCCTTGGTTTCGACGCACCCAAAATGATGCAAATGTGAACGGCCCCGACCCACTGGAGGGGCGAGGATTTGCCAAGTATGCCATGGAAGATGCCCAACAATGCCTTCTGGATCAAGAGGCTTTAGAGCGGGGAACAATTCCGGATAGCGCGAAGCGACGGGTTGAGCGGACCGTTAAAGGCGAGATGCCTTGGATGAGCACGTTATCCGTGCATGAGCTCTATCTCGGCGAGTTGCTTCGCATCGAACCGGTGGTCCAGGTGGCTGGAAGTTGTTATTACCACGCTTCGACCGACTCTCGTAATCGGGTCTATCTCGATAGCAATCTCGATGCGGCGAACCTAGTCCGAGCCTATTACCAGGCTAAAGATACGTCTTTGGAAAGACTACGTGAAGAAGCGCGAGCGGCTGGAGCACATGCGGTGATCGACGCTAAATATTATTTCAAACGAGAAGACACGCTGGTGCACTTTAGCGTGGTAGGGACTGCGGTTCGATTCCAGGGCCTACGCTCTCCGAAACACGCGTTAGTCAGTGCTTTGAGCGCCGATGACTTTTATCGGCTATGGCAGCGCGGGTGGATGCCTATGAACATGGCTCTGGGCTACCACTGGCACTGTATGCCGGTGGGCTATCGAACCCGATCTAGCACGTATAGTTGGTACAACCAAGAAGTGACTACAGTCACCAATAAGCTTATGGAAACCCGCCATCACGCCATGGAGCGGATGCGTCAAGATGCCGCGCATGCTGGTCGTTCCGATGGACTTGTGGGGGTGAGCGTCGAATCGAAAATCGAGGAGACCGAGATTCTCTTCAGCCGGGGCGCCGGTTGGGATTCGGGGGTTACTATTGATGGTACGTTCTTCCCATACGAACCAAGCGGAACGGTTGAGATACCTGCGTTTAATACGGAGTTTTTTGCGACCGGAACGGCTGTGGCACGTCTCTCGCAATCACCTCTAAAAGCAGATGAGATTCAGGCGGTGCTGGGAGTGCAAAACTAACGGGTGGGAAAAGCCACCCGACGAGTGTAGGACGCGAGGGGCGGACCCACGAGGGTTATCGCCCCTTCTTTCTCGGCCATAGTAAAAACCTACGGGTCACAGTATACTAGAAAGAAAGACGAGGAAGACGGGGGAGCGAGAACCAGTGCCTCCCGATTTTTCAGACCAAACTGTCTTTGTTTAATGTTGTCATTGAATTCAATGACAACATGAAGGAGGTATCAACGTGCGTTTACATAATTACATTGATGGCCAATGGGTGGAGCCTCAACTTGGGCGATACGAACCGGATATTGATCCCGCCAATGGAGAGGTCGTCGCTGAAGTTCCGCAATCTGACGCGAAGGACACGCAACGAGCCATCCAGGCGGCAAAAAAAGCCTTTGAGACCTGGCGTAAAGTACCCGCTCCGAAGCGAGGCGAAATGCTATTCCGGGTTGGAGAATTGATGAAGGCGCAAAAAGAGGACCTCGCACAAGCCATGACCCGCGAGATGGGAAAAGTCGTTACTGAGGCACGGGGCGACGTACAAGAAGGAATCGACATGGCGTTTTACATGGCGGGCGAAGGACGTCGGAGTTTCGGGTACACGACACCCTCCGAGCTACCGGATAAGTTTGCCATGGCAACCCGCGACCCAATTGGTGTGGCGGGGATTATTACCCCGTGGAATTTTCCGATGGCGATTCCGACATGGAAAATATTCCCTGCCTTGGTGTGCGGCAACACGGTGGTATTCAAGCCTGCGAGTGAGACTCCGGTTTTAGCTTATCGACTGGTAAAGATCCTTGAAGAGGCTGGAATCCCTTCGGGGGTGGTGAATTTGGTGTTCGGTTCGGGAACTGATGTCGGGGAGGTCATCCTTAACGATCCCGATGTCGCCTTGATTTCATTTACGGGCTCCAACGAAACCGGACGTCATGTGGCAGCTACCGCGGGTCAACACTTAAAGCGGGTGTCTTTGGAGTTGGGTGGTAAGAACGCCATTATTGTATTGGATGATGCCGATCTCGAGTTGGCGGTCGAGGGCATCTTATGGAGTGCATTTGGCACCACCGGGCAACGTTGTACCGCGTGCTCCCGACTTATTGTTCAAAAAGGCGTATATCCAGAATTACGTGACCGTTTAGCGACCCGGATTCGTTCACTAACGTTAGGTCATGGGTTAGAAACAGCAACGGATGTGGGGCCGTTAATTACCAAAAAAGCTTTAGATAAAGTTCATCGCTATGTCGTACTTGGGCAAAGAGAAGGAGCACAACTGGTAGTCGGTGGGCATGCGGCCGTCACTCCAAGCCTCCATGGACACTTCTATGAACCGACGTTGTTCGCAAACGTGACACCAGAGATGACTATCGCCCAAGAAGAGATTTTTGGCCCAGTGCTTTCAATGATTCAAGTCGAGGATTTGGACGAAGCGGTGAGGGTGAACAACCAAGTGGTCTACGGCCTCAGCTCTTCAATTTTCACCCAAGATGTGAATCGAGTCTTTCAAGCGATTCGTGATTTAGCGACAGGAATTGTGTACATCAATGCCGGTACCACGGGTGCCGAGATTCACCTACCGTTTGGAGGAACCCGTGGAACCGGTAACGGCCATCGAGAAGCGGGTACGGCGGCGTTAGACTTTTTCTCGGAGTGGAAGGCAGTTTACGTCGACTTTAGTGGGCGTTTACAACGTGCGCAAATTGACACCTGAGCGATTCACGACTCACTTATTTCGGGGAGGGATTTATTAATGACCACAGCGACCAAGTACGTTTCCATTAAGACGGCGATTCCGGGCCCCAAGAGTAAGGCAGTTTTAGACCGTATCGACAAAGCGACACCCAGGGCAGTTTCCATTTACACGCCTTTGGTCGCGGATCGGGCCCACGGTTCTCTTCTGGATGACATCGATGGCAACACCTTTATCGACCTCACCGGAGGCGTGGGAGTGCTTAACGTGGGACATACGCACGACAAGGTACGTAAAGCCTTACACGAACAAGTGGACAGGTTTTTACATACCGACTTCACCATGATCCCTTATGAGAGCTACGTGCAACTTGCCGAACGCCTGAGTGCGCTGTTCCCGGGTGGGGGACCGGCCACTACCGTGTTCTTTAATTCTGGTGCTGAGGCGGTCGAGAACGCCATCAAGATTGCTCGTGCTTATACCAAGCGCAAGGGTATCATCGCGTTTGACCGTGCGTTTCACGGGAGAACACTCATGGCGATGACGTTAACCAGTAAAGTGCACCCTTATAAGGCAGGCATGGGACCTTACGCGCCCGAAGTGTATCGGGTACCGTTCCCCTATCCCTATCGATGTGAGTTTGGCCAGGGAAATTCGAGCCACGAGTGTGAAGAAAGTTGTTATGCGGCGATTGAGCGAGCCCTGCTGTTGCAGGTGGCGCCGGAGGATGTAGCGGCGGTCATTGTGGAGCCGGTTCAAGGGGAAGGGGGATTCATCGTGCCACCCCCTAGCTTCCTGCCTTGGTTGCGTAAATTTACCGAGAAGCACAATATTCTCCTCATTGTGGATGAAGTGCAAACCGGATTCGGGCGCACGGGAACGTTTTTTGCTACTGAACAATCCGGCATTCGCCCCGATATTTTAACGATGGCTAAGTCTATCGCCGATGGGATTCCCCTGTCTGGCGTCATGGGACGCTCGGAAGTGATGGATGGTCCTGGGGATTCGCAAATAGGGGGAACCTACGTAGGGAACCCGCTAGGAACCGTTGCGGGCAATGCCGTGTTGGATGTGTTTGAAGAAGAACATCTCCTGGACCAGGCAAAGGCACAGGGTGAACACCTTATGAAGCGCATGCGCAGTCTTTCTCAAGAGGTAAAACAGATTGGGGACGTGCGTGGTTTGGGCGCCATGGTGGCTATCGAACTTGTCCAAGATCGCACGACTAAGGAACCTGACTCGGCACTGGCCGAACGCGTCTTGCAGACGTGCATGCAACGCGGTGTGTTAATGCTGAAGGCGGGCATTTACGGCAACGTGGTTCGATTTTTGGCTCCACTTAATACGCCGCTGGATGTGCTGGATGAAGCGGTAGACATCTTATCCGATGTCTTGCGAACGGAGTCGGTTCGCTAATCCCGTGGAACATGAAGGTACCGGCTTAACCGGGGTTCGTGTGTTAGATCTATCGAGGGTCCTAGCGGCGCCATATGCTACAATGGCCCTGGGAGAACTCGGCGCCGAGGTTGTCAAGATTGAAAGGCCCGGCACCGGCGACGAAACGCGGCAGTGGGGTCCCCCTTTTTGGGGGGACCTGGCTGCTTATTTCTTGTCTACCAATCGAAACAAAAAGTCCTGCGAAGCCGATCTTACCACCCCGGAGGGCCAGGATTTAGTAAGAACCTTAGCGACCCAGTGGGCCGATATCGTGATCGAAAACTTCAAACCTGGCACGTTGGAACGTTATCATTTGGGTTTAGCGAATCTTAGGACGGAGAATCCGCGTTTAATCACGGCGACGCTACGCGGCTATCCTGAAGGCGATGATCGGCCGGGATACGACTTCGTGATGCAAGCCGCCACGGGTCTGATGTCTCTCACAGGACCAGTGAGTCAAGAACCTTTTAAGGTAGGAATTGCGGTAGCAGATATTACGGCTGGACTCTTCTTGTTGTCGGGTGTGTTAGCGGCTTTGGTAAATCGGTACCAAACCGGACAGGGTCAGCATGTGAGCCTGTCGTTATTTGATTCCCAACTGGCCTGGTGGGTCAACGTAGGCACTGCGCATCTCGTAACAGGCGATGCCCCTCGGCGGTGGGGTAACGCCCATGCTCAGTTAGCTCCCTACGAATTATTTCAAGCCGTCGACGGACATCTGGCTGTCGCTGTGGGGAATGATCGGCAATTTACCTCACTTTGTCAGTTGCTCGGTCATCCAGAATGGTCCACCGACCCGCATTATACGACGAACCCGGCCCGAGTTCGTCATCGGGAAGAGCTTCATGATCTCTTGCAACGTGAAATTGGCTGCGACACGGTCGAGCACTGGACCCTAGCTATGAGCCGTTGTGACGTACCATCGGGACCGGTAAGGACGGTACCTGAAGCTCTCGCATGGCGAGATCAATTTACACCCCCGATGCACGGCCAAATAAACGGAATTCCGCAAATGTTTTTGCCATGGCGATTCTCCTCTCTACCCGCGACGCCGAAAATGGCTCCACCGCGGCTGGGACAGCACACCGAGGAAATTTGGGCGTTATATGAAAAATTGCGAAAGGACTCGTGAGACGATGGATAACAACAGGACTTTAGGTCAACGGCTAGATGATTTTTACGGATTAGAGCAACAATTGTCTTCGGAAGAGACCCAGATTCGTGATGCGGTGCGACGCTTTGTGGATGCCGAGGTCCGACCTCACGCGGGAGAATGGTGGCAAGCCGGAACATTTCCCACGGACCTGATACCGAAATTGGCGGAACTCGGCGTGTTCGGACCCACCCTTCCTGAGCAATATGGGGGCCTGGAATTATCCCCCATTGCGTATGGGCTTATGATGCAAGAACTAGAACGCGGGGACTCTGGACTCAGGTCTTTCGCCTCCGTGCAAAGTGGTTTAGCCATGTATGCGATTTATCGTTATGGCAGTGAGGAACAAAAAACGAGGTATTTGCCGGAGATGGCACGTGGCCATATTATCGGGTGTTTTGGCCTTACGGAGCCCGATGCCGGGTCTGACCCCGCTGCCATGCGATCGGTGGCAAAAAGCGTACCAGGAGGGGTGAAGATCACTGGTGTCAAGCGTTGGATTACCAATGGTAATCTCGCGAAGATTGCCATCGTGTGGGCTAAAGATGATACGGGAACGATTCGTGGCTACATTGTGCGCACCGATGCGATGGGCTTTGCAGCGAAGCATATTACTACCAAGGCCTCAATGAGGATGTCTGTGACTTCTGAGTTGTATCTGGATGAGGTGTTCGTGCCCGAGGATCACATTCTCCCCCTGTCTCGTGGACTAGGATCACCATTAGGGTGTCTCACTCAAGCCCGCTATGGGATTGCGTGGGGGACGGTTGGGGCTGCTCTGGATTGCCTCAATGAAGCTGCTTTGTATGCAAAGAGCCGGATCGCCTTTGGTAAACCCATTGCAGCGACCCAATTGATTCAAGAGCGCCTAGTGGATATGCTGTCGCTAACGGTAGACATGCAACTCAAAGCGTTGCAACTAGGACGCCTGTATGAAACTGGCGTGATGCGTTACCCGCATGTGTCGTTAGCCAAACGTGATAATGCGCGGGCGGCATTAGTGGTGGCCCGTATGGCGCGAGAAATCTTGGGGGGCAATGGGATCAGTGTAGACTATGGGCCCATTCGCCACATGGCCAATCTTGAAACAGTAGATACGTACGAGGGTACATACGAGGTCCATACACTCATCGTGGGTCGAGACTTGGTCGAAGAAAACGCATTTTAGCAAAGAACGGGGAGATTCGGGCGTGGACAATCGAACCTGGTGGGAACGGCGACAGAAGGTCGTGGCGAACGGAATCGCGTCGAGCTTTCCGGTATTCATTAATCAGGCCGAAGGTTCTTGGGTCACCGATGTGGAAGGCCACCGATATTTGGATTTTATCGGGGGCATAGGGGTCCAAAGTTTGGGACACAATCGGGTCGAAGTGGTGCAAGCGATTCAAGAAGCGGCTGCGACGCTCATTCATACCTCCTTTCACACAGTGATGTACCCACGGTATGTGACCGTCGCGGAACGACTCGTGGAGATCACTCCCGGGGCTATGGACAAGCGGGTGCTTTTTGTGAATAGTGGGGCCGAGGCCATCGAAAACGCCTTTAAAATTGCTCGGCAATTTACAGGTCGTCCTGGCATCGTGAGTTTTACCAATGGATTTCACGGTCGGACTTTTGGGGCGCTTACTGCAACCGACAAGACCGATCCCTATAAGATAGGCTTTGGACCACTTTTACCTGATGTGTACCGACTGCCTTCCCCACACTGCTATCGGTGTTCCCTAAAATCGGCTCCGGCGAATTGTCACCAGCAATACCTAGAGCGAGTGGATACGGCGCTGGTAGATACCATTGGTGTCGACCGGGTGGCGGCGTTCGTCATCGAACCGGTGCAGGGCGAGGGTGGCTTCATTCCCATGCCCAAGGAATTTCTGAATGGGCTTCGTCGGATCTGCGACCACTATGGCATCCTACTAATTGATGATGAAATCCAAGCCGGGCTCGGCCGCACGGGAAAACTATGGGCTATTGAACACGCGGAAGTGGTTCCGGATTTGTTGGTTTCAGCCAAGGCACTGGGGGGAGGGTTGCCACTTTCTGCCGTGGTCGGGCGAGCCGATATCATGGACACGATTGCTAAAGGTAGTATCGGCAGTACCTACGGAGGCAATCCGGTGGCGTTGGCCGCGGCTGAGGTTGTCCTGGACTTGTTGGTGCGCGATGACGTGCTTAATAAGGCCATAGAAATTGGGAAAGTGATGCGAGAAAAGGCCATCGTGTGGCAACATAAATTCCCTCATATTGGTGACGTAAGGGGACTGGGCGCCATGGTGGCGTTGGAATTTGTACGCCCTGGGTCAGACGTTCCCGATAAGGAGGTCTGTCGAGCGGTGATCCAAGCAGCGTTTCGCCAGGGACTCTTATTAACCAAGGCTGGATTAGAAGACAATGTGATTCGACTCTTGCCCCCATTGACGATTACTCCGGACGATCTGGGCGACGGGCTGGAGCGGCTGGGTTTGGCTCTCGAAGAGGTGTTGAGTCCGCAATCCGTTAAGGCTTAACGTCGCTATGAACCAGCTCTCTCGCTTGTGTCGATAAGGCTGAATTCCCGCCGAGTAAGGTCATGGCACAGCTGAGAAAGGACTTTTCCTAGAGCATGCAAGTACTCTAAACTAAGAGTAGTTCCGTGTGCCTCTGATTCGACGAAGTTTTTGGTTCGGATAGGGACGCCGAGACTATGACGCTCTAAGAGGTGTGACATGATGCCTGATCAGTTTCTCGTGATTGTGGAAGGAAAGAACGATACACGACAACTTCGGCGGGTGTTACCCGATAACGTGGCAATTGCGACAACATTCGGGATCCCCAATTCTGAGCGTCTAGAACGGATCCGGAAAGCGGCTAAAGATCGGGTTGTGGTTATTCTGACGGACCAGGATGCGGCAGGTCGACGTATCCGGCGGAGTATACGGGAGCTATTTCCTGACGCTATTAATATTTATACGAAGGCTGGATACAATGGGGTAGAGCATACGCCATTGGAATACTTAGAGCAACGATTTCGAAGGATTGGCATTCTTGTAGAGGGGCCGGTCCAATACGACAAGGGATGGGAGTAGAACGGTGCAACAGGCGATTTGGACGATTACGACGCATAGTGATTTCTTGCGACAAAGGACAGTGAAGGTTAAACAGATGGGGCGTGCCGCCACCAACGTGGCGGGGGACCTCGTGGATACTTGGGATACCGTGGCGGCCTATGGTATCGCGGCACCACAAATTGGTAGTGACTGGCGGATCTTTATCTGGAAGGGAGGAGAGATGGAAGAGCCTGAGATTATTGTGAATCCCAAGATTATTAAAGCACGCGGAGAATTGACTGATTTCGATGGTTGCCTCAGTGTTCCCGGCATTTATGGGGTAACCCGCAGAGCGGCGGAAATCGAGATCACGGCCTGGGATCAACATGGTGTCTCCATCCGCCGCCATTACGAAGGATTCGACGCGCGCATTGTTCAGCATGAGGTCGATCATCTCGAAGGGGTGCTCTTTATTGACCGAATCGAGAACATTGAGGGTCTTTACACTCTTGAGGCAGAGAAAGAAGGGAGCAACGAGAAACGGCCACTTACCCTCTCTGTGAAGGATTTCATTGAGCGTATGCGGCGACCCATTCCGGGTTACGCACTAATATTGTGAGAGTTAATCATCCCGCCGCTTAGACTATTGGTGCGGTAAATGAAGGGGAGGATTAAAATGGCATCGTTAGGTGAACAAAAACTCTGGGGAGCCTTGCCTCGCGGGACGACTGGCGAGATCTCCCGTATGGATCCTGAAACCCGACAATCGTTGGTTGCCCGCCTCTCGCAATTTATTCCGTCGGACCGGTTGCTGTCAGACCCAGATCGTTTGGTGGCCTACAGTTATGATGCGACAGGAGAGCGCCATCGCCCCGACATCGTGGTGATACCGAAGACCCTAGCCGAGGTGTTGACGGTGATGGAGAACGCCATGGCTCATCACGTAATTATTATCGGGAGAGGATCGGGATCTAATCTTAGTGGGGGCACCATGCCAGTAGTGGGTGGGCTTATCATGGCATTTAGTCGCTTGAAATCTATAAATCACCTCGATGTAGACAACCGCAGAGTGGCGGTCGAACCGGGCGTGGTTAACGCAGAATTGCAAAACCGTTTAAGAGCGTTAGGGTTTTTTTATGCGCCCGATCCATCCAGTCACCGAATTTCCACGATCGGGGGTAATGTGGCAGAGAATTCGGGAGGTCCCCACTGTGTCAAATATGGGGTGACGACCAACCATGTACTTGCGCTAGACGTGATGTTGGCGGATGGTCGTATGCGCACAACTCCTTTGGTGGGGGTACCCCGAAACGGGTTGGACTGGACCGGGTTAGTGGTGGGCTCGGAAGGCACCTTGGCGATGGTGGTTGGAGTGACGGTCACGATCACGCCGTTACCCATTGCCACGCGTACCATGTTAGCCGTGTTTTCCTCCCTAGAGAGCGCGGTCGGGTGTGTGGCGGCTATCGTGGCAGCTAAAATTGTGCCGGCGACCCTAGAACTTTTGGATCGCACGTCATTAGAAATTATTGAACCCTTTGTTCATGCGGGATATCCTGTCGGGGCCGAAGCCGTGTTGCTTATGGAAGTAGATGGCGATGATACTACGCTTGACCAGGACGTGGCCACGATTCGGCAAGTGGCGGCAGAAGCGGGATCCGTAGAATTCCGACTGGCTAATAGTGCACAAGAAGCAGAAGCGCTCTGGAAGGGACGCCGGGCCCACTACGGAGCCGCCGCACGATTGGCTCCGCATCTGTGGGTTCAAGACGTGACGGTACCACGTCCCTTACTACCCGACATGGTGCGGGATGTGGTTGCTATTGGGGAGCGCTATGGCTTTAAAATCATGACAGCCGCACACGTGGGGGACGGCAACTTACACCCTGTCATCAGTTACGATCCTGCAGATCTAGACGCGGTGGAACGCATGCGCCAAGCCGATCATGAAATCTTAAAAGCTTGTGTGCGATATGGGGGATCTATAACCGGTGAGCACGGCATTGGGATTGATAAAGTCGATAATTTGTCCCTGATGTACACCGATGACGAACTTGGAATCATGCAAGGGGTCAAGCACGTTTGGGATCCGGAGAACCGGCTGAATCCGCTCAAGGCCATTCCGCTGCAGTCTGAGGCTTGGTTAGAGCCGCCATCATCAGCTTACGACTTGAAACCGGTAATGCAACCCGAAACGCTTGCGGAGGGGCAAGAGTTAGTACGCGCTGCCTATGCCCAAAGGCAACCGTTGACGATCCGTGGCAGCGGGAATCGGGGATCGTTGTGGCCAGCCATAGCCTCCAGTTGGGTCGTCGATCTACGTAAATGGAATCGCCTCATCGACTTTGATAAAGAAAATCTGACTGTAGAAGTAGAAGCGGGGTATATGGCCAAGGAATTAGCAACCTTGCTCGATCGGGAAGGCCTTTATCTTCCCGGGATTCACCCAGCGCAACGGGATACCGTGGGAGGGCTGGTTGCCGCCAACGTCAGAGCACTGCAAAGTCCACAATCGTGGCGGGATTGGGTGTTAGGCGTAGAATGGATTGATGGATGCGGTCGTCGCTTACGATTTGGTCGCAAGACCATGAAAAACGTGGCGGGTTACGATATTACGAAATTGGCTCCCGGCAGTGAAGGGCGTCTAGGAATTTTGGCGACTCTGATCTTGCGGTTGCGACCGAAACCGGTTCGGCCTTGGGCTGGTGTCGCGACAGATTCGACGCCGAAAAGACTTTTGTTGTATAGCCAAGCGTTACTCCAGAAGCCTTTTAGACCGGAGACCCTTGTGGTGGTGCGAGGCGATGCGGGTGAATGGTCGCTTTGGATGGCTGGCGTCTCTGAGGCGGCGCGAGGTTGGGTGAATCAGCTCGCCGATACACACCAGATCGACCTCCATTTCTTAAGAGTGGCGGACGGGGCTCCATCTCATTGGGCATCCATTCGTGAGAGCTGGTGGGAGAAGGCAGTAAGCCAACGGCTTTACGTTGATGGATACGTGTTGCCGAATGAATTGGAAATGATCGGCGATGCGTGTGCCACACGGCCTGGACCGATAGTGCTTTTCCCGTACACTGGGAGTTACGAAATCTATGGTGGCGTGGAGGATGTGCTGGCCGGTCTCGCTACTCGGGTTCAAGGGGCTTATTGGTGGAGGACAAAGGATCACGACTGGGATGATATTGAAGCCGGTACGATGCAATTATTCGACCCCCGTGGCCTGTTCAGTTCCGATAAGGATGTGACACATGACTTTTGATGCGATTTTGCACGAAACGGATCAGTGCAACAAGTGTGGATTTTGCTTACCTGCGTGCCCTACTTATCAAATTACCGGCAGTGAACTGGCTTCACCACGGGGACGTATCGCGATGGTCGAAGCTTTGGCAAGAGATGAGATTGGAGTAGGACCGGCGCTGAAGGAATCGCTAGATTTTTGTCTGGGATGCCGTGCCTGTGAAACGGCGTGTCCATCTGGGGTCCATTACGAGCTGATTTTGGAAGCCGGGAAATCCCGACTGCGTGCCG
This sequence comes from Bacillota bacterium, assembly GCA_021795465.1. Taxonomy (GTDB): domain Bacteria; phylum Bacillota; class Sulfobacillia; order Sulfobacillales; family Sulfobacillaceae; genus JAKADJ01. The sequence goes on from JAJYPK010000082.1 coordinate 13,688, forward strand.
AGAGCGTGGATGGCGACCAAAAACCATGGCTGGTTAGAGAGGCACTCAAACAGGTTGGAAAACCAGGTCGGTTACGGCGCATTGTGGGCGTGGTGCGTCGAATGAAAAACTACCCAATGCCACGAGGACTCAAACAATTCACGCCGATGCTAGGCCCTATTCAAGAGGTCCCGCCAGTAGCCCGACCCATCGCTCCCGCGAGCCATGGGTCCGTCCAGTTTTTTCGCGGATGCATGATGAGTGCGGTCTTTCCGGAAGCTAATCAAGCAGCGCGAAATCTCTTGGTAATGTCTGGCTCTGAGGTGGGCGAACCAGAGCAGCAGACGTGTTGCGGAGCGTTGCATTGGCATGCTGGAAACAAGGAAGAAGCTGAAAATTTTGCCAAGCGCAATATCGAAAGCTTCGAGGGCACCCCAGGGTTCATTGTGAATACGGCTGGAGGGTGTGGTGCGATGCTCTTAGAATATGGCCGGGTCTTGGCGGACGATCCGGAATGGCGGGAGCGGGCCGAGCGCTTTAGTGCACGCATACGAGACTGGTCAACCGTGCTAATTCAATCGGATCCCCCTCTTAAACTTAGAGGCAATGGGGAGCGGGTCACTTTGCAAAACTCGTGTCATTTAGTGAATGTAGAACAAGCAGGGGACGATGCGGTCGCGGTGTTGGAACAGATTCAAGAGCATCAATTTACGCCCATAAGCGGGCAAAACACGTGCTGCGGTTCAGCCGGAGTATATAATTTAACCCACCCCGTGTGGGCTCTCAAAATTCTCGATCAGAAAATGGAGGACGTGCAATCGGTTTCCCCACAGCGGATTTTGGTGAACAACCCAGGATGTCAGCTGCAAATGCAATGGGGCGCTTCACGGATCGCGGACGATCTCCAGGTCGACGTCGAACATTTGGCCACCTATACCTATCGGGCTGCGATACGAGGCCGTCGAGAATCATAATTTAGCCCGTCGGTGGCACACTCTTCAAAGACTGAGAGTCAACTGAGGGGTGTATGGGATGTCTACAACGACGCGATCTACGGGGCGCGCCAATTGGAAGGGAACTAAAGGGGATACTCGGCGTCCGTCGAAATCCG
>JAJYPK010000006.1:0-48035 GCA_021795465.1 Bacillota bacterium
CCCTCGCGCCCCATCAATCGGGCTACTAGTCGTTCCAAGCCGATAGCAAATCCTCCATGGGGTGGCATGCCATACTTAAATGACATGAGATAGCCCTGGTAGGGTAATGGGTCAAGCTCTCGGCTGGCTAACGCTGTCAAATAGTCTCCGTAGTGATGCAAGCGTTGCCCGCCAGTCACCAGTTCCTGTCCACGGAAGAGCAGATCAAAGCTTCGCGTGTATTCGGGACGGTTTGGATCGGGATGCGTATAAAATGGTCGTTTGGCAGTCGGATATCCCTCGACAAAGAGAAAGTCGGACCCATACTGAGTCTTGGCCCATGCGCCCAACCAAGCCTCGTGGGTCGGAGCGAGGTCCGGCTCTTCCCGGAGGTCTTCACCCAACGCGATCGAGAGCCGCTCTAACGCCTCAGTAAAATGAATCACCGGGATTGACTTTGGCACGACGGGCCAAGATTCCAGGTCCATCGCTTCGGATTTCGCCTCCGCGAGCATGGTGCAAAGAGTTCGGGTCAACACATTCATGACGGTGCGATGATCGGTAATAAAGCCGAATTCGACATCGAGCGAGGTGTACTGGCTTAGATGTCTGGCAGTGTCGTGGGGCTCCGCCCGAAACACAGGACCCACTTCAAAAACGCGGCCCAACACACCCACCATCATTTGTTTATAGAACTGGGGGCTTTGCGCCAAATATGCGGGTCGGCCAAAGTAGTCGACGGTAAACACATTAGCTCCGCCCTCAGTCGCGGTGTCCAAGAGTTTAGGCGTATGAATTTCCACGAAATCCTCACGTGATAGCGCGTGACGGAACGCTTCAACGAGACGCGCAGTCAAGCGAAGCCATTGACGGGCTTGTGGGTGCCTAAGCGCTAAGGGCGCCAAATCCAAACGGGTAGGCAGACCTGCTTCAACCCTAGGCAAAGAAAGGTCCAGCGGTATCCCTGCGGTGGGTTCTGCTAAGACCTCAAACAGGGGGTGATGAAGCTCTACCCCTCCGGGAGCCCGGGACTCTTTGACAACGTCGGCCTCGACACGCACGACCATCTCAGGGCGATAGGGGACGTCTTCAGATTTAACCACCACTTGCACCACATGGTGCCCGTCCCGCAGTACCACAAAAGTTACCCCACCGAGTCGACGGATGGTATGTACCCATCCTGCGGTGCGAACGCGCCCGGAAATATACTGAGACAGTACGCCAATGGGACACGGCATGTCTTCGAATTGATGAATGTTGGTCATGGGGAGTCCTCCAATTATCCTAACCTTGTGCGGGCGAGGTCAGGACCCGCGGTACCACCGCACTTTGTTTGCCAGCTGGAGGCGTTGGCAAACCTCTTGTTTCCGCAGACAACCACGGAAGTAACCATTCCAGAGGGTCTCGACCGTGTCTTATGGGTCACACTCACACCCCGCGTGACTCGCTGGACCATAAGGCATTCACGACGAATAGTCTCCTTCATCATGGCGCACTTATTATATCAGAAGATAGTCTGAATCGCGTAGCGAGTAACCCCGTTCTGATGAGCGAGTAGCCCCCGGGCAGTTACACCCCAAGGGCTGGATGTCTTGGCCGAAACCGAATATTGGCTCCATGGGACGCCATTTTTCGGCCCGATGTCCGGCCGTGCGGCGAAGGTGGAGGACCCCGTGGCCCGGTATCGGGCGGCGGGGTTTTGCGATGGCTACAATCTGGGGTCCGCACAAGCTGCCCGCGCCTTGGACACGTTGGATCGCCGCCCAGTCGCCTGGATTTATGCGCACCATATCACCGAAGAACAACTGGACGGCGCGATTCAGCATGTCATTAATGCGTACAATCGCTTTGCCCTGCCACTATTGGGGGTCCGGGCACCACGTTGCGGCAGATGGCACGAAGTGGGACCTGTACGAGCAAAACCTGCTGTCGGACTGCCACATTCGTTACGGCGGCTATGGCGGGATTGGTTATTATCATGCCAGAGTCTCAAACAACGCTAATACCATGACAATCTCCTTCGTCCTACTAAGACTTTGCCCAATATAGGTGGTTTTTTCGATAGTATCCTGGAAGGGGTTGGGGTGGCCCGGAGGAATATTTTTGTCGTATAGCCTTCGCGCTAGGATTCCCCACCCATTCCATAAAGAGACTGGCATGCAGGCCTTGCTGCAATCGCACCATCGCGGCCGTCCGTAAGGCGACGTCCTGAGAGGGCATCGGTAATTCATTAGCCCAGAGAATAGACGGTCCAACATCACCATGGTTAAAGTAAGTAGGGCTCTGACTCAAAGCGTTACTGGTGGGAAATCCGTTTCCGCTTGGGCATGCGCCGGCGCTTTTATCTTTCATCACATAGCAATTCCAAAATTGGGCATCGGCGTTGACCGCATTCCAGGAAGCCTGATTCAACACGTTCAGGGCCCGGTGGACCCGACTCGTGGTTAGGGTCGATGATGGTTCTCCCTGATAGTGAGGATTTCCGGCCATCACCGGGTTGGTGGGAAATTCTCCGATCCAATCCCCGATTCCTATGTACACCCGGTCATGGTTCGCCGCAAAAGCCGGTGCCTGATCCCATAAGGGATACGCCAAGTTCTCAGAATGCGGCCATGGTAACCCGAAGATTCGGTATTGGCCCGTCGTGACGTTTAGCGCCACCAATCGTTCCCAATGTCGAAAGCCCCATACAAGCGGTAGCAAATTATTTGTGGGATGAGAAGGCCCTTTCAACGCGACCCAAATCCACGATCCGCTCTGTCCAATCACCTTATTGTCTACTTGGAACGGCTGTCCAAAGGGATTAGCACCCGATAGGTAGACGGGGATCGCGGAGGGCCACTTTACAGAAGCCGCTGTATTGCCATCCATGAGTTGAGGAGTCACTTTAGTATAGTTAGTAGTGACGAGCCGATAAACCGAAGCAGGACTCGACGTGGACGCGGTTCCTGTGGCGATGGATTTCACGGATCGACTCCCGATCTGCCACGACACTTGATGGAGAGTAGGTTTGGCGAAATTGGCACCGCGATAGGTACCCACTTGCAAGTCTAAACCCGAACCACCACCATTAGGCGAGATTTTTTCAATGAGTGTGGAGCTCCCCAGCATCGTGCGGAGCGGTAATCGGGTCCATTGGATGGATATCGTTTGGCTGGATGGAACGCGCGCGGTCGTGGATGCCGATGACGACGTCGGAGCAACACTGCTATGCGGGGTGGGGGTTGGAGATGCCGCACCACTCAGTCCACACCCCGTCAACACCGCACCCAACGCCAGTCCCGTTACCGCGAATCCCTGTTTCTTCATCGATGCAAATCCTCCCTGAAGTTGCTGCCTATATAACGCCGTCAACGGTAAAAAGGTTCCCTCCATTAAATGAACCAAAATCATGCCGAGATCCTCACGGTCCCTTTGAAGTTTGCGAAAACCCCGGATTGCAATCTATTCCAGATCGGGAAAACGCAAGGCAAAAGATACCAACAACGCATAGAGGGTAGCGGGGACGATAAGTGTCATGCGGCCGGCCTTATCGCAGCCAAAGTATACACCACTCGAGCGGAAACGATGATCGGGAATTAATGCCATTCACCCAAGTGTTTCAAGCGCCACAAAACGGCATCGTCTTCGGCCACAAATTGCAACCCTTCTTGTGGATGCACCAACAAATGACGAATAAAGACATCCAGGCGCTCCGCGCCTGGATGTGGTTCCTTATAGAAACCGATGATATATCCCACCATAAGGAAATTAAGGCGGCAACGCCACGCACCGTTACGGGTCGAACCTGCAAAGGTGGAGCCTCGCCTTCCATATTAGGGAATCGGGGCCAAAAGGCGCCGACGTTCCCCCATTAATGCCTCCAATTGATGCATGTTGGTACGAATCTCTTTGAGATTATCGGCGTCTAGAGACTCTCGTTGTTCTTCCATCTGACGGGCGGTTAAGGCTAGATTGCGATCGATCTCAATCAGGGTCTCCAACAACACATCATTCTTGCGAATCCGGTTATACACACGGTCATTGGACGGAGCCTCCAACGCCGTCGCCTGGCTTGCCAACTGCGACAACTGATCCGCCACCGCCTTTAGGGCCTTGGCTTGATCCAGTAACCCTCGATCGGGAAACGGGTGTTCTCGGCTGGGTAGCGGGATTTTAGCGCTTGTGTCTTGATAAAGGGCTCGCCACCTCGATGCCAATTGTGTCAAATCGCCGGACAACGTGTTACGAACCGCCTGGTCTAAGGCGCGCATCGTCGCGGCGCTGGCATAGGGGTTGGTATCCAGGCTTTCGGACAAGAACTTGGCGACGATCACCAAAACACCTTCATGACGCTCCACCGGCTTACCGCCGCTCTGGTGCGGGTGGCGGCACCGTCTTAGTATAGTCATTGGCGTTCACCAGGGGCGTGGCGCCTTGAATGGTAAATCCGGTCCCGCTCACCATGTTAGGAGCCGTAATGAGTCCCCGTTCGGCCATCAGCATCGCAATGTAATAGCGGATTGCCGTCTCTTCGGTGAGACCAAACGCGCGCAGAGAGATAAGCTTTTTCATGAGTTCATCGGCGGGTGCCACCAAAACTTTGACATTATTCAAGGTAATGCCATAGATGGTCAGAAACTCTTGTAAATGTCCCGTCACCAGGTCGGTAATGTCGTGGATCCTTTCGTTGATTTGCTCCAGGGGGGTAACCTGACATATTTGGTTTATCGCCTGTTCCAACACCGGTACCGCATAGTTGTTAACCTCCGGTGTCTTGATGAAATGGCCTTGATAAGGCATATGCTGCACAAGCTTTAAGGCGTCTTCTTTGGAATCTACATGAATGTAGTAATCCACTTGGTAGCGAAGTTGGGCCATCTCCCGCGAAAGCGCTTGACCTTCGGCCCGAATCACTAACTTGGCCCGATTGACATAAATTGCTTCATACTGCCAGGGAGACTGTCCCCCGTAAAAGGCTTGTTGGATGGCTCCTACCAAGATTTTCTGCGGCGTGTCGACCGAATATTGTCCGGTCTCATACACATTGAGAATTGCCCCGCGGCTTTTCAAGACACAAAAATGATTGGATTCTACCGTTAATAGCGAGCCATTCATGATGTCGTTCCCAGGATAATGATAAAGTAAAACGTCCGGCCCCATAATCTCCTCACCGGATCCGGTCAAGGTTGAAATCACATTGCGGATTGCCATATTTTCTACCTCCCATTGACGTAAGATTTGAATTACTTAAAGAGTATAACATGATTTCGTCCCCTATAATCTGGTATCCCATTGCCGCATCCGCTGATAGACATCCTCTAAACTGTCCCCTTGGGTTCGATCGCAATGAATCGCATGCATCCCTAATGCCCGTGCCGGATCAACGTCTTTATCCAGCCGATCCCCAATGAATACCGCCCGTTCTGGTGGACATTGGGCTTGGTCCAAGAGATGATGAAAGATAGCCGGATCGGGTTTGGCTCTGCCAAACTCACCGGAAATTACGATAATAGGAATTAAATCTTGCAGTCCGACGGCACGAATTTTGGCTCGTTGTGTCGGCCCATCCCCATTCGTGATAATGCCTAGGGTAAGTCCCTGGGTCCGAAGCCGCACCACCACGGAAAGCGTATCACGAAAGCACTGCCAACCTGCCTCGTATCCCGCCCGGTACACCAAGAAATACTCGGCAGCGGCTTCTTCGTCCAGGGATTTACCGTACGCACGGGACACATCTTGCACTCGCCGAATCCGATTCAATTCAAGGCTTTCGGTACCGTTCACGTATTGCTGAAAATGAAACGCTGACGCCTCTTGCCAGGCATCAACCAACCTTTCGAGATCTAGGGCACCCCATGCCGAAGCTAGACGGCGCACCCCTTCCCTGGTCGCCGAGACATCGTCGATGAGTGTATCATCTAAGTCAAATCCCACCAATTTAAGCATGAAAATTCTCCTTCTCCCCATCGTCACGTGGACAATACCCATAGTCAGTATGTGGCACCCACGAAATCATTTCAAGAATCGTAACGTAATTACACTAGTAGGCGTTCTACTCTTAAAGATGGGAACCTTTTTCAAAAGGAGCTTGATGTCGTGCAGCGAGCCTTCATCGTCACGGTGGTTACCACTGTCCTCATAACGGGGTGCGGCGTTACGTCCCAGTCCCCGGGGAAATCCCCCTCCTTTAATTCGGGTCCCGTTCATCCGCACCACGAGATAACCGGCCTGGTGACTACCGGGTCGCACAGCGTAACCCGTCAACCCATCGCCGTGGACCCCATTTCCGCTTCATTAGTTTATGCGTTGGCTAATACCGCTCTCGGTACGGTGAGTTTAACGAGCCAAAGCGGTGGAAGCCAGTGGCGTATCACCGGCAAAATCGAAGGATCACACCCCACCACCCTTCAGTTCATCAATCAGCAGGATGGATTCGCCATCGGCGCGCATAGTATCTGGTCAAGCCACAATGGGGGTCAGACGTGGCAACTCGTTAACCGATCCGGATTAACCCATGTCCATTTTGCGACCGACCACCTGGGGTTTGCATTACAGGCGAATCAGACTGCTGTCGTCGAAACCAGGGACGGCGGTCACACGTGGCGTCATTGCCTGGTGCCCCAGGGGGTCACGTTTACCGACCTCTCGGTGGCCAATCCCACCGTTATCTATGCCATCGGTGGCACATCGAGTGGGCCCGCCCTCTATCGCAGTAGTAACGCCGGTGTCACCTGGACATTGCTATTTAAGGGCGTCCATACCGCTACTTTGGCCGCACCGTATCAGGCCTATATCAAAGCGATGGGGTTTACGAACAACCGCTCCCCCTGGCCACAGTTCAAAAATGGGGGGACGGTGGATTTCACCTCCTCTCGTAACGGATGGGTAAGCATCTTTAGCGGAAGCTATCTGGCCGATGCTCAACTGCACACCACCAATGGCGGCGGTTCCTGGCATTATGGGTGGGGCAATAACGGCTGCGCTATGGGGTGCCATAGCATGGGTGGTGGACTGTATCCCGCCACCTTTTTGGGAAAACAAGACGCGTGGCGTTATGACGGCACCCATATTGACACCTCCACAAATGCTGGGGCCACCTGGAGCCACAGTCAGGCGTTGCCATTTGCCCTACCCCCGAGTCAAACGGTGAGCGATATGGATATGTTTAGCCAAAAGGTCGGGTGGCTCACCGCACCTGCAGGGATTTATAAGACCACCGACGGTGGCCTCCACTGGACACGGCAATGGCCAACGGCTCCCACCTCCGCCGGCAGCATCGCCATGCGGGCTTCTCAGAGCGGCTGGATGGTTAGTCAGACCCTCCCACACACGCTATGGATGACGAAGAACGGGGGACGAACTTGGACCTCAACGGCTCATACGTTTCACGCCATTAGTGCCCTCAACCTATGGTCCCATGGCAACGGCGTAGCGATATCGTTACCCGGACCGAGCGCATTGACCGAAGATGGGGGAAAACGTTGGACAACCTTGGCCTGGCACCCATCGTTTGCGAGCGGAATGACACAAGTTTTCCATGCCCAATTTCTCAGCCCACAGCGGGGTTGGGTCGTTAATGCCAGCGACCAACTCTTGTCGACCGCCAATGGCGGTCATTCTTGGCATCCGGTGCATCAGTTTGCCCCAGGCCCAGTGACCATCGATTTCCTGTCATCTCAGGATGGCTGGGCTCTCAGTGGGGTGAAGAGCCCGGGGGTCGCCCCCCGGCAATGGCACGAAAGCATTCTGATGACCACCGATGGGGGCACCCATTGGACATCGGTTGGCACCGTCCCCTTGTTAGAAAATCCCAGTTCATTGTCCTTTACATCGATGCACATAGGCTGGATTGCGACCGAATACGGTCTCTTGGCCACGACAAACGGCGGTCATACCTGGTCCCAGGTGACACTTCCTCACATCCACCCATCCTCAGTCGACGCGGTGAATGCCAAAACTGTGTACCTCACTACACTGGCCGGCAGGCTCTTAAAAAGCCAGAATCAGGGCACGACATGGACGGTGCTGATCCCCTAAACCCGATAATAGAAGAAACGATGGTCGCCTCAGCGGGATCCATATTCAACCTTGTTTGAGGCCCCAAATGTTACCGAAAGGATCTTGGACTTGGCACACAGAAGGCCCATCGATACCGACGATAGGCTCGCGATACACCTGACATCCCAGAGCCAGCATCCGTGCTAGTGCCTCGGCTAAGTCCTCAACGCCCCAATATAGGACTTGCTGCCCACCAGCCCCAAGAGCTTTGGCATCCGCCGTATGAATGCCTATCTCGATCCCCGGGCCCTCAAACAGCACGAAATCTTTGGAGGAGAATCGTGGTGCTCCAAAGATCTCGCGATACCACTTTTGGGCCACGGACACATGAGGGACAAAAAACGTTATTTCTCGGGGGCCCAATAGCTTTAGTACCGTCATCGCCTAAACATCGACGCCAACACCATTATTGCGTCCAATGCAAGGACGGCAAAGATGCCAACCCCGTGGTCCACGCCCTTGGCCAAGGCTAAAAGAGGAATTGAAAGAGCCAACCCCGGGATAATCGAACTCGAAGAGCCTCTACCGCGATGCTCGCGACGTGCGGCGCGACGTTCTTCCCGCAAGGACCGCCAATCGGTGCCCTGGTCCGTTCTCGCCACCGGCGCTTGAATACGTTCTAAGATCTGCTCCGCCGTATGCTCATCATACACGGGACCTAACTCACGATTGGCCCGCAGCATAGCGACAATCTCGTCCTTGGTGAGCGGCGGTGTATTCTTTTCCATGAAAAGACCCTCCAGCACCTTCCGATTGCGACTACCTGGTTCCGTATTTCGAATCCCCATCCGCACTGGACTGGGTTCCCGAAAGTTCCTGGCGTAAATACCGAGCAATCAGTTTATCGAGCCGCGTCGACACTGCCATCACTTTGGGATCCTGGAGACCGGCACCGTCGGCTACTACGTGTTCGAGCTCCTTGCGCAACACTTCAATTCGTTCACGTAACCATTGTTCATCCATTAACACGCCGCCCTCTTCTAAATCCAATACCCTTTATTTTGACGTCGACGGCCATTATGTCAAGAGTATTTGTTGATTGATTCTAAAGGTACTTTTCGAAAAATTGCGTGCGACGCCGAACCACGGTGAGCACATTATGATAACCCCGCACGGCATGCCGGGAATACGGCAAGACCACCAGATCGTAATCTTTTTCCGCCCGGTTGAGGGCATCCACTAACAAGGTGGTATTGCGAAAATGGACATTTTCGTCAAGTAACCCATGAATAATGAGGAGATGACCCGACAACCGATCGACCAGCGGTAGCACCGACCCCTCGACATATCCTTGCAGATTGGTTTCCTGAGTCTGCATGTAACGCTCGGTGTAAGCTGTGTCATAAAGTCGAAAATCGGTAACTGGTGCCCCTGCCACCCCCACTTTAAAAAGATCGGACGCTTTTAGGAGTGCCATTAGGGTCATGTAGCCGCCGTAACTCCAACCGTAGATGCCGACTCGGGTGGGGTCCACCCGACGATTTTGCACCAACCAATGGACGCCCGCCACTTGGTCCTCAACTTCCACGGTAGAGAAACGCCGATAGAGTGCGCCCTCAAAGTCTTTACCCCGGTGATAGCTCCCCCGATTATCAAGCTTAAATACCAAAAATCCCTTTTGTCGCAATAACTGCGCCTGCAAATCCACCGTCATCCCCCACGCATTCACTACGGTTTGTGCGTGGGTCCCCCCGTAGACAGCTATGATAGCGGGAACTTTTTCATGACGGGGCAATGGTTCATAGATTGCCCCGTATAACCTCGTTCCATCTTCCAACGTCAACGTAACAAATTCTGGGGAGGCAAGCCCCAGATCCGCGGGGCGAATGCGCTCGTGGCCATGCAGAACCTCGCTGTTTTCCGAGGTCAAAGATACCAGGCGGGTTTGAGGAGAAAGAAAGCTTGACCCAGACTGATCCGCCCAATACCTGAAATCCGGGCTGACAACCGCTTGATGGACCCCCGGTTCTTCTGAAATTCGGACCATGACGCCCGTGTCCACGTTCACCTGATACACATGGACCTCGATCGGGGTCTCCTTAGTCGCCGTCACATAAGCGGTCCGACCCTCGGCATCGTAGGCCAGGAGCCGTTGGATCTCAAAATCGCCCTGGGTAATCGGACGCCCGCGGCCGTCTTGGGTATACCACCAGAGATGTCGGTAGCCACTGGCTTCACTCGTGGTCAGCACATCGCCCGAGGCCAAAAAACGGGTGTCATCCCCGACGTTCACCCATAGCGGGGACTCCTCTTCAAACAACACCCGATAGGTCCCCGTCGCGACATCGTAAAGTCTCCATTGGAGATGGTGGTGGTCGCGAGATAGCACCATCACCGCCAACTGGTTGGCGGGGGTCCATGCCACGCGTGCAAGATATTGGTCCTCTTCTCCTAACTCGAACCATCGCACCGCCCCATCGTCTGCGGTCGCAACAACGCCAAGACGGACACGGGCATTGGGCTGTCCAACCAAGGGATAGCGATGCGTTTCGACAAACGCCTGGTCCGCCTCCCAGTGCACGATCGGGTATTCCGGAATGTGGCGTACATCGGCTTCTTCGAAGGCAATATATTGAGAATTAGGGCTTACCCAATACCCCTCAGCGCGTCCGAGTTCTTCCTGGGCAGCATACTCTGAGAGCCCATGGCTTACACCCAGCTGCGCCCCATTGGTCACGGCCCGGGCCTCTCCAGTCCGGGTATCTGCCACCCACACCTCATCCTCAAATACATAGGCTACCCGCGAAGGATCCTCGGGAAATAGGGCGGGATCAATCGCATCGTAAACCCCCGGGATTTCTTTTAGCGGCCCCGCCCCTCGTTTAATAAACAGCTTCCCGGCTTGGGGGATCAGAATGGTCTCATCATCCCCGGTTCCCACCACCTCATAACTCGTAATGCCTTCCCAAACCATACGGGTGCGTTCGCGCCGCAACTCCTCGTCGGCGGACCATTCCCCCTCGGATTGTGGGCCGGCGATGCGGGTCACCGTCTTGGTCGCGATGTCGTATCTCCACAGCGAAAGCGCCATGCCGTCCCCGTCGCTCAGCAAATAGAATAAGGCCCGTCCGTCCGGAGCAAAGCGCATTTGTTGTGGCGCCGCCGATCCAGGTAGCGGCAGTGTAGCGGCCAATTCCGGCGTCAAATGCTCAAATCTTTTGGTCATTAATGACTTCCTCTCACCTATGTTTTGTCCGCAAGGCGGTCGGATCAACCGATGGTTTCACCGCCCGCAACTATTCCTCTTTCCATTGTAGCCGATCCCGTCCATCCGCAGTGTCGCTATATGGCTAGACCGTCTGACCTTCTGAAGTCGGCAGAGGGCCCGGCAAGTCGGGCACTCGGGTCAAAATCATGTAGGTGACAGGAATCGCAGTAGCAGCACCCAAGAACCAAGCCCAGGAGAGCGGAAGGACGTGCAGTGACACCCCCGCCGCCAAAGTCCCCAAAGGAGTTGCCATCCCGAACAACGTCATGATCAGTCCCATGACCCGGCCTAAGAGACCTTCCGGCACAATTCTTTGCAAAAAAGTCAGGAATAAGGCGTTGACTAATCCATTGGCAACCCCCGCCAATAGGAGCATGATAGCGGCAAGCCATGGGTCTCCCGCCAGAATAAATCCAACCGAGAAAGCACTCATCACCAAATTAAAAATACCCACGGCTTTACGTAATGGATAGCGACCTACGCTCCCACTTAACAGACTTCCAAATAAAAGTCCTAGGGCCCAAGCGCCATCGGCCATCCCAAAGGCGGTTGGCCCAGTATGTAGCACATGACGCATCCAGTAGGGCAACATGGTAAACGCCGCCATAAAGGCAAAATTGGATACCACTACGGGTGCCAGCAGGGCCATAAACCAGGGCATGGCCTTGAGCCCAATCCAGCCATTCTTAAAACTCTGACCAAAGGTTTCATTATGCGTCGAAGGAGAATCGGCCTCCAGTGATGCGAGGTCCGGGGTGGACTTGGGACGTGCGAGCGATGGCAACATCAGCAGAATAGAGCCGGCGCTCATCCAAAATGAGGCCATATCAAATCCGAAGATGAGTTTGACACCAACGGTCGCGATCGCCGCACCGCCAATCCCAGCTCCTATCGCCATCGCGAACTGATTAGTGACCGCACTAAGTCCATTGGCTGAAGCCAAATCATCACCGGATACCAGACGCGGCAACACCACCAACTGCGATGGTCCAAAGAGTGCTCCGCCCAACGAATTGACGCTGATGATAGCGATGATGACCCCGATCACCCAACCGGGTTGCCACCATATCAAGAGAAGACCACCCAAGACCGCCAGTCCTCTCAGCAGGTCAGTACCCAACATCAGCCGCGCCGGTTGATATCGGTCGGCAAAGACTCCACCAGCCACTCCCAACAAGGACGGCAAACTCATGCCAAGGCCCGCTATCGAAAGCAAGAACGGCGATTTGAGTTGGATTTCCCATAAGCCCATAACAAGAAACATTGCATTACCAAACTGCGACAATATTTGGCCAATCCACAACCAACGAAATCCGGGATGACGCAGAGCTCCCCACATGCTCTTCACTCCAATGATTTTATTGATATTCTAGTTCCCACCATACCTTTGATATGCATCAATGTCAAGTATTATATTAATAAAATGATGTTTAACTTTAATATTGAAAATATCTTTGTGATTTTTTTGTTGAAAATCTGTATAGAGGGGTACTGTTCCAAACCGTGCAAGCCCTCATCGAGAAGTTCTGCGCGACGATTGACGGGGTGCGCACGAAACGCCAGAACGGCGATAAGACCACACGCTATCCCTATCACAATCTGTGCGGGGTCGGGCGTCCAGGGTGCGTGGATCGTTCCCGCTACAAACGCGATGTGTGTGCCACGCCTAATGAGATGGTCCATAGTGGTGTTGGCCTGCCAATGGTTTTTAATTTGGTGGCCCTGGGGTCTGCCTAATGAGGGGACGATGATGAGCGTAACGCCTATAATCAGTCAGCAGGAACGTGGCCGGCGCGAAACGGCGATACGCTCTGTTCGTAGCAGCGTGCGCTTAGAAGGGTTTTAAGCTCAGCGCAGACGCTGAGGCGCTGTTTACACGCCGTGCGACAGTTGGCGTATGGCCAGGGCGATTGATGAAGGGCTGCTGACAGCCAACCGGATTGCCAAACTCGAAGAGTCGTCGCCTCTTCAAGATCTTCCGCACCATCATCCGGGGCAATTCCGGCGCGACGCGTCGGCGTGGCTTAAATCTCGAGAATTAGACTCTGCACTGTGACGTTCCCGTCGATATCCAACTCCCTCAGAACGGGACGGCTTGGTAGAAAGTCCTGACCAATCGCAGGATCGCCGCACCCCGTCGGGTCCGTTGCCGAACGCGTCCCCACAAGTAGGGCCGTTTCGGTTGTCAGCCGATGCAAATTCCGTGCGGCATTGATGTCCCGGTCATGGGTCACCACACACGATAAACACGTCCCCTCGCGATCCTTTAAGGTGAGGTCGTGGTTCAGGTAGCCACAAGTGGTCGGCGACGATGATTTGCGTGCCGTAACGGTCTGCCTGGTATTGTAGCATCGTGAAGAATCGCCCGAAGCCTTGACCGTCGGCAATGGCTTGGGCGAAATGGTGATTCTTCATGATCCCCGCAGCCGATAACGTCTCGACGCTCAGCGCTAGGTTTTCGCGATTTTGTGGAGGAAGTCCTGGCGCATATGCGCGACCCGCAAATGACTCCCCCCACACAGAAAGTGGTCTTTGCACGATTGTGGCTCACCGGCAGGTCAGTACCCTTAGAGATCGGCGCATTGAGGGCCAGTCCAAGTTGTCCTTTGGCTTCTCCATGGCCCCCAACTACGTTGCTACCACCCGTCCTTTGGCATTTGGAGACGTATTTGCCCACGCACTGTCGCTGTAGTCATCGTTGCAGGGGTGGACTGCTTCAGTTGACCCCAATGGCCTTTCTCACTTTTCGCATCGTGGCCGCTCCCACAGCCCGCGCTTTCGGCACTCCCTCGGAGAGAATCCGATCCAGGGTATCCCGGTCGTCCTCTAAGAGTGCATGATAGCGTTCACGTGGACCCGATAATCGGCGGTTAAGGACCTCATATAATTGATCCTTGGCATCTTTCCAGGCAATCCCCGCCAAAAAGGCCTTGCGGAAGGTGTCGGTCTCGCTTTCGGTCGCCACTAGCCGATATAGGTGAAACACCGTTGACGCATTGGGATCTTTGGGCTCCCCCGGACGCGTCGAGTCCGTAGCAATCCGTGCCACCAGTTTTTGCAAGGTGGCCGCCGGTGCAAAGATTGGAATCGTGTTTTGGTAGCTTTTACTCATCTTGCGCCCATCTAAGCCTGGGATCACCGCCCCCGATTCATCAATGAGCGCTTCGGGTAGGGTAAACACCTCACGTTGGTATTGCCGATTAAAGTATTGCGCCACATCACGTGCAATCTCAATATGTTGCACCTGATCGCCCCCAACCGGAACCCACCGCGCTTGCATCAACAGGATATCCGCAGCCATTAATATGGGGTAGGTGTACACTCCCATGTTCACACCCGCGTCGAGATCGGTTTCTCCGTTTTCCTGATTCTTTTGAACCGCCGCCTTATAGGCATGTGCCCGATTCATGAGTCCCTTGGGTGAAAAACAGGCCAAGATCCAACTTAATTCAAATACTTCTGGGATATCGGATTGCCGGTAGAGAACCACCTGTTCTGGGTCCAGTCCGAGTGCAATCCACGCCGCCGCGATCTCCCGCGAAAATTGAGACAGCTCCTTGGCGTTTTTGAGGCCGGTCAACGCATGATAGTCAGCAATGAAGTAAAAAGCCTCGGTATCTTTTTTGTGCGACAGGTCGACTGACGGTTGAATGGCCCCAACCAGATTGCCTAAATGTGGCATCCCGGTGGGCTTAATCCCGGTTAGGATGACTTCTTGGGACATGCGGCACCTCAAATTTCTAGGATTATTGCAATTCCACCTAACTATACCAAACCACGGTTCGATACCACCAGTGTTCCCCGAACCCAAAAGTCATCCCAAAACTGCGTGCCATGGATGGCCTAAGGCTGGATCACGGCTTGTACCCGGCCCACCTGCCCATCTTGGAGACGCACCTTAATGCCATGCGGGTGAGTCGGCGATTTGGTCAAGATGTCTTGCACAATCCCGCGGGTTAAGGCCCCCGTCGCCTGATCCTTTTTCAATACGATGTCGACCACAAGACCCGGGCGAATTTGACTTCGCTGTTGTCCTGGACTCCCTCTCATCATCCCACCATCCTTTAGGCATATCTTACGCCATAGAACCGATATATCCAATTTTGATGCCCTCAGAGTTCCACTGCTGATGTCGTGTTAACTGGAGAATCGCGGTGGCGAATATTTTTGATTAGAATGGCTAAACCCATCAAACTGGCTCCCATCGCAGCATAGGCGACCGCCATGTCCCGATTCGCTAACGCCCAACCAAACATCGGGAACATCAACACCATACCGAGACTAAACCCCGCACTCGGCATCGACAAAATGGTTGCTCTTTGATCTTCGGGAGCCTCTTGGTTCAGCATCACTTCATAGGCGGGATCGATGGCACCATCCACTCCACACGCGGCCACATAGCCGACGATAGATAATCCCAGCGGAGCCACCCCAATCATCCCCACCAAAACCCCCAAAAGGCTGGTGCCAACACTAATCCATCGTTCCAGCGACACCTTAAAACGCCGTCCCCCAAGCAGGCTTCCCAAGGCCGACATCAAATCGCCTCCCGCGATAACGAGCGCCACGTCAAAGACGGATGCCCCCTTGGCCATCAACGTAGCTTGAGCATAGAGGTGGTTGGTGGTGACCAACGACCCAACCAGCGCCCCAAACCCCACCAAAATGAGAAGGCGTCGATTCCCTTTTAAGATCCCTAGGGTGCGGGATAGTGTCTCCCCAAGCTTTGGTCGACGTTCTGGGGTTCGAGGTGGCATTGCCGTAGATATTCCGAAGGTCGCGGCGAAGGCCAAGAGACTGGACAGGGCCGACCCGATGAAGGGCCCGCTCCAGCCAATATGGCCCACCATCCATCCGCCGACCGTTACCGCCAACGCATAGGTGCTCAGGGACAACGCAGCAATCCGACCATAAGCTTTCTGATACTGGTCTTGACGGTTCTCGACCAAGTTATACAACAAGGCCCGATCCGCACCGCCAATGAAGGTCCAGCTCAGGGCGGAAAAGCCGATGCTTAATGTCCCGCCAAGAACACTGCGTGGTGCCAACCAAAACGTGGCCAAGGGCGATAGTGTCCCTACCAGAAGGCCCAGATCAAGGCTTAATCGGCGCCCATAACGATCCGCCAGCATCCCCGTCGGAACCTCCGACAAGAAACTGACGGCGTGAAATGCTGCCTCGGCTATTCCGACTTGAAGCAGCGACCAATGGCAGTGAAGGAGATACAAAATCCATAAGCCTTGCGTGAAGTTTGCGGACCATAGTCCCGTAAATATGTAGAATGCGCGTAATGCTTGGGCCTGGCCTCGATAATTGGATTGCATGAGAATTCGCCTCCGTAATGGAAAATCCCGGGATTTTTGGGTCCCGGGATTTTCCATCGGAGCGCTACCTCATGAGATATTGCGGAGGTGCTCTCTATGACGGAAGTCCGGGCCCAGAAAGCTCTTGGGGCAGACTACTCCCTTTACGGATCCCCTCACATGTTCTTGGACTCTCGGCCAAGCCACGTCCGCATAAACTTTCGTCTCGAACACCTCCTTAATGGTTATCGTTCTCGTTGACTCAGTGTAGCTTAAGATTCGCCCTAGTGACAACACTCATTTTACTTTCCGGGTTCAGGATCCAATGTGCATCAAAGAGGCGAGCGCCAACCCTACAACAAAGGCAGTGACCTCTCCCGCAAGAATTGCCATTTGAAATCCCGAAAGCACCACGTTAATCCCGAGCAAAATCAATGCCCACTGCGTGGCGCCGCGTTGGTTAAAGTGCGACATGCTATAGACGTACGCTCCCGCCAATCCAAAGACGGCCAAAGCTGATCCCGCCCCACCGAAATGGGCAATGACCATATTCGCCACAATGCCCGATCCAAAAAAGATGACCACATATTGCCATGGCCGCGAGACGGCCTCAATGCTCATGCCAATAATCCACACAAAAATCCCGACAAATAATAAGCTTATGAGACTTCCTGGCATGATTGTTGAGAGGATGGTGAAAATTGCGGGGCTAAGCGCCGATCCAGCAAGCGGCGCCAAGATTCCCGGGATTAGGTTTTGCACCAACCAACCTAATACCAAAAGAATAATGAGGGCTTTCGTCACCGTGCTCCCGCCGGTAGGTCGAGCACGCCGATCCCGTTTCAACATCTCATTGCGTCGCTGACGCCAAAATTTTTGCGTTTCCCGGTCCATCGCTAAACTCCTTGCTTTCCATAGTCCCAATCGCTAGCTAGGATTCCATTCCATCGACTCGGTTCCGCATCCATTGGGGCATTCTAAAGGTCACCCCCTATTGTATCGCATCATGCCAAGTCCCCTACGGAACAACCCTCACTCCCACGTCTCTTGCTGCATTCCTTGCGTCTCTTTAGGAACGGAATCTTGGTTTTCGGGTCCCCATCAAATGCCGGGTAAGGAATTTTACAACGTTGTGCGCGATAACGGGAATGTTTGGGTTGATGGGATGGTGCACGGAAATTAACTCGTGTCCCGCATGCTTGACCATAATAAGCTTCTCAGGAACCCCTAAGTGATGAAGTTTAGTAGCCAGTGATCGCGATTGTAGTGGCGGCACAATCTTATCCTTAGCTCCTTGAACGATGAGAAAGGGGGGAGCACCATGATGCACATAATTAATCGCACTATCCCGCGCAGCATTGCGCTTGGAATAGACACCCCAGATGGGGTTGGGCCGAAGTCCAAAGCGTTTACGCCAGGTACTGGCAAAGCTCTCCCGAGTGACGGGACCAAAGAGGTCCACCACTGCACGCATGACATTGTGGTGACTCGTCGGGGTATGCATCGTCAAACCCACAAACGTAGAAAGTTCCCCTCCCGCGCTATCACCCATCACCGCCATCGCCGCGGGATTAATCCCGAGGGCGTTCGCATGCTGCCGCAAGTATTGGATGGCATGCTTCACGTCGAGAAGTGGTATGGGCCAACGATGTTCGGGAGCCAACCGATAATTCACACTGACGAAGTCCCATCCCTTTTGGATAGCCGCTTTCTCGATACTGACGATGAGTCTGTCGTGCGGCGTGGAGCCCGGCGGAATCACCGCACTCCCATAAATCAGTGCTCCCCCATGAATGTACACAAGAACGGGCCTGGGTTTCGCCGATGCCCTTCGAGGATGAAAAACATAGAGGGTTTCGTAACCCTGGGGCACATGCTCGTAACGGATCTCTTGGCGCATCCCCATGAGATGTGGATTCCATACCAGGTAGTGAGGTTGGCTATACCCCAAAGCAACTCCATTGCCTCCCGCGACACCCGTGCCGCAGAGGAAGACCAACGCCAGCACCAGTCCCACCGCGCGCACGGCATGACGACGACCGCGGGGTCGTTGATTTCGCACCGGATTTCCTCCTCACGTGGCTATATGGAATATCATAGACTATCTATTGGTGTCTTTTAAAGGTTCCAGGATCATCGGGCGCACCTTTAAATTGTGGTAACTCCATTCTGACAGGGGTACTCATGTGGTGAAAAACTCCTTATCACGAGATGACGTCTAGATAGCCAGCTTGTCTACGCGATTCCGCCCGTTCCACGGGCGGATTTAAGGCGTCCACCCCAATTGACCGCTCTCTCGGTCAGGCAACGCGCCCCGATGCTAAGATTCCGAATGTCGATAGTAAGCAGCGTAGGTTGAAATCCTGCCAACCTGACCTTCTGCATTCTGGGTCTGAGTGAGACGAACGGATCGACATCAGACCACATTTACTTACTTGTCCGGTCAAATTGGCCAGGCTCAACAAAGAACGTGTACTTTCAGAAACTTGAAATCACTAACCATTGAGCAATTGGCGCCAGGCCAGGATGAACGCCCCTACGTCGGCGTGCGCGGTAATCCCCATAGTTATTCCCCGAACCCCGACCGCAGGGTAGATAAAGCGCCCCATCGGATCAAGACCTTCGGCCGCTAAGGCGGGGTCGGAGCACCCACGGACGACAGGCTTGTCTAAAATTGTGTTGAGGAGTTGGAGCACCCGCTGCTCCCGCTCCTCCGGGGTAAGTGCAGGGAGATATAAAAAGACATGCTGACTTTGGCTTACTGGGTTCGCGCGACCGGACTTGGAGGGCCATACCAGTATTGGAATCTGCCACGAGTGCGCTTGGGTTCTCAGGTCGTTGACGTGGGACGTTATGCGTCGTCCAATGACGACGGATGCATGGGGGTTGTCCCAGTCAATTGCAATCCAAGGCTCGACTGGCATCGCGTATCGCTGGTTGGTACCATACCATGCCGAGTCCGGCAAGGGAGACCAAAGATCGTCACGCCAGGCAAATTTACCGTTATCGGGGGTTCCAACAATAAGACTGGTGGGTTCGGGCCAAATGCTTTGTATGGTTTGACGACCGAAACGTTGGACCAGTGTATTCCATTCCATCGAGAGTTATACCCCCATGAACGTTCCAAGATTTCGCCTTACGAACTGGTGGCGGCCGTACCGAGCCAGGATACACCTAGGCTAAACCATCCGAATCGTCTTCTGTTCGAAAAAGTAAGTACCAAAAACGCCTGAAGAGAATCATGATAGTTGGTCCGTAGTCTATCACAACGCACGCTATTTGGATTTGGGTAACGCAAGAACCCATGCCATTTAAAGCCCTGTTCTCGGCGTTCGGATGTTGCCAAACATTGCGCACAAACAAACAACCCATTGGAGTGCCTGATACATCCTTTATTCATGATGCCCTTACACCAGAGCGTGTGGCCGCAGTTCGTCGTCGTCATGACCATGAATTCAGAGACTGCTATCGCCATGGCGTAAACGGTTACTTGCCGAAAAACCTTCGAAAAATTGCAGAATCGATGCAGATCATTGATGTGGTGGTGAACGGTAAAAACCCGATCTACCCCATAATCGCCAACGTGGTATTGTCGGACTTCAAGCCCTTGGCCACCTCACTCGCTGGAAAACCTTGACGAAACTCCATAATCGATAGCGTCAAAATTTAAAACCCCCGAAACCAGCGCGTACATCAGCGCTTGGACGCGATCCCTTACGTCAAACTTGCCGTAGAGATTGGACAAATGATTTTTCACGGTCGACTCGGTAATCTTCAACGCATCAGCAATTTCTTTGTTGCTAAGCCCGCGCGCCAGACAGCGCAACACCTCTTGCTCTCGCTCGGTGACGGGCACGGCGGGTAGCCGTGCGCTAGACCCCGCGGTTACCGCATTGACTAAGCTGGGTGGCCAGACCATATGTCCCGAATGCACCAGGCGAATAATCTGAACCAGATTGTCAGTTTGCACATCCTTGAGAACATAGCCGTGGGCGCCGGCTTCTAAACAGTCGGCAATCAGGGTACGGTCAGAAAAGGTCGTCAAGGCGATTATCTGCGTGTTGGGATACTGCTGAGCAATAGCCCGTGTGGCCGCAAGACCGTCGAGTTCCGGCATGCGCAGGTCCATCAAGAAGACATCGACATCGTCTTTAGCCAAGCGCAGTGCGTCACTACCGTTGTATCCCACGCCTACCACCACAATTCCCGGGTAACGTCTCAAAACCAGTTGGAGGCCGTCAGCAATCAACTGCTGATCGTCGCAGATAGCGATGCGGATATTTCTGTCCGTATTGATGGCGTACCCTCCTTCCACATTAATATTACCGTAAATCCTCCACCCGGGTATGAGGTAAACTGGGCGGTCCCGCCCAATTCCTGCATACGTCGACGCATTCCGGATAAGCCGTAATGGGGAGTCCATTGGTCGGCGCCACAACCGTTGTCGCGGACGACTACAGTCCGTTCAGAATCCTTGCACGTCAACTCAATCTCCAGAATCGAGGCATGGCCGTGGCGCAAGGCATTGGTGGCCGATTCCCGAATGCAGGCGAGGATCACTGGGGTCGCGGATGAACGGAAATCGGTCTCGCTGTGAATGTTCACCGTGATGCATGCCATCTTCTTTAGTTGGTTCGACAAAGCCTGCAAGGAAGCCGTCAGCGAACAGTTGTCCGTGCTTTCCCGGGTCGGCCGCTGGAGAGCATCCACCACCCCCCGAACATCTCTTAAAGCTGTCTGGGCCGTTTGTTGGAGAGTCTCCAACATTTTTTGCAGTTCTTTGTGGGCCTCCGTTGATGGTTCCTGGGCCAGGACTTGGCAGGCTTCCGCGCCTCGCAAGAGACCTGTTAAGGCGTATCCCAGAGAGTCGTGGAGCGTCTGGGACATATCGGAGTAATGCTGCGCCCATTGCAAGTCAAACAGTTGTCGCTCATACTGTCGCATTTCCTCATGTGTTTTTTCCAGCGCTTGTTGTTGATGACGGGTGTGAAACCAGAGCAGGAACTGTCCTGATCATTACCTTTATCGCTTTTCATGTGCCGGTGCGCGATGAAAAAGCAGGTGTGTTTATCCCGATTGCACTGGCGTCTGACGCGATGGGTCTGGCCATTGGGCTGTTCTTGGTGGGCATTGTGCGCTCGTTCAAAACATTGACGGCTCTGGCGCGTTTCATGCTGTTGGCACTGCTACTTGTTCAAGGGATCTTTGTCAAGTTGGCGGTGTGGCCACATCCGCTACGCATTGTGGCACGCTGGAGTCCCGCCGATGTCTCGTTGCGATTGTTGTACGCCACGCTGTCCCGCAACCGGTGGACAGCCACCCAATGGCATCTTCTCATGGCCGAGGCCATCTATATAGCGGTGCTAGGTGGACTCGGCGGGGTATTGTTTCGGAACGTCAGTCCGTCCCGTTGAGACGCGTCGCTCTAATCGTCGGTGGTATCGAGGTGTCGCACAGGCGACAACACCCTCCGCTCCGGCGCCGGGGCACAGTGCATCTCCTAAACATTCCGAATCGATGGGGCGCCTTCGTCCCAATCCCACATGATTGCTCTGCTCTCCGCCTGCTGTAGCTTGCCATGAATTCACGGGCAGTGGATTCCCATGTGCACCATTAACCGCTCCGCAATCAAGCCAAAATTGCCGCTTTTGCCTAGTTGTGTCAGGTAGCCCCCCTTAAAAGCGATGGTTGCGGGCGACACCATGCCGTACAAGGCATCTCCATGGAGCCACAGTGCCCGCCACCTCAGGGCCGATTGAGCATCTGTTATCCCGTTATTCGGACCACCAGCGGGTAGTCATCACACGGCGCTCCGTATAAAACATGAAGGCATCTGTGCCCGTAGCATGTAAATCGCCGTAAAACGAATGCTTCCAACCAGAAAACGGAAACCAGGCAACAGGTGCTGGAACACCAATATTGACGCCGACCATGCCGGCTTGAATGTGGTCGCGAAAATATCGTGCAGCAGCGCCTGAATTCGTGTAAATGGTCGCGGTATTGCCGAAATCCGATTGGTTAGCCACGGCTACCGCGGTAGCCAAATCAGGGTGCCTCATAATGCTTAAGACCGGACCAAAAATCTCTTCCCTGGCTATAGCCATCTCCGGTGAGACATGGTCAAACAGGGTCGGCCCCAAAAAGAATCCCAAACTAGGATAGCTCCCCTTTCGGCCATCAACCACCAACGTGGCACCCTCTTCGATTCCGCGGTCGATATAGCTGGCCACCCGTTGACGATGGACAGGTCGGATTAAGGGACCCATCTCTGTTTCAGGCATCGTACCCGATCCCACTCGCAAAAGCTCGGCCTTGGAGCGCATTGCCTCCACGAGTCGGTCCGCAATATCTCCCACCGCGACCACGACAGAACCCGCCAAACAGCGTTCCCCCGCCGACCCGTATGCCGACGCCACCAAGGCCTCCACAGTCCGTGCAAGGTCAGCATCCGGCATGACCACGTGGAAGTTTTTTGCACCGCCTAAAGCCTGCACCCGCTTGCCAGTAGCCGCGGCCGTGCGATACACATGCTCGGCCACTGGTTGAGATCCCACAAAGGAAATGGCACGTATTCCCCGATGCTGGAGCAAAGCATCCACCACCACGCGCCCTCCATGGACCAAATTAATCACCCCAGGGGGAAGACCCGCCGCATAGAGTAGTTCTAACAGCCGCAATGAGGTTAGCGGTGTTCGCTCGGAAGGTTTTAAGACAAATGTGTTTCCCGACACGATGGCTGGGGGAATCATCCACAATGGAATCATAGCGGGAAAATTGAACGGCGTAATGCCCGCCACCACACCGAGCGGCACACGGAGCATCATCGCGTCAACGCCATGGGCTACTTCTTGCAGCACCTCACCTTTGAGAAGACTCGGCGCACCCGCGGCGAGTTCAACCACCTCAATGCCGCGACCCACTTCTCCTAACGCGTCCGACAAGATCTTCCCATGCTCTCGGGTCACTAAAGCGGCAAGTTCCTCGCGATGGGTCCACAGCAGCTCCCGATATCGAAACATCACCCGCGCCCGCTCCAAAATCGGAGTTTGGGCCCACGATGCAAATGCTGCGTGGGCGGCGGTTACCGCACGATCCACTGCCCCTTCGTCATCAATCGGCACTTCACCTATCACCTCAGCGGTTGCTGGGTTGTATACGACATCCCACTCGGTCGCTTGAGCGGGGGTTGGTTGCCCCCCAATACTATGCTGCAGTCGTTCTGCCACGTGTTTCGTCCTCCTCCTCTTCCTCCCCCACCCTATTGATATTGAATCCGGGTAGAGGGCACATCATGAATCTCCTGGTGGGCGGCATATAGCGATGATAAGGCGTCGTCCATCATCGCCAACGCTTCGTCGACCTCGCTGATGGTCACCGTCATCGGGGGTGCAATGCGAATAACATTGCCGTACAGGCCCCCTTTCCCCAGCAACAAGCCCCGGGCTTTAGTTCGCTCTAAAAATTCTCCCGCTAAATCGGCGGCGGGCACCTTATCGTGGCGTACCATCTCGACGCCTTGCATGAGTCCTTTACCCCGCACGTCTCCAAAAATAGGATAGCGGTCCGCTAACATGTCTAGTCCTTGTCTCAAATGGTCTCCCGTGACACGGGCATTTTCGGTCAGATTTTCATTCTCCATCACATCGAGGGTGGCCAACGCCGCCCGCATTGACACGGGATTGCCACCGAACGTGGAGATGGTTGGTCCAACATAATGTTGAGCCACGGCTTTCGTGGCAATCGTAGCTCCAATAGGAAATCCGTTGGCCATACCCTTAGCAAAAGTCATGATGTCCGGATTGACGCCGTAGTGGTTAATCCCGAAGGGTTTCCCCGTGCGCCCAAATCCGGTTTGCACCTCATCGTCGATAAAAAGTGCCCCATACTTCTTGGCAATACCCACCGTTTCTTGAAAAAACGCTGCAGGTGGTGTAATAAACCCACCCACTCCTTGAATCGGTTCGGCAATGAATGCCGCTATATGCCCCGACGTCGTGGTACGAATGAATTCATCCATATCCTGTGCGCATTCCAAGCCACAATGGTCTGGCGTCTTGCCAAAAGGGCAACGGTAGCAATACGCGTTATAGGCATGACGGATTGGCAGTGACATGCCTGCCCCTCCCAATTTCCACGCCGATTGTCCAGTAAGACCCATAGCCCATTGCGAGCGTCCGGAATAGCTGTGACGAAGTGCAATGACTTCACCGTGACCAGTAGCCAATTGCGCCATCGATATCGCTGTTTCATTGGCTTCGGTGCCGCTGGTGGTAAAGAAGCTTTGATGCAATTCCCCTGGCGTAATTTTTGCCAGCCGTTCGGCTACATCCACCATAGGTTCGGTCAGGTATAACGTCGAGGTGTGCACTAGACGCTTCACTTGGTCTGTTACCGCGGCCGTCACAGTTGGGTGGGCATGCCCAATGGAGACCGTTAAAATTCCCCCAAAAAAATCGAGGTAACTTGATCCTCCCAGGTCCACCACACGCCGTCCCTCGCCATGGCTCAAGATCAGGGGGTCCTGGTAGTAGGTAGAGATGCCGGGGACCAGGTACTCCTTTTGCTTATCACCAACTTCGCTCATCGGTTGTTCCCTCTCTTCTCGAAATTTTTGTCCCTGGAACTTCATCGTAGCAATACGGGGCTTATAATTTTATCAGTCATTTTGTACAATTTGGTTAGATTGATAGGACACATTGTCTAGGAGAATCCAATGATTACTGTGCAAAACGTCCTCACTCGCCCATTGTTTCAGACCGCATACGTTGCGGCTGGTATTGACGGTACGGATCGCAGGATTCATTGGGTTCATGTGGGCGAGGTCCCCGACTTAGGGAACTTCCTGCAAGGACACGAGCTCGTTCTTGCCACGGGTGTCGGTCTGACGAGCCGAGAACTGAGAACACGATTCCTCATGGGACTCATCGAAGCCAATGCGTCAGGATTAGTGATAGAGCTCGGAGGATATTTACACGAGATTCCCAGCGACATGATTGCGTTGGCCAATCAATACCGGTTTCCCATTGTGGTCTTCCCCCAAACTGTCCGGTTCTTGGACTTATCCCAGGATATCAACGGTCTCGTTATTAGCCAGCATCATCGGACGATGGATGACTTAGAAACGCTCTCGTTAAAAATTCGCCAAGCTCTACTCAATACGGAAGGATCAGCCAAAATTGTTCAGTTGCTCTACGAAAGCATTCTTCGTCCCACCATATTTCGATCTCGTGATGACCTGGACCCGCCTATCGTCTTTGGACCATGGCCAACCATGCCCGGGCCCTTTGAGGACATCGCCTTGCACCCTGTCGTCCTAGGGCCTCCTCATCCAGCGATTCGGCAGACCGTCCTGGTATTCGAAAAACCCATCGGAGATCTCCTGATTGGAGAGCCTGGCAACCCTATTGACGAACGCATCTACCTAGCCGTAGATCGTACCACCGCCGCCTTGGCACAGGATTTTATCCGCACCGAAAGTCTGGATCGCACCCGACGTCGCGAGGAAGCTGCCCTGCTTGAGCACTTATTGTTCGAAGCGGTTCCGGCTCCCTATCAAATTCAACGTTTTCGCTCCCGTTTCAACCTCAATCTCGGCCAATCCTACCGCGTTATTGTATTGGATCAAAATTCTCCCGCACTGCTATCCCGAATTCGCCAGCAGCTTACTCCTATACTCACCCTCGTCGAACTGGATCAGACGGACCGCATCATCTTGGTCGTTATTGGCGGCTCCAAATATATAGCGAGTTTACCCAACACCCTGACCCTCCTCCTAGTGCGTCACAAGATTACCGCCTCGGTGGGCATTTCAACGACCTACACCGATCCTGCCAACTTGCACGAAGCCTTTTCCGAGGCTAGTGACGCTGCAGCCACCTCCCGATGCCAACATAAAAGCCCCATCTGTTACAACACCATGGGCATCTTTCGCTGGATCTTGGCTACCAGCCATCATGACTTAGAACGCCTGGTTATTGCCCCCGAATTAGGTTCCTTGCTTCAACGAGCGGATGCCGCTCGATTGCTTTCAACCCTGGAGGCGCTGTTAGTCCACATTGATTCCAAGCAAGCCGCCAGTGTGGAATTAGGCATCCACCGCCAGACGCTGTATGCCCGGATGCGGACGTTAGCACACATTTTAGGAGACAATTTTTTGGATCCCGAACGCCGTTTGGCGCTACAAGCTGCACTGGCGGCCTGGCATTTCACGCACCAACCAGAAACCGATCCCACGCCGTTGATTCCACCGTCTGTTTAGGGATTTTTAAAAGAGCTCCTCTTTAAGAATTGGCCACGCCCGTCACGGCCACAAAACGTCTCTCCGTCCACAATGACCTCTCCACGCGACAACACCATCCGCACGGATCCCACTGTGGTACGACCCTCATAGGGATTGTAGTCCACCCGCATATGGGCCGTTTTTGTGCTCCAGTAGGTAGACCCGTTCGGATCGAACAACACAATGTCGCCATCAGAGCCCACCGCAATGGTGCCTTTTTTGGGGAACATACCAAACAGTTTAGCCGGAGCGGTCGCGGTAATCTCCACAAATCGATTAAGTGACAACCGCTGTTGAGCTACGCCGCCGTCGTATACCAGACTCATGCGTGTCTCTACTCCCGGTGCTCCGTTAGGAATCTTGGCGAAGCTGTCGCGTCCCAAGGCCTTTTGCTCTTTCATGCAAAAGGGACAGTGATCGGTTGACACCACTTGGAGGTCATTGGTTCCCAAGCCTTTCCACAACTTGGCCTGATGCTCCTTCGGACGGAGTGGAGGAGACATCACATATTTAGCACCGTCAAAACCCGGTTCTTCATAATTGTCGTAAGACAAAAACAGATATTGCGGACACGTTTCCGCAAAGACGAGTTGCCCTCGGTCGCGGGCTTGGACCACCTCGTCTAGCGCATGATAAGACGATAAATGAACAATATAAAGCGGTGCGTTCGCCAAGGATGCCAGAACAATTCCGCGGTGAGTGGCCTCGGCTTCCGCTTCGGGTGGTCTGGTCAGCGCATGGTACTTAGGTGCGGTGTGCCCCTGCGCCAGCGCCTGTTCGACCAGCACATCAATCACGCTACCATTTTCAGCGTGCATGGCAATCAGTCCACCTATGTCGGAAGCCCGTTGCAGCGCTTTGAAAATGCCACCGTCATCAACCATAAATACCCCGGGATAGGCCGTAAACATCTTAAAGCTGGTGACCCCCTGATCAACCATACCCTGCATATCATGCAGCGTGGCGGATGTAGCTTCGCTTAAAATCATGTGAAAGCCATAATCTATGGTCGCTTTACCCTCTGCCTTGCCAAGCCACGTTTCAAATGCTTCTTGGACTGAATGTCCGCGTTGTTGAATGGCAAAATCCACAATGGTGGTGGTGCCTCCAAACGCTGCAGCACGGGTGCCAGTCAAAAAATCGTCAGATGAGGTCGTCCCTCCAAACGGCATGTCAAAATGCGTATGCGCATCAATTCCACCTGGCATAACCAGTAATCCTGCAGCGTCAATTTCCCGGTCGGCTTCGACTAATAAGGTTTTACCAATCTGTTCGATAACACCATCCACAATCAGAATATCCGCATGGTAGTCATCGGTGGCCGTCACCACGTGGCCATTTCGAATCAATGTCTTCATCTTAGAACCCCCCTTTTTACGAGATCTGTCCTCAAGGAAAACTGGTCAAGCGTTCTTGCCGTTGCCGCCAGGTTTCTGGGACTCCGTGCTCAACCGGAACCATTTCAATGCAATCGGGCACCGGGCAGACCAAGGAACAGAGATTGCACCCCACACAGTCCGCTTCACGCACTATCGGCGCTTTTTGCCCCGGGACCCGATCAATGCATTGATGGGCGCCATCTTCGCAGGCGACGTAGCAAAGATTGCATCCGATGCATTGGTCGTCATGAATGTGGGCGACCAATTGGTAGGAATAGGATAGCCGCAAATCGTTCCAATCCCCTACCCGCGTCGCCGCTTTGCCTACAATCTGGTTGACTTGAGCTATTCCACGCTGATCCAAATAATCGTTTAAACCTTGCGTCAAATCTTTGACGATGCGAAATCCATAATGCATAGCGGCGGTGCAAACCTGCACGGCTTCGGCCCCTAACAGCATGAACTCTACCACGTCGCGCCAGGTCTCAATGCCGCCAATTCCGCACAAAGGCACCCGCACCGCTCTGTCGTTATAGAGGCTAGAGAGCATATGGAGCGCTATCGGCTTGACGGCAGGACCACAATATCCACCGTGTGAGCCCCGTCCATCGACTTGCGGAATGGGCATCCATGAGTCAATATCGACACCCATCACACTGTTGATGGTATTGATTAACGAAAGCGCATCCGCCCCGCCTTGTATGGCCGCTTTGCCTGGAGGCCTGACGTCAGTTACATTGGGTGTGAGTTTGACAATCACCGGTAGTGAAGATCCTTCCGCCGCGTAACGCGTAATCGTTTGGGCATATTCGGGCACTTGCCCGATGATCGACCCCATCCCGCGCTCACTCATTCCATGCGGACATCCAAAGTTTAATTCGATGCCATCGGCACCGGTATCTTGCACCCTTTTGACCATCTCGGCCCAAATTTGCGGGTTGGACTCAAACATCATCGATACTATCACGGCGCGATGGGGAAACCGTCGCTTGACCTCCGCAATTTCCCGCAAATTGTCGTCAAGGGGCCGATCGGAAATCAACTCAATATTGTTCAGACCCATCATACGACGTCCCCCATAATCGAGAGAGGCCAGTCTAGCACTGACATTGATGACGGGCTCGCCAATAGTCTTCCAAACTGCACCCCCCCATCCTTCATCAAAAGCTTTACTGATTTGATATCCGGTGTTGGTCAAAGGTCCAGACGCCAGCCAAAATGGATTAGGAGACTTAATGCCCGCAAATTCAATGGATAAATCGGCCATGGTTGTTGTCCTCCTCTGAAACAGAGCATTTTTTCATCCAACGGAATGCGCATCCCTAAGAGCTACGGCATCACCTTTTGCAGTACTCCTTAAACGCTTCGTTTGTTAGCGTGGGTCAGTTGTTGATGCACCGCCCAAGCCACCTTTTTTCCGTCGGCAACGGCTGCCACAACCGTCGCTTCTCCATCACGCCCCAGGCAGTCACCGATGGCATAGACTCCAGACAAGGAAGTCGAAAAGGTTTCGTCATCCACTACCGCCCGGTGATTGCGGGTCTGCACGCCAATCTCATCCCAGAGCGTACTGGGTTTTGTTTGCCCAATGGCCCGTATCACGGTATCCACCGGCAACACGAATTCACTTCCAGGTATACGCTGCAGATTCGCTGACCTACGATTTTTGTCCTCTCCCGCCAACACCCCAGTGCGCGCACATCGAAGGCCTTGTACCCGGTGATTGCCCAACACTGCCACAGGAACTGTCCACCACTTGTAAGACACCCCCTCCTGTTTGGCGAATTCATATTCGTATTGGTATGCGGACATGGCCGTCCGGTCCCGGCGGTAGACAATGGTGACCTCCTCGGCGCCCAAACGCTTAGCACAGGTCGCGGCATCGACGGCGGTATTGCCAGCGCCGATAACCGCAACCTGGCGCCCTATGTCAATGTCGTCCAGCGCCATGGTTTTCGTGGCTTCCACTAAATCGAGCGCATCCCACACACCCGCCAGGTCTTCGCCTTCAATGCCCATCTTAGGTACTCGTCCCAGCCCCACGGCGATAATCACTGCATCAAACTGGGCCCGGAGGTCATCCCAATCGATGTCTCTCCCAACTCGCGTACCAAAGTGAAACGTCGTCCCCAGTTTATGGACCATGTCCACTTCCCATAGACTAACCGACAACGGTTCGCGATAGGAGACAATGCCATAGGTATCCAAACCTCCACCTTCGGGCTTTTCTTCAAACACCTCGACAAGATATCCCATGCGAGTCAGGGTAGCCGCAGCACCCATGCCTGCGGGTCCCGCTCCCACCACGGCCACCCGACCTTGGCCGCGAACCCCAATATCCGGCAATGGGAGATAGTCCGAAGTCATGGCATGATCCATGGCTACCCGTTGCAAGCGGCCAATACTGACGGGACGGCTGTCTTCCTTGCGTACGCACCCCCCCTCGCAAAGCGCTTCCGTGGGACAAATTCTGGCGCACGTGGCCCCTAGAATATTGGCATCCATAATCGTCCTGGCAGCAGCCTTCACATCACGGTTAGCAATTTGGTGAATGAATACCGGAATGTCGATACCGGTGGGACATGCCTTGATGCACGGTGCATCGTAGCAGTAATAGCATCGAAGTGCCTCGTCCATTGCCTCGGCAGGCTCAAAGGGAGGCACCACCTCCTCAAATCGATTGTCCTGATCTAACACTTTGGCCATACCTCTCGCCTCCCTGTCTAATACACATTTCCGGTTCGGCTACTTCCGCTGTAGTCGAAAAATACCGTCTTGGTCTCCGTAAAGAACAACGTGCCTTCATGTCCCATCTCCCGTGGACCCAATCCCGACGCCTTTATGCCACCAAACGGCAGTTGCGCCTCTCCTCCGATGGTAGGATTGTTGACATGCACCATCCCCACCGCGACGTTATGGATAAAATGCTGGGCCTCAATCAAATCTCGCGTATAGATGGCCGCAGACAGGCCATAAGGTACGCTGTTGACCCAGGCTATCGCTTCATCCAGCGAATCATAGGCAATCATGGCCAACACAGGACCAAATATTTCCTCGCTCGCTACCGGCATATCCAGGGTCACGCCGTCCAAGATGGTTGGGGCTACGAAATACCCTCCTTCTTGCCCGATGCGGTGGCCGCCCACAACAACCTGGGCGCCACGGGCTTGAGCGTCTTCAATATAAGTCAGGCTACGCGTGACTTGACTTTCAGATATTAAAGGCCCTACCGAAGATTTTGGACTATCGGCGGCCCCTACTACCATCTGACTGGCTTTTTCTACACACACGGCACGGAACTCGGAAAATATGCTGTGGTGGACAAAAACCCGGCTGGTGGCGGTACACCGTTGACCGGCGGCCCCAAAAGCTCCTTGCACTACGCCCGCTGCAGCCAGTGCCACATCGGCTGAAGGAGACACAACCACCGCATTTTTCCCGCCCATTTCCATGGTTAGTTTGATAGGACGCCCTCCGAGACGCTCGGCTAGAAGCTGACCAACTTCGTTAGATCCGGTAAAAGATAGCGCGCGGATGCGTGGATCCATCGCCAAGGACTCGCCAGCTAGGGACCCGTCTCCTAGGATGAGATTACATACGCCCGGTGGAATTCCTGCTGCCACCAGATCTTCCATCAGACGTACGGCAATCCACGGGGTATATGACGCGGGCTTGAAAACCACGGTGTTTCCCGCCACCAACGCGGGACACATCTTCCACAATGGGATGGCAAATGGAAAGTTCCATGGTGTGATGATAGCTACCGTTCCTAGCGGCTCTCTCACCGTATAGGTGAAGTTTCGTGCAATTTCCGAGGGCATGGTCTGCCCATCCAGTCGCATGCCTTCCCCGGCAAAAAACTCCACCAGATTCAATCCCTTTTGAAATTCACCATCCGCCTCGCTACGAGTCTTGCCTTGTTCGGCCATCATCAGGTTCACATACTCCATTCGATGGCCATCTAAGATGGCATGCAAACGCAGTAGCATCCGTCCACGAGTGGGCGCCGGTGTGTTTGCCCAGTTGGAAAAGGCTTCCTCGGCCGTTGTTATGGCAAAGTCGACATCGGCCGCCACGCTGTTATGTAACTCGGCTAAAATCTGGTCGGGATGACTAGGATTAATGTCGTTGGTCAAAGGACCTCCACCCGGCATCCATTGGCCGCCAATATAGTTGGATAAACGCATGGGCATGCCCCCTATAAGTCCGTCAAGCGTTCATAAGTTTCCGGTCTTCTGTCGCGAAAGAACTGCCACGTGTTGCGCACCTCGCGAATTACTTCCAGGTCGGCATCCCCAATCACGACTTCCGACTGGTCTGAGCTTCCCATCGCGACAAACTGCCCACGTGGATCCACCAAATAGCTTTCACCGTAGAATTCTCCCATGTTCCAAGGTGCTTCCACCCCTACCCGGTTAATCGCGCCCAGGTAGTATCCGTTGGCCACCGCATGCGCAGGTTGTTCCAGTTTCCAAAGATATTTGGAAAGTCCTGCAACCGTCGCAGATGGATTGAAAACAATTTCGGCGCCGTTGAGCCCCAGCGCACGGGCGCCCTCTGGGAAATGCCGATCATAGCAGATGTATACACCAATGCGCCCGACCGCTGTCTCGAATACCGGATACCCCAAATTACCTGGACGAAAGTAATACTTTTCCCAAAATCCGGTAGCCATGCTTTGACCGGCCTGTACATGCGGCAGGTGGTTTTTTCGGTATTTTCCTAAAAACCTGCCATCGGCGTCAATGACCGCCGCTGTATTGTAATAGAGGCCGGTCATTTCCTCCTCATACATAGGAACAATCAGCACCATGCCCGTTTCACGGGCTACCGACTGCATCAGTTGAGTGGTCGGTCCATCCGGAACTCGTTCCGTCAGATCATACCAGCGGGCATTTTGTTCCGCGCAGAAGTATGGGCCATAAAAAAGTTCTTGCAGGCAGACAACCTGGGCACCTTTATTTTTAGCCTCATAGATCATCCCTAAATGCTTATCCGTGGCCGACTTTTTATGCTCATCCAAGGGACGATCTCCGGATACGTCGTGATGTGCCTGAATTAATCCGACTCGAACAATATGACTCATAATGGTCCTCCTTTTGTAATGAAGTGATACCTTGGCAACGCCTAGGAATTCCTAGGCGTTGCCGTGTCGACTGGGTTCGAATAGCGCGACCGCATCAGGGCGATGTAGACCAAGAAGGACACCGCAAATCCCACAAACCAAGCATAGTTGAATAACCAACCCAACGCCGGGACCACCTTGCCGATTAAAGCCACCACAATGCCGGCTATTAGAGCCCAGATTGCCAAGCTGTTGTAGCCTTTCCCGTAATAATATCGCCCGGTCTTTTCGTAGAGTTCGACAACAGCCAGGGTTTGGTGGCGAAAGACCCAGTAATCCGCAATCAAAATCGCAGCAATCGGTCCCAGGAAACCCGAATACACATCAAGCCAACTAAAAATGTAAATGTGCGGATTGGAAATCAGGAGCCAGGGCATCATCAAAATGCCCAAGATCCCTGTAATCAAACCTCCAAGTTTGAAGTTCAAGTGCTTAGGGAAGAGCTGGATAAAATCATAGGCCGGTGATACCACGTTGGCAGCTACGTTGACTGATAAAGTGGCTACAACCACGGCGCCTAGCGAAATAATCAGCACAAACACATTATGAAAGTGTCCTAACAAAGTCACTGGGTCGGCAATCGCGTGGTGAAACACCACAATTGTCGCCGAAGTTACCAAAACCCCTATGCCAGAAAAAATAGTCATGGTTGTAGGCAAGCCCAATGCCTGGCCCCATATCTGTGCCTTTTGGCTTTTGGCAAAACGAGTGAAGTCAGGAATATTGAGGGATAAGGTCGCCCAAAACGCAACCACGCTGGTTAGTGAAGGAATTTCTACCGCCCACAAGGCCGACCCATGCACCGTGGACGGTTGGCTCAACATTGGCCCAAATCCGTGGGCCGCAGTATAGGCCCAAATGAGAAGACCAATGCCCAGTGCCAGTACCATAGGTCCCGCCCATGCTTCAAAGCGTTTGACTGCATCAATGCCATGAAAAATAATCCAGATGTTTAAGAACCAAAAGATCATAAACCCGATCCAGTTTCCTAGATTCATTCCAATAAACGTGAAGGCAGAAGAAAAGTGAGCCCAGCCCGGAACTAAGATCAATAAGAAAGTCTGGATGGCCTGCCCTCCGATGGCCGTTTCAATACCGAACCATCCCGCTGCCACCAAAGCTCTCAGCAAAGCGGGTAGGTTTGCTCCCACCACCCCGAACGAAGCACGGGCGAATACCGGAAATGGGATCCCATACTTGGTTCCGGGATGTGAATTGAGCAAAATCGGGATCAGCACAATGAGGTTGCCGACTAGTACGGTAAGAATAGCTTCCCACCAGCTAAGTCCTAGAGCAATAAATCCGCCCGCCATCAGGTAGGTCGGAATGTTGTGCGCCATCCCAATCCATAGACTAAGATAATTGTATAATGTCCAGTTGCGTTGGGATTCTTCGGCTGGCGCAATGTCCTTGTTATAGCGGATTAACTCTTCGTTAGGCACTTCACTAACCACTGCGTACTCTCCTTTCATATTAACACCAACAAACAGACTTCGCCGACGCAAACAACCCCACAAGCTCTATTGATTAAATTAGTCATCGACGTGCTGTTACCCTTTATACAAAGATACGAATTTATCTGTAATGTCTGTACACTCTGACTAATGGTCAATAACTTGTAGGTCCCGCAGCGCACCACATAAGAATTCCCAGCACCTCACCACAACACCGAATCGGGGTCAGCCCCAAGACTTCGAGTAAAAATATTATGCAAGGAAGATAAAAATGATCCGGGTGCAAACCATCCGTCACCCAAAACCCAATGAAGTTTTCTAAAACCTACCGGAATTTTATTCTATTGTGTCATAAACATCAACATACAATTTACATGATGTCATGTATGTTATTGCACTTTCGCAATCTATGTAAGCTCTTTAAGATACTCTTGTCATGTTTGTGTTTCTTACTATTATTCCCGGCCAGATGGACTACTCATAATGCCAGCGTGATGGTTTTCGCGTAGTGCAACAAATATTTCAGATGGGCGCCGTCCCCTCATAATCCAGACGACTTAGGTCATGAGTTGTGGTTCGCGCTATGATTTCCATTGCGTACTAGGTTAGGTTTCCTCGAATGCTCGGAGCTAGCGCACCGGTGGACCAGGGCTCAACAGGACGCGAGTGCGTTTAAAATCTACCCGTGAGGCAGTGGGCCTAATCTGAAAATAGCCCGATTTTGTTACCCGTTATCCGATGCCACCTTCGTCACCCGATCTCCGAGAGCGGTCGGATGCAACGCCCACCAACCTCCGACAAGACCCAGGCACAGCAGTATGATGGCGGCTCCGCCCCAAAAGAGCACCGTCACCGGAAAAATCACTAATGCTCCACCGGCAAGCCCAATCGATACCGGCCCTCCCACGGTGGTAGCCATCCAGAGTGTGGACATCACCGGCCCTAACTGCCAGCCGCTAAACCAGTGTTGGATGATCGACAGGGATTGGACATTGGCCCAGGTAAAACACGCCATGCTTAAGCCAATCGCTCCAAAGGCCCACCAGACATTCGCAACAACGGACAGCGTTCCCCAGAGAGTCGCACCTACGCCCATACTCGTCAGCAACCACACCAACGGAGTCGAGTGATGGCTGGGCAGCATGAGCACCCCAATCGCCAAGACCGCTCCCAACGCCTCGGCCATCACCAGTCGCGCATAGACGGCCCCGGACGCATGCAATACGCTGTGTACAAACAATGGCAAACCCACGACGGTGGGCCCCATATACCCTAATGTCACCCCAGTGGTCAAGGTCACCAAGACCAACCAACGGGCATCCCGCCACGGTACGTGAATGGCCGTTTCGCGAAGGGTGTCACCGTCGTCGGCGGGGGTTTTTCGCACCCACCAACCTGGCAACAGCAAGGCCGCGACTGCCATGACAGCGGCCGCCACAATCAGCCAACCCCGTGCGGGGAGGAATACCCACAACGCGGTAACGCCCCC
Source organism: Bacillota bacterium (assembly GCA_021795465.1). Lineage (GTDB taxonomy): Bacteria > Bacillota > Sulfobacillia > Sulfobacillales > Sulfobacillaceae > JAKADJ01. Next base: position 36,257 of record JAJYPK010000006.1, read on the forward strand.
CGCAACAGCCACCCGACCCAGCTGATAGGTGCCCTGGAAAATGGTGTTGGCCAAGCCCCAGTGCGATTCGGTGGCCACCTGTGGCACGACCGTCCCTATCGCCGGAAAATACAATCCTTCGGCAAAGGACAACAGTGCTGCGCCGGCAATCACGGCCACCAGGGGAACCCCATGCCACCCCAGCACGACCGCCAAATAGGCGAGTGCTAGCGATGACAGACCCGCAGACGCAAGCAGTACGCGCAACGCCGGCCAACGTTTCGTCAACCGCCCGGTGATCCAGGTACCCACCGCCCGGGGCACGGTGTACAGCATCAAAGCTTCACCGTACCAAGCCGGATTCGGCACGAGGTGCAAGATGAGCCACGGCAATAGAATCGTCGCGGTCTGGCCCGCAATCACGCGGGCAATCTCACTGACCCAAACGCGATAGAAGGCCACCGTCATTCTCCTATCTAGCCCCCGTTAAATGAACACAAGCGATCTCTCTCGACGATTTTCTTACAATTTCATTGATTTCTGGATTTCACGAACTTCGCGCTGCACGAGAATCGATTTATCGCGAAGTTTTTGGTGGACAAGGCATCCAATGTCCGAACCCTCCCTTCTCTGCCGAGCGTGTGTTGGAGCCTGGGGAATGTCGACGAAAAGCACCGCCCTCTGGGCGGGGACTCCGGTTTCGGACGTTCGCGATGCGAGACGCCTCGAAACCGGAGTGATAAGGGGATAGCACATCGGAGCCCGGACGACAGGGGTGACCCCGGGTCGATGGGCGGGTAGGAAGTCGAGAGGCCGAGGCGCTTCGCGCCATGCGAAGAAAACGCTCGGGCATCGCTGAGACGGGAACGGGCAGGGCACCATGGTGGTGAAACGGTTCATAAACAAGCGGCTCGTTTCCTCATTTGTATCCCATGTATCCCATGTATTACATGTATCCCATGTATATCGATGGGTCGGGGCACTTCCCGCGCCATCGTACCCCTGCACCGGTGTCTATCGCGTCCTCCTGAGAGTCATGCGGGACGCCCGTCATACCTAGACGCGCAAGGGAATCCACCGGGCCAGTCCCGCCGCCACCCGGGCCCGCATTTCCATGGGGGACCGGTAATCTAACCGACGATGAATGCGGATCGTGTTGTAGTGGTGGATCCACTGGGTGACGACGCGATAGGCTTCTGCGTAGGTCATAAACTCTTGACGGGCCAAACATTCCCGTTCCAATTGGGCATGCCACGATTCGATATAGGCATTGTAATTCGGACTATGGACCGGGATCCGTTCATGGTCCAAGCTTAACGTGTGACACTGCTGTTCAAACTTCGCCGCAATGAATTGCGGCCCATTATCCGTCCGAATGACCGGCGGTTCCTCCCATTCGGCCTGCCGTACGGCGACGGCCTGAGCCAGGATCCGGGCGGCATCCGCCGCTTTACAGGTCAATCCGATGTGATACGCAATAATACTGCGGTCGCAGACATCAATGATCCCTTGCAGATAGAAAAATCGATCTTCCCCGACGATGTAGCCATATTTCAAGTCGGTCTGCCACAGCTGATTCGGTCGCGTAATCACCCAATTGCGCGGCAGTCGCCGCGGATGCACGGTTTTCCGCTGTCGTTGCGGCCACAGGAGTTCCATCTCGCGACAGAGGCGGTACACTTTCTTTTTGTTAATGGTGAGACCGTACCGCCGTCGCAGACGCCACGTTAATTTCTCATAGCCATAGGCGGGATTCTCGTCCTCCAAAATTTCAGTAATCCACTCCATCACCTGTCCATCGGGCACCTTTTGTCCCTGCTGGGTCAGACTGTATCCGGGCACGAGTCGTCCCCGGGGTAGCTCCCCCTTTGCGCCGCCATCGCGGATGAGGCGATGGCGCCACGCATAATAGGTGCCCCGGGATAATCCGAGGGCGGCGCACACGCCGCTCACCGGTTTACCGTTTCGTACCCAGCTGTCCGCCCATTGGCACAATTCTGTTACCGCGGGATCCCCTTTTTTCGCAACGCATCTTGGAGGACCGCGATTTGCAAATCACGATCGATCACCAAACGTTTCAGTTGGGCATTTTCTTCTGCGAGCGATAACCCTCCGGCACTTTTCCCCGTGTCTTGTCGTACTTCGCGGCTCCACCGCCGCACCATACTGGGGCTCAGTTGATGGCGGCGGGCCACCAGGGTGGCATTCTGCGTCTCCTGGACTTCATGAATTACCTGAGTTTTAAACTCTGCGGTATACGATTGACTCATGCTCACCCTCCTTATTTTGACCGTTCTTACCCTATCAAAAGGAGGCCGCACGTGTCACGTTTCATTAGGGGGTGGAAAAGCTCTGCGGGGCTGAGTCCTCCATCGCTCTATTCATCTGACACCTCCTCAGATTCGGCTAGTAGTTTCTGCATCCGCTCTAGCCAATCCCGTTGCAAGGTAAACCATTCGACGCCGTAGCGGAACAATTCATTGTGAAAAACATCGGGTCCAGTGTAGGTCCGAATTTCCTTAAGTGCCTCGTCGAGCCAGACGGTGCGTTCCTTGAGACGGGCGGACAGTTCGGTGGCATGACCAAAGGGTGCGAACAAGATGCGCAAGAACAGTTCGTCCGTTTGGGCGGGTGTCGACAATGGAGACTCCAACCACTGCTCCAACTCAACCCGGCCTCTATCGGTAATGTGGTACTCCTTGCGGAGTGTCGCGCGGCCCTGGTGTTGCACCGAGACTGTGACAAGCCCACCGGCCTGCAACTGGCGCAGAGCCGGATAAATGCTGCCGTAATTCAATCCCCAGAGAAATCGCATCCCATGTTGCTCGACGGACTGGCGGATTTCATACCCAGACATGGGCTGAATACTCAAGAGTCCTAAAATTGCGTGGGTTGATGCCATAGTACCTCCCGGACAAATCAGATTTGTTACAGTGGTAGTATACGATATATATCGAACCGATAGTAAATGATACACTCGGTTTGGTTTAAACCCAACAGGGTTTCGGCGTATAGAGGAGTCGCACCGTGTACCGCAAAACGCTTTTCGCGTTTCTTGACTGAAGGGATTTCCCGAGGTTCCTGTTTCCCCCAGTGCGGGGAAAACTTCAGGTGGTCGTGTTCGCTGACCCAACCAGCGTTTCAGATTGGTGCGTGGTGAGGCCATCCCACACAAAAATGTACGGCGCATCCGGTTGGGGTTTACGACCGTGGCAATGGGCTACACGACATCGGCTTCGGTGCTCCCTTCGCGATGGACACATGAAAGGCATTGAGCAATTCTAACCACGCCGTCTCCCGCGCTGTTGCCCTTTGCATTAATGCTTATCATCAATCCCACGCGTTGAGAAACTTTCATGACCACGACTGTGATGTCTCGCCCCTCATCTTGATACGACTTGATCGCGCACTCGTGAAGGTAGGACGCTCGTCATGGGGTAGCGATGGCGAGCCGTGCCATTACGCACGGTCTGGTTCTTCCTCTCGGATTTGAGGTTTAGCCCGCCGTTCCATCCGAACGCCCAAGACGAATGAAGCGTTCCCGACACGAAGGAGACCGGCTCCGGAACCCGCCATCAGGCGTGGGATTCCCATGCGGGATAACACGATTCCCGCGCTGTTAAGTGAAATCACTTGGCCCAAGGCCGACCCGAAAAATATTAGGGAGAAAACCGAAGTTTGCACTGTGGTACTGATGTAAAACGGTTCAACTTAGGGCAACGGGGAGGAATTGACCCCCAAGAGCCAGCACGAATTGCATTACAAAATAGACACGGAACGGGATATTCCTGCACAACTCTGTCATAGTAGCCACCCTGCAAATCGCAACGGTGGACCCTCGACGGCGTTCTTTGCTGCGAAAAAGTCTCCTTTGAGCACATGAAGAAAGCTCATTATTGTGCCGCTTAACGCTAGAATGGGATACGCCATTGGTTGATTCCTCCCCAATAAAAATTCTCGGGAGACCCAGTATAGAGGCGAGAAGGGTTTTCGCCCTTTTTGGCTGATAGTAATTTCCAACGCGCCGTCCGTCGAACTAGGCCATTTGGGTTCTATGTCCTCTAATTCGGCGGCACTGACGAGGCGCAAGGTTTACGTGTCTGCCCTTTTGATTTGTTCTTGTTCGTCATTCATTTCATCTCAGGGAGACGCAAAGATTCGTTGCGTTAGCAAAACTATAGTATTGCGAAGTTGCTGACGTTCATTCGATGACGGGGTCGTTCCATGGACAATCCAGTTGAGTACGAGGCCATCAATTGCCGCCCACCATAGTCGGGCAAGACTGGAATAATGCGTCTCTGACATTGTACTCGGCGCAGATTCCTCAAGAATCGTTTCCACGAGACGCAGGCTACGCAATGACCGCGAGTCCATAACTTCTTGCAATCGGGCGTTACGGGACGACTGGGTCCAGATTTCCAACTGGAGTTTGAGGCGACTTAGGCTTTCGCCTGACCACTGATCTGCAATGGCATCCCACAAGGCGATCAGGCGGTGTTCCACTGACATACCCCTGGTGCTGGTGATGGTGTCGGTTAGCCGATCCCAGCGACTTGTCGCGTTGTCGAAATCTCCGACCACCCCGAAGAAAATGTCTTCCTTCGTCGGGAAATATGTATATACGTAGCCCTTACTCACACCTGCTTCGTGCGCAACATCGTCGATGGTGGCTTCTACGAAACCTCTACGTGAAAAAACTGTTTCTGCTGCCCGTAACACGGCTTGTCGTCTATCTGAACGTTGTGCTTCCGATATTCTTGGCAATAATCTTCCCTCCAAACCGACTGTTCAGTTTTTATTATGGACTACGCGTTAATCTCCTGCAAGTCCGTTGATGAAAGGTGGCTTAACATTTTTACAGAGAAGGCCCACCTGATCCGAAGCGCCGAGACCGTCGATACTGCAACGAAGACCTTATTATCGATCTCAGGCATACGGACGCGCGCCCTTGCGCCAAATCATCGGATCGAGACTTTAGCCCCCATTCAAACTACGATGTCTTTCCATGCTGGAGCCACTCCCAAGTACCGACCATCATCGCAAAACGGATCTTTGGTCTGGAGCAACGTGGCATCATTCAAGAGGGATGCTGCACCAAATTGGTCGTATTTGACCCAGCTTTTAGCCATCCCTCTTGATTTTCCCCCGCCAACACTCCTAATATTTCGGTTCGGGGGTTCTCGCCCGTATACTGGGAACATCCATATTTGAAAGGGCGATGTCTTGCAAAAGAAGCATGTTAAATCCTGGACCATTTTCCGTTGGACCATGCTCACCATGTGTTGTGTGTGGGTGCTACTTGGCATGGCCTTTTTTTCGATCACTATCAGTCAGGATGCCACCATGGCCCACAATGCCGTCCTGGCCCGGATTCGTGACCGCTTGCAGTTCCTGAGACAGGAACTGTCCACGGCAAAAGCGCCAAACCTCATTCATTGGGCTAAACCATGGGAAACGATTCGGGTCCTGAATACCCAATCTATTTCTATCCAATACACGCTAACGTCCAGAACAGGCCATCTCCTACAAACCACCAAGACTCGCGGCCAAACTGTCTCGATGCCATCGTCGCTGATAAGCCAATGGCTCCATGCGAATCACGGCAACTTCGTATACTCACCGAGATCTGGTCACCAGACACTTTTCGTTTTTACGCAGTTATTGCATCGCCACGACATGCTCGTGGCGTCCATTCCTGATAACCTCATCACCCAAGTAGCACTTCAAACCTTGACCCGCGATCGCGGGTTGTTGGGCCTTTTCATGGTCCTCATCACCACCACAGCTGCTTGGTTGCTCGCCCGTCGCTTACATCATGAGTTTGTGCCTTTACTCGCGGTTCGAAGCCGGACTGATGCCGACCAGGTTGCTCAAAAGAGCCGCGTCACTGAAATTTCCCAAGTTGCACATTCATGGGCGGAGACCCTGCAAACGGTCACAGAGGAAACCCTCCGGGCCTCATGGCTTGCCACCCACGACCCCCTTACCGGCTTACTGAACCGACGAGGGCTCTGGGACCGCATGACGTCCCGAGCCGAAGACCCCATGCCGAGAACCTTGGCGTTTATCCTGATGGATATCGACCATTTTAAGCATGTGAACGACACCTATGGGCATGGAGCAGGTGATCAGTTGTTGCAGGACGCAGGACATGCCATGCTTGAAGGCACGCGCGATTATCCCGATATTGCCCGCATTGGGGGTGATGAATTTGCCATCCTCCTGGAATCACCGTCACTCAATGAAACTACGTTGACTCCCCTAGTCCAACAGATCGTATCCCTGGTGCGGTCTCAGTTGTCCGTCTCCTCAACGTCTTCGCCGTTCGCGGTGACGTTTAGTGTGGGTGCCACCATTTGGAGCCCCAACCGCACATCTATCGACGAGACCTTTTATGAGGCTGACCTCGCCCTCTATGCGTCTAAGGATCGAGGGCGAGATAGAATTACCTGCTACTCCGAAGACCTCTACCACGAGGCCCAGGCGAAATCTCTCATGACTAAGCGAGTCTTGGAAGCTATTTCACGGCGCGATTTTTGGTTTCGCTACCAGCCCGTGGTCAACCTCCAATCCGGTGAAATTCTGGGCGTGGAGGCCTTACTTCGTTGGGGACAGGGGCAAGAAGAAAAGCAGCCTGAGCAATTTTTGCCGTATATCGTCGATCCTGACATCATGATTCAGTTGGAAGACTATGTCCTCGAAGAAGTGATCATGCAGGCCCACACCTGGCATGAACAAGGAATCCGGCTATCCGTGGGCATTAACATCTCTCCCCAATATTTCCTATCCTCGACGCTCCCTGCCAAACTTGAGAAGTTATTGAAACTAGCCGATTTGCCGCCCCAAACGATTTCCCTTGAGATCATCGGCAATGCTGATTTGAGCCACATGGCGGCTGCCATTCAGCAAATTCGACGCGTCCAAGACCGTGAGGTCGCAGTCGCGATAGACAACTTTGGGACGGGATACGCTTCCCTCTCGTATTTGCTCGAGCTTCCGGTTAACTATATCAAATTGGACCCATCATTTACGGCCGGCGTGAGACCCGGAAGCGACTCTTGGATTATGGTCAGTGGCGTTGTGGCATTATGCCAGGCCATGGGTAGAAAGGTAATCACCGAAGCCATTGAAACGCCATTGGCGGCGAGCGTCCTATCCAACATGGGCGTCTTGGCTGGTCAAGGTGAATGGTTTGGTGGACCCATGACCCCGGATGTGCTGGTCGAATGGCTCTCGGTTCCCCACGACACACCCGAACCCAATCCCGCCCGCATGTCTCGCAATTTAGTCGTAATGATTCCCTACCAAGTGATGCAATGGACTCAGCAAGTGAGTTTATACGCTCAGTATCGCGGCACAGACGAAGAAAAGGAGCGCCTCTTGGACCAGGTCCATTGTCTTTGTGGTGTTTGGCTGGAGCAATTGGACACCCGAAACCCCAAAACCCGATGGCTGGAAATCGAGAACCTTCACCGCGATATGCACCATGCGGCAAGAGACTTGTTGGGGGATCCCACCCAAATGACCGCACATGAGACATTCGTTGTATGCGTCGATACATTTTTAAAGAGACTCTATCAAATGGCTGCCAAAGGTGTCTAATCCCCGGATCACGACACGTCATCACATGAAACAGGGTTTAATCAAAAGGGATTCATGGGTATTCTAAGGGAGATCGAAGGCTAGGCCTGGCATATGGTGTAGTCCTGCGGCACTTGGTAATCGTTTTCCGAACTAGAATAAGTCAAAGGCGATAGGAAAACCCGGTGCTCCCTGCCCGCAATATCCATCGAATTGTTGCATCTGTACCTCAATCGCCTTACATGTCACGGATACCGCCAATGTTAGGATCCGTATAGTAATCGAGACCGGATCGTCCTACAATGAAGGCTGGCAGCATCACCCATGAAAACACGCTCGATGAGAGGATCGGAAATCATTGAAGCACATCTATCGCTTCGGCCTTGCGGTATTCGTCGCGGCTTTGGGCCTTTATTTGACTGTCCTCCATTATACGGAAACCCCGGTCGGATGCCCTCCGATTCCTGCTGTCGGAGGGCTCGTCAACTGCCAAGCCGTATTAACCTCCCCCGGCAGCGTGGTTTTAGGGGTTCCTTTAGCCCTCTGGGGAAGCCTTTGGGCCCTAGCCAGTCTCTGGCAACGCGCGCGCCTGTTATGGCTCGGAATCGGAGGTTTGGGGCTTTTGTGGGCTTGGCTTCACGAGTGGCAGGTCGGACATCTCTGCCTCTGGTGCACCGCGATGCAAGCCGGTGTGCTCCTCATTCTCGTTGGTTTGTGGCGACCTCACCCAGGAGCTCAGACTTAATAAGTCATGGCATGATCCGCATCAACCACGATCCCGATCTTACCTTGGGGATGCCCCTCTTGACTTAACCGATGCGCGGCGCCTATCTCTCCCAGGGGGAACACGTGTCCAATAGCGGGTCGCATCTTCCCTTGCTCAAAGAGACGACCGAGCGCCTCTAACTTTTTGCCATCCGGTTCGAGAAAGAACCAATGTGCCGAGACCTCATGCGCCTTTGCCACTTCCGGATCGGGAGGTTTGGCGATCGACACCAAGGTCCCTCCGGGTTTTAATACGGTGTAGCTTTGGTCTTGAACCGAGCCGCCGACGGTATCGAATACCAGGTCCACATTGTGGACCATATCCGCAAAAGATTCACGCTGATAATCGATGACCTGGGTCGCTCCTAGTTTTCGGACATCGTCTCGCCGTGCCGCGCTAGCGGTCGCAATGACCTCGGCACCATAAGCGCGGGCCAGTTGCACCGCATAGCTCCCAACTCCCCCGCCCCCGCCATGCACCAATACCCGATGATGGGCCCCGATCTTGCCGATTTCCACCAGAGTTTCCCATGCCGTAAGACCCGCCAGCGGAATGCTGGCCGCCTCGAGGTAGGTCAGATTTACCGGCTTTCGCGCCACCAACGACTGATCCACCACGGTCAGTTCCGCATAGGTACCGGGGCGATGGATGGCAGGACGACTAAACACCGGATCCCCCACGTTAAATTGGGTGACACCCGACCCGACCTCTACGACGATCCCAGCCGCATCCCAACCCAGAATGGCGGGAAACCGAGAAGGAAGTCTCGGGGCCAATTTTCCCTGTCGCACTTTCCAGTCCACGGGATTGACCGACGTCGCATAAATCCTTATGACGAGGTCTTCAGGGCCCATGGCATCGGGTTCCAATTCCGCTGCATAGAAGACCTCAGGTTCTCCATATTTATCAATAACCATCGCGTGCATCTCATGTCCCCCTCTATTTCGCAACAACTTCCAGGTCTAATCGCGGTCCCAGTGGTAGGCAATAAAGCTATCCCGCCCCGACCCGCGCCGATAACGAGCGTAGTGTGCCTGGTTGGTCTTGTAAAAATCTTGGTGGTACGCTTCTGCCTCGTAGAACGGTCCGGCGGGTAAGACCTCGGTCACAATTGGCGATGCAAAACGATGACTCTGGTCCAGCGCCATCTTAGAGGCTTGGGCCTCTATGCGTTGCGCCTCAGTCGTATAGTAGATCGCCGTTTGATAGGAGTCCCCTCGATCATGAAACTGGCCCCCAGCGTCCGTCGGATCAACCTGATGCCAAAAAATGTCTACAAGTTGGGCATACGTGATAATCTCGGGGTCAAAGGTAATCCGCACCGCCTCCCGATGTCCCGTAGTATGGGAGCAGACTTCTTCGTAGGTGGGGTTCTCCTTATGACCGCCAGTATAACCAGATACCACCCGGAGGACGCCTGGCCAGGCATCGAAGGGATGTACCATGCACCAAAAACAGCCTCCCGCAAAAATCGCTGTATGGTATCCGTTTGGATTGTTTTCCGCCAACGATATCCCACCTTTCCCACATATCTCATCCTTATTCTACTTGACCTGGCGCTATCATAGGGTGTTTGCCATAAACCCCGGTGGCAACCGCCAGGCCCATCGCCACTAGTGTTGCCGCCGTCCACGGCATAAAATGTGGACCGACTCGCGCCTCGACGCCCCCGATGAGGACCCCACCCAAAAAGGTAGCGAGACCGCTCGCTCCATTTATTATGCCCATGGCAGCACCATGGGCTTCGCCAGGAATGGACTCTGCAACCGCCCGTTGAACACCAAGATTTAGAAAAGGATAGAGTGGTAACGAAAACGCGCCCACCACAATCCATGTATAGGGTACGATCGACATGACCACATACATCATGACGTAGATGGCTAGCACGCGGATGAGAAGATTTTTGCCTCCCCAGTGGTCCGACCATCGCCCAATCTTAGACGCCAGGATCCAGCCGAGTCCCGTACTAATGGCGGCGCTCCATCCGACCCAGCCCACAGGAATCTTCAAAACTCTGAGGAAAACCCCAAAATTGGTAAAAAACCCTTCGTTGCCTGCATACGCCAAAAAGAACGGTAAAACGAGTAGAAAAATAAGGGTACGATGCCCCGATGTACCCTGGGGCAGGGTTTGTTCCCGAGTCGCCGGTCCCCGAGTCATTTTCGGCTCGCGGGCGACCAAAATTAGAGCCATCCCCATCATTGCCGCCAGGGCCAACATCAGATCTTCATAGCTATGGGTGGCAAGGCCGAAAATGTATCCCCCCAACAGCCCTCCTGTCATCCAGCCACTGCTCTGCCACTGCAGACGAGTAGCCAGCCGGCGTCCCATATCGCCCCCTGCCTGGGTCAAAAAGGCCAGAGTCGCTGGGGCCAAAGCCGTCGAAAACACGGTGGCTACGCTCACTCCAACAATATATTGGATGGGATCGCGGACCATGAAGATGGTAAGTCCGGATACTAGGTAACCGCATAGGCCAACCATTGCCAGGATTCGAAGACCCATGCGGTGTGTTAATTGGCCCCACAAGATCGAGCCCAAAAAGGTGACTAAGGCCGGGACCGCCGCCGCTTGACTAGAGACAAAATATCCTGCATGCAGTCGCTCATGGACGTACAGAGGTCCATATCCCAACAAGATCAATAAGAAAAAAGCTTCAATTGCGGACGCGAACAGGAGGCCACGACGCATACGGGATTCAATCCTTCCGGCACAAATATTTCAGATGAAGTCTGTTCCCAGGGGTCCATAACGCCCCGTCACGTACCCTATCCATTTCTCAGGGTCAAATCGGACATTTGAGCCTGGATGGCTCGACGGGATGCGGTCCCAGGATTAGATGGGGGAGGTCCAATCCTGGGATTGTAACAAATTGGTGACCAGGGTCGGATACGACCAACCTCCTGCCTCTGCGGCCATGGCCACTAGTGACGTCTGCCGACCGCATCCCGGTCGACCCGGCCCGGTCAAATTGGGCTTAAAATTCACATCGATGATGCGATACACGCCCGCAATATCTTGTCGGGCATCGATTCGTAACCACGCCCGACTACAAAGCTCACGGGCGACGGCTTGAGAAACCTTCATGAAATGCTCTAGATCTTTAGACATCTGAGGATCGACAAAACTGTTGTCGAGCACGGGTACATCACCGCTATAGGGGATGACGCCCTCCTGATGATTTGTGCGCGTGACGGCAGGTAGCGCCCAGTATCCATCGGATCGAACGTTGCCATAAGATCCGGGGGGCAGGACAGTCACGGTCACTTCCTCACCTGGAAGAAATTCTTCGAGGACAAAACCTGTGTCCTGCCCCTCAAGGTGCCATTGGCGTACATGGGTGAGGCGTTTGACGCCTTGACTCCCGCGTCCTCGCCGGGGTTTCAGTATGAGGGGCGTCGACCCGTCAAAGGAATCTAAAGAAGACACCTCCCACATTCTCGGCACCGGAAA
>JAJYPK010000006.1:48045-53724 GCA_021795465.1 Bacillota bacterium
GCGCCCGGAGCCATTGGTGCATCACCCACTTATCCTCGAACCGATCAACCAAAACGATGCGCTGTCCCACCACCGGAACCGTCTTAGACAATGGTGCCAGGGGATGGCCCTGATACAGGGTCGTATTCGCCCACAGGATGGACGCGTGCGCCTCCAAAGCGGCCCGAATCCCATCGATGTCGTCACCAAATACCCAATCTTCGTCTAAGGCGGGATTCGGACGTGGATTCGAGGTCACTACCCGCACCCCATTTTTTTGCAACGCATACGCAATGTCCGCCCCGCTGTCACGATATCCGCCCGGTTTAGCAGGTTTCTGTAAGCCGCCTTGGACCGGTGTAGGTTCTTTCTGAAACAACACGGCGACTATCGGTTTATCATCGACCTGATCAACCAACCGATTTCCTCCCCCACCGTCTCTAGTAATTCCGGCGTTCTCGCGAGCACCTCGTGATAAGCCATAGGACCGATCGGAATCGGCAGCACCAACGTAAGGCCCTGTTGATGCAATGCCTCTAAATTCTCGGTGCGACTCCCTACCACGGCAATCACCGGTTTTTTTGCCGCTTCGGCTTGGCGGATCACCAGGTTCGCAGCCTTACCCGCTTCGGTTTGCGCGTCCATGCGCCCCTCTCCCGTGATGATCCAATCACTGGCATGGATCTTCGCAGAGAGTTCTCCCCACTCTGCCACGGCTTCTGCCCCCGGTCTTAACGTCCCCCCCGACGCCAAGATACCAAAGCCCATCCCGCCGGCCGCTCCTGCTCCGGGTTTCAACGCGAGACTTTGGCCGGAGTGTGCCTGAACAACGTCAGCCCAGTGCTCCATGGCCCGTTCCATGTTTAAGAGGTCCTCCCCACCTAGCCCTTTTTGGGGTCCAAACAGTCTCACCGCACCCCGGTCACCCAAGAGTGGGACCGCGACATCATAAAGACCAATTAGGGGCTTGGGTAACGGGGGCAGTTGATACGCCGCCACGCTTCCTAAATTCTCACCAAATGGGGTAACGGGTCGTCCCGCATCGTCTTGCAATTTTGCTCCCACGCCCTCAAGAAACCCAATTCCCCCATCGGTCGAACCCGTCCCACCCAACGCCACCAGGACTTCGTCAACAGCGGGATGCGCCATCGCGGCGCTGACCAAGAGACCGGTTCCGAAACTCGTGGTACGCGTGGCGGGAAATTTCCGTTGCGCTTCGGGGATAAATTTCGAGCCGACCGCGGCTTCGACGATAGCCCGAGAGCCCCAACGCACCCAAAAACCCCCACCGTCCGGTTCACCGTAGATGTTCTGGGTGGCACACGTTTCTTTGATGCCTCCTAAATTCACGGCGATGTCTGACGTCCCTTCGCCCCCATCGGCCATCGGCAGGATCGTTATCGAAACCCTGTCTTTCAGCACCCGCCCCACGCCGTGGGCCAGAAAAGTCGCCACGTCCGACGCGTTGAAGGACCCCTTAAACGAATCCGGTGCAATGAGAAGTGCTACCCTTTGATTACCCACACGCCCCCTCCAGTCTTTTCCGTTAATGAAAACGCGCGGGGACTCCCCCCCATAATTGCGCCCGTTGCATGGACAAAAGATCCCTTTCTAATTGCCGTCGCGTAATATCCCAATAGTCCTTGATCGCATGCCAATCCTCGCTCTTTGTGACCGATGGCTCCGCATCTCGTTCTTTAGAGATGGCCTTGGCCAATTGGTCGAGCTGATTACACCACAGGGGAACCGCATTTAAAAAACGCGACTTGGCCTCGGCATTGCCTAGTGCCTGCGGCAAGGTGAATTCCAGCGTCATCAGAATCTCCGTGAGATGGTGAAGCGCGGCCATGAGTTTCCCCAACTGAACGGGGTCCAGGCGGCTTCGTACCGGCTCCAAAGCCGCCTGGTTCACGACGGCCACGGTGTTGGTACGACTGAGTCGCACCGCTTTACGGGCCCTGGCCACGTCTTTCCCTGGAATCGTCAAAGCGCGAAGATATTCCCGTTCATCGATTAGCCATTGTGCCAATACGGAGGGAACCTGTTCGCGTTGCCACGTAGGCCATAAGGCATAGGCACCGAGGGCTATAGCGCTCCCAACCACGGTGTTAAGGAGTCGATCTTCGAGCGTAAGAGCAACCGGAGCATGCTCAAAGAACGATAGCAAGACCACCACCATCGCCGTGATAAACACCGAAAAAATTGCGTAGTTGACATTCAATGTTGCATAAAGGGCCAGCCCAAACCCCACCACCAAGGTCACGCCCACAATGTGGGCCCGGTCTGGGGCCGCCAAAATCAAAAGACCGGTGGCCAATATAATCCCTAAGGCAGTCCCTACGACACGTGCCAATCCCCGCCCGAAGGTCGCTTGGAAATCCGGTCGCAAGATGACCAACACGGTAATCGGGACCCAATACCCTCTATTCAACGGGAGCAGGCGATATAAAAGGACCGCTAATGCCAGGGTCAGCGCCAAGCGTATCGCATGGCGAAAGGCCTGGGATTTCATCGTCAGATTCGCTCGAAGACGGGGCCACAATCGATGTCGAAACCGAGTCGGAGGATGCCTTAAGGTCTCTTGCCACAAAGGTTGGCCCGTGGCAAATCCAACCGCCGTGTCCAACAGGGTCGTCAGATGGACGTAGCGTGTAGAGGGCGCAAGCGTGGTGTCGATCCTCTGACCACTTGTCCTGGCAGCAGGCATTCTCATGGTCAGACCCCGGCGAATGGCTTGAAGCCGTTGGATAATCCTCATCCTGTCTTCTTGTTGGACCAGGTCCGAGGCAACATCGGGGAGCGAGACCGCCAACACGTCGTTGCGGATGGCTTCTAAAAGATCCAAAATCGATTTTAGGCGGGCCCAGCGCTCGATCGGTAGATTCGAATCGTTGAGTTGCTCCTCAGCTTTCACCAAGGTTAAGGCCATGTCTAGATCACCCGAGGATCCTGGCGCTTCCAAATATCGCGTCATCGCATCAAGCACGGCCAAGAGTCCTCGTTCCTCTTCGGTGGTAGATGGCTCTATTTTTTGAAAGAGCCAAAGGAGAGCCATTTGCAGCGCACTCCCGAGCATAACCAAAAGCGCCTCTTCACCCGCTATCGGCCAGGGTTCCGGAAAGGCGCTAAAAATAATGAGTGCGGTCGTCGCCAAAATCCCGATTTGCATGGTCTCGAGTCCGAGCGAGACCGCCAGCCCTCCCCAAAATCCACTCACTAACACCAAGAGAATAATCGCCGTCGTATAGTGGCCTAGCGCCGTGCCGATGCCGGTCGCGATGCCCATCCATATCATGGCTGTCCGCATCGTACGAAAGCGTTTACGCAAGGTTCCGTTGAGACTCGCAAACCCCGTGACCAGGGCCCCCACGGTCACAGCAATCGCCGGGATAGGCTCATGGACAATAGGGCCCACAACCAAGGGTATCCCGAGCCCAATGGCATTGCGTGCGCCTGCTCGCCAACGCCATTGGCTCTGATCATAGCTGACCAACATTTTAAACAGGGATTTGGTGCTGGCATACGTAGAGGCCACCTATGGTCTCCCCCCTCCCGTGTTCCGCTCTTCTCATTGTACCGGGGGGCGTCATCGCGTCAATCGGGAACGGGCCTCCTTAGTCTTTACCCATGCCCATCACTACATCTGTTGAATCTCCCTGGATTCCGAATTCGTGCAACCCACGAGTGATACAGTACGTCATGATTGAGGTTTCCGCGCCCTTACATCCAAGCTTAATACATCATCCGCGGATCTTCATAGTATTTGAATTCGAGCACGTTGTTGGAGGGGTCACTTAATAAAAAGGTCCAATGCTCTTCGGCTAACCCGGCGAATCTCTTCGTGGGCTCTTGAAAGAAAGGAATCTCCCGGATGCGCAGCAACCGCAACAACAAATCAAACTCCCTCTTATCATAGAAGGTCACGCCAAAATGGCGGGGGTACATGCGGACATCGGTGGCAATGTCATCGGATAGATGACACACGACCTGATCCCCAAAAAAGTCCAAAGTAATTCTGTCTTCATAACGCCGCGCCAGTTTACAGCCGAGCTTTGTCACATAAAAGTCGAAGGCCTCATCCAAGTCTTGGCAGGGAATGGCCAGATGAAAAACATTTTGGGTAGCGCGCATCACCCATCCTCCTCCCCACTATGAGCTTTATCCTTGAACACGGTACCACACATTCGCGAAAGATAGACCCTGCGATTTCGGGTTTCAGCCTATTTTAAGACACCCTCTTAAGTTTTCTGGTCACGGCACCCACCAGTATCAGGAAAAGCCAACGACATCCATCGCTACTAAAATACAGCTGCTGTGTCAGAAAATCCCACCCATGAATATTGTGTGATGCAAGGCGAGTGTTCTTGCCCAGCTACGTAGCTCATGTGGGAAAGGGTGGGATTTATGAGTGAATTTAGTGAGGTCAACGGTTCTGAGTGGTGGTCCGGAACCAGCTTTCGGAGGGTGCTCGAGCGGATGATTGGCGAAACCGTCTCTATCCACACCAATGAGACCGATTTCACGGGTAAGTTGGCCGATGTTGAAACGACCTTTGTGACCCTAGCCAGTCACAAGGCAACGGCCTCTGCTCACGTCTCAATCATCTACCTACCGATTCGGCACATCAACGCAGTGACCGACCTCTAAAAACGGAATGGAGAGTCCGGGTTGTGTCACACAGCCCGGACTTGTCCGATAGGTGAAGGAGCTGATGCCGATGCAAGGACGGTACCTCTTAGGGTTGGGTCCCGTGATTAGTACCCTCGAATTTTTGCACCGACAAACGGAGATGTCTCTCGAACCGGAGGATATTCGCCAGCGAGATGAACGAGCTGTCTATAGGCGCACGACGCGCGACCCGATCGGAGTCCCCCATCCGTTGCCGATTCCCGACGCATATCAGGACCACATTACCACCGTTAGACAGCGGCCTTTGTTCCAGAAACTTTTTTCGGGTCATGACGTCCGTTTTGCTCTATTGGATATTGCCTCATTGATCCCGGTACAGCCCCACGTGATTTTCGATTTTGCTCAAGAACGGGCAAGTTCTGCCCCCTGTACGCGCGAGGTATTCAATCTCTGCCTGCCACCCGCACCCGAGGCATTAGACATTAAGGGTGGCGTCACGACCGGCGGCACCCGTGAAATTGCCTGTACCCTCTTGACCCCAGATTTAAACGTCCTAGTCTCAGAAGCCAAGCTTGATACCGAAAATGGATTGCGGGTTATCTTTACCGTCGGCAAAACCGCCGTCTTTTGTCAGATCCAAGCCTGTCAGGGCCAGTATTTTGTTCGAGACGGTACTCATCGTGCCGTTGGACTCCTAGCCGCTGGAGTTCGGTACATGCCCGCCATTTTAGAAGAGGTGCCTTCGCACAAGGTCTCTAATTTTCTTCCCGAAGATACCCTGTTCGGCCCTAATCCCCCCCGAATCGGTGATTTTTTGGATCCCGACTTATACGTGGAGCATGTTTGGTCGCCGCACAAAAAAGTGGTCCGTATCACAGTGGATGAATTCATCACATCCTTTTAGCGGCATCTTTAGCGAAGTCCTGCATAGATTATGGTAGCGGATTTAGACAAACGTATTAAGGAAGGTGAGCCCCGTTGCATCTGGTCGATCTTAACGAAATACCGTGGCAACTCGAATCCCAAGGACGACGCCAAAAATCGCTCGAGAGGGGGTTAACCCTCATAGGC
>JAJYPK010000083.1 GCA_021795465.1 Bacillota bacterium
AATTTCAATCCACGCACCCCGTGAGGAGTGCGACCTCGCTTGGTTAATTGTTGGTTAGGCTCCCTCATGAATTTCAATCCACGCACCCCGTGAGGAGTGCGACCCGGTGACGGCTGTCAGAGAGACGCCGCTTGGCAAGATTTCAATCCACGCACCCCGTGAGGAGTGCGACTCCACCACGATTTGGGAATACCCCGGTATGAGTTATTTCAATCCACGCACCCCGTGAGGAGTGCGACGCGTGGACGCATCCACCTCCACGATCTACGTGGCATTTCAATCCACGCACCCCGTGAGGAGTGCGACAGCAAAATTCCGTGGAATCTCGCCCATTTACCGCCTATCCGAACGCATTGCACTTGATAAAGGGTTCAAATTGCATATTTACGGATAAATATGCCACACGTCATACAGTTATTCACCAATTTCGACTAATTCTGAGGTGCGAGCCTGCAACAGTTTTCATGGGAGCTTCACATTCGCACCCATGGTCTCCCGCGCCTCCTCTTATAAAATCAATGGACCCTCGATGTCGTATGACTCCTTGATGCCGAAGTGCTCCACCTTCCTTTTATATTTGTCTCCAAGATTATAAAAGCGTAGGCTGTCCCGATTAACATCAATCAATGACTCTAATTCATGTTTGACATGACGGAATTGTGTGCTGTCCAACACGCACTCAAACACGGAGTTTTGAACCCGCTGTCCAAAATTTTGACACACTTTCGCAACCCGGGATAATCGTCGTCTTCCGCCGACATCCGTGGTGCGAACATCGTAAGTAATCAATATCAGCAAGTAAATCCCTACTTCCATAGGAGAGGAGGATATTCTTCTAAATCCCCTCGAATATAGCGCGCGAGTAACAAAGCTTGTGCGTACGGCACGAGTCCCCATGAGATCCTTTCCTGCAAATATGGGTGTAAGATCGATTCTTGTTTCTTCTCCTGCCATGCTTGGAGTACCCGCTTTCGACCTTCTACATCCATGAGAACGGCTCCGTTTTCTTTTTGGTAAAAACCACCTGCGGCCACCATTTTCTTATTGATGAGCGATAAGACAAATCGGTCCGCATAAACTCCTCTTAACTCCTCCATCACGTCCAGCGCAAGCGAAGCTCTTCCTGGTCGGTCCCGATGCATGAAACCGACGTAGGCATCTAGCCCAACTGTTTCCAATGCCCAACTAACTTCGTGACTAAGTAGCGTGTACGCGAATGAAAGTAGCGTATTGACGCGGTCCAACGGTGGCCGTTTGCTTCGTCCACGAAATACGAAATCGACTTTTTGTTGTAGTATGAGATCATTCAGTACCGAAAAATATTGACTAGCTGCCGTGCCCTCCACTCCGCGCAAAACCTCCAAAGCCTCTACTTTGCGAACCGATTTCAGCGTTTCGGTCAACGAGGCCGTAACTCGTTTGAGACGGGGCACGTCAAGTCGCAACGGATGGTCTCGGGTGGCTCGCTCCAGGATCCACTTACTGTTGTATATTTTTCCGAAAATGAAATTCCGGGCTACTAAAACACTCCTCTTCTCGTCATCTGAAATTCGATATTGTTCCTTTCGAAGCGTGACGTTTCCCCTATCCTCACC
The DNA here is from genome assembly GCA_021795465.1 of Bacillota bacterium. Lineage (GTDB taxonomy): Bacteria > Bacillota > Sulfobacillia > Sulfobacillales > Sulfobacillaceae > JAKADJ01. The sequence continues at coordinate 1,596 of JAJYPK010000083.1, forward strand.
AGTGACCCGAGCAAGAAAACGTCCGCTTCTTGTCAAGAATGTCAACGCAATATTCTTCTCGGCACAGTATCCCATCAATGCAGGACTTGCTCCAGCATAACCGAATGTACACACGGCTTCCAAATTGTGAAGTGGATAGCGTTTCAGGATATCCCCATCTTTTTTGACTACGATGTTTTCGCCGTCCAGTGCTAAATACGAATCGGGTGTGGTCACAAACAACGTGTTTAAGAGTCTCCTCATTCCGTCAACCTGCTTTCCATGTAACTGGCTACAGAACGGCGGTCCATAAGCTCGGGAAGACAAATACTGTGCAACGAGCAGTTTTTGCACTTGGGACTAACCCTGGCTTTCGGAGTGTGACGTCTTTGAAAATACTGGTGCATTTCCAGCAGAGACTTCCTAACTTTTTCTTTATCATCTCGAGTGACAGGAACGGCGACCCGGTGCTTAATCTCGTCGTAAAACAGATAACCGAGATCCAACTCGCATGCTAGCATCTCTTCGAGACACATTAATTGCGCGACGAGCTGGGAACGGTCCGAGTCATCCCTCTTCGGCTTACCTCGCTTGTACTCCACCGGGACAGGAAGAAAACGCCCTTCCTGTCCCGGTAATTCAATTCCGCTGGGGTCGCGAACGAATTCCACCACGTCACAAATTCCGGTCACACCTAATTCGTGCGATTGAACGGGCATAGCGCGGACAATTAGTTTATCCTTCCGCTTTTCACGAACAAATGGGTTGTCCACTACTTCATGAACGTACGCCCCCTCTAGTGTAAGAACGTTTTCCTGCCACTGCTGTTCGATGTGAATGAGCGCCCACTGTCTACGGCAGAAATGAAAATGCTGGATCCCAGACAATAATAAAAAATCATCTTCGTCATATTCCGGCATAAGTTTGTACCGGTAAGCCATCCAACGTGTCAACGGTGATTTCATAATCATCAATTGATTTTGCTTCTGTTACCGACCCTTTTAGTCCGACCCGTAGGGATCGATGAACACGGGCAGACGAGTATTTGCCTAACTTGGAAGGATGCTCCCACCAATAAAGTTGATGGACTTCCATACTACCGTCTGGTCGAGCGGACGAAGAGTCGTTTTCAAACAAGGTTATCAGGGCTTTCCGTACCATATCTGCATCACCGTAAGAAAATCCGGTTTTCTCCGCTAATTGCGTATTTACACTCCCATAGAACACATATACGCCGAAATCAACTCGATGCTTCATCCCCATGGTATCTGACCCCCTTTTCTCAGGGTCTTTGGTGGTTTCCGTATTAACACTCTTTGTTATCTGCATACTGGATATGTCGACAGGATCGATGCTTACCGCCGTGTGGATAGAAACTGGCCCACGAACGCCAACCGACACCCCCGTCGCTCCGTTGCCCTTGAATGCAAATACTTGACCAAAACTACGTACATCAATCCACTCCGCACATGCGGCTTGCGCATATGACTCGCTGTTAGGATTTTTTCCCGCGGCATACTTACTTACGTTAGGGCTGCCGTCGACGCGGTCCTTGATACTGCGATAATTATCTTGTCTTCGCTCGTCAGACTGAACGAGAACCGACGCCCCCATGTCCTGCAAGCGATTGCGGATTTTTCGCTTTAGACACACGTCTGAAATTTCTCCTTTTCCGTCGTAATTTTGTCGGGGTCGATTACCATTTAGCGGATCCCCATTAGGGTTCGCATTGCGAACGGATAAAACTACTGCAAAATCAATTTTTCGGTTTAAGGTTTCCATCTGTTATATCTCCTCCTGATTGTTTGTTTCTAGGATTGGGTCTTCCTCAACTGGGTGTCCGCTCTTCTTGGAGTATAAGTCATGGCGTTGACTGTAAAATCCAAGCAGATATTGACTACTTAAAGGTTGATTCGTAAAGTCCTCCGGTTTGAGCATCGAACCCACCTTGTCGATAAGTTTGTTGTAATAGGTCGCCTTGGTTCCTAGCCGCGCCTGATACGGCTGGATATTAGACTGAATTACTCCCCACGTCCTCGCCGGATATCGGGAAAACGCATTCATATACCGAATGGCGTTTGATGCCCTTTTGTCATCTAGGGCCGATCGCTCCAATACATCGGCGATCGCCAGCAATCGCCCGAAAAGATAGTCACGGCTGTCAATCCGTTCGTCCAAAGCCACACTAAAGCCCTCCTGTTCATAGGTTTTTTTCACTAATGCGCAAGTAATGCTGAGGGTCTTATTCCACTCCCAAAGCTCCATGCCCATTGGGTTAGAGGCCCGGTGGACCGCACTTCGCACGATATCGGTCGGAATTGGTTGACTGTCCATAATACACGGGAGCATACGTTCGAGCAACACTTTGGTAACTTTATCGCCGGCGCGTGGACCGTACGCCGCAAAGGCGATGTCCTTAGTAGCTGGAGCCCCCCAAAAGCTCACAGATCGGTTCTCTCCGTTCTTCCGGTACCAATGCAACCAACTACACGATTCGTGCCAATTCTGTAACCTGTCCAGAAATGGATCGCGCTCAAGATCGCGATAATAGACGACCGACATCCGACCCGGTGTTGCGGAGTCCAACACCATGACAATAACTCGAGACGCGTAATCACTGTGGTACCGGTATCCGCTCAATGCTTTTCGGATCTGCCTTGCATATGCTTGATGGGTGGGATCGCCTTCCAACCACGATTCCCCGCTGACCTCGTCCTCATACAAATCGCAACTAGCCTGATACGGATCGGGAACGTCCAGGCGATCGGTGCCCCAGATTAAAAACACTTTGCCGTCAATTGTCATGCTCCCTTGGCGTTCGATCAGCCATTTCAAAGCGTTGTGCGCCTTCTGAGATACGTCGTAGCTAACAATGGCAGCTTCACGACTATTTTGAAAACGGCCCCGAAACGTAAATCCATTCGTGTCATTGGCGGAAATGAGCTTGGCTTTGTCTCCGGAGTTGCGAATTCGCGACGCATGTAGATCCACATAGGGCCGGACCTGGCCCGTCACGTAGCACAAATCCTCCGCGGTTAGCGTCCTCTCATAGTAACGGATAAAGGATTCTTGAACCGACCGATCCCGCCACAGACGATCCTCCGGCTCACCGGGGACAGCTACAGCAAAGCGAATAAAGGCAGATCCCTGGTCACCGACTAACACCTTGAATAGAGGTGGTTTTCCGCCCATCGAGTCAGGCCACTTTTCAAGCAACCTGTGTTGCTCGTCTAACCACAGAATCTTTTCGCGAATCAAGTCGGTCATTAGAGTCCCTTTGCTGAGATAGGCAAGAACGCTGATTACTTTTGGATGGCTATCAGGAGATTCACACCAAGCCCGAAGATTCCTCAGATACTCGTCATGAGGATTTCCCTTCGGAGCCCCGCAATAGCGGGGGTAGTCTCCTGCTACATACACCAACTTGTCGAAGAGGGGATAGGGTTCGGGCGAACTTGTGCGACTTGCAGACTTTTCCGTGCACGGAATAATAGTGTTGGCCTCGTTTTTGTCGACTACCCTCGCCCTTAGGAAGCGTCCATCCAGAGAAAGGTGCACCTCTATGTGCGCAGTTTGCGTCGTATGCGCCACGGGAATTAGCGCGTATTCCCGTCCGTTACGTTTTTTCTCGTACTGCCCGATCCCGGCAACATTGTTCTCATAGGTCTGTAGGAGATTTGTCAGCCAACTCACTCATGCTCCCCCTTCTGGAAAATATTCTGTGTGCAAAGCCTCCACAAGTTCCACATCATCTAGCCCGAATTTTTTGGCCACGCCGTTTCCCGTATGTCGAATGAGGTCACACGCTCGCGGGGGAATGAAGCGAATGCGACCATACTGCATCTTTACATGCCATAATCGAGTGGCGCGCTCACTTTGGCCGGTCTCGTCAGGATAGTTGATGCCGTGCACCATCATCCCGAAGTCGATCTCTGCAATCTCGTCGTAAAAACCTCTACCGTTACCAAATTTTTCCGGTTCGACATATGCCTGACATTCACGCGCGCCCAAGAAAACATCTCTTCGCCCGCCGAGTTGAACCGATCGTTTAGCGATATTGTGATGTTTGTGCTCGTTTCGGTCCGCAATCAACTCCTCCCGTTGTGGGTTGAAGACAAAGTGGGCCGTCACTTGATAACGCACATCTTTTAGATAGGTGTAATAAGCGAGTGTATTGCCGCCGTTATACTCGACCGGTCGAATACCTTTGGATTCCGTCTGGATGGGATTCATAATTCTTACCTCATCGATCAGCCACAATATCGTCGGCTTCCAATAAACGCTTTCCACAATGCCTTTCAAAGCCTGATAGGTTGGTACTTGATAAGAAAGTTTCTCGCCGCCCAGTTTAGTCAGCGGATCGGTAAACAGTGCGTAGTTCCCATAGACCACGAACTGGATTTCATTTCTCGTGACAGCACCTTCCTTTCTTGTGTATTGATATCAAAACATTCACTCCGTTGCAAATAGTATAATATCCCATTTTATAAAAAAGCGTCAAGAGTCCATATTGAAAATTTATTCGGGAAATGTTCTTCAGGGTTGGCCGTTCGCACCATTGGCAAATCCCATTGAATGCAGTCAGGTCTATGTATCATACGTGGACGACGGCTGAGTGAATTCTCTTTGGAATCACACGAAGTCGGGAGCATGCCCATTGTCGCTCAACGTCGTCGACGACATCATGGTCCGGTTGCCCGGAGACGTGGCGAGCGGAGATTCTGAGATTCATTTCTTTGAGCCTATTGACCAATCTCGTTGACAACTGGGCAACGAAATAGAATCGGGATGCGAAAGATCCTCTGTGGAATGTGTCCTAGGAAATCTTGAGGGAGCTAATTCGTGGCCGCCATGAATCAACACGGTAGGTTCTTCACCGGGCGAAAACCCTTGCGAAACATGTTGTGATAAACTATATTCGTCGCCCAGAGCGTGGATTGAAAATTGTGGATTGACATCTGGTGTAAAAAGCCCGCGTTACTTGCGGGCTTTATGATGTACACACGAACACTTTAGGCACCTTCCCACGGTAAACGCCCCTTACCTTCTATCTCCACACCAAACTCCTCTGAATAGGCCGATTCTCGCAATGCTAGCACGTGCCCGTGCAGTAACGGAAAAATGTCACCGTTCCTGTCAAGCGTATGAATATCGTGATCGTACAAATCGACGACGTACTGCTGTGACTGGCGTAGGAGTCTACTTAGGTCCTTGGGCTCCACTTCACCATTCAGCTTCACCAACAACTCCCTGGCGTCTTCATTCCACGGTACCAACACTGGCTTGCCAGAATTATGGATCACATGAAAATGCCGTTCTGCGCTAGCGAACGATGGTCGACTCAATATCTCCGGCTGGCGTCCGTATCTGCGACAGTAACCATCAAACAAAGACTTGTTTTTGTTGAGAAGTTCAAACAGACTCTGGCCCGACTCCAAAATCGGGTAATCAAGTTCCCCGCGTATTCGATCAAAATAATAGCGAAAATAGGTTGTCATAGCGCTCGACGATAATAAGTCGTTACCAAAACGCTCAGGTGCTTGTGCAAATTCGTTGAGCACAAGCAAGGTCACATCAGCCCTTGTCCGAATTTCGGGAAGATGGGTTAATACCTCATCTGCTGATTGAATCACATACACTTTTCTCAGCGGGTCTCGTCCGTGTCGGTTACACCTCCCGGCCGCTTGAGCGATGGAATCGAGTCCGGCCAGGGAACGGATGACACAATCAAAGCTAATGTCAACCCCAGCCTCAATCAGTTGCGTACTGACACAAACCAGTGGCATCTTTGCGCCCAACGCGTCCTTTGTCTTCTGCAAAACTTCATTGCGATGGGCTGCGCACATATTCGTACTGAGATGAAAAAGCTGGACGCCGTTCTCCTTTATCCCCGGCCTATTATCAAGGTGCGAAAATAGCTTACGTACCTCCGACTTGGTATTCAGTATGACTAGCACCCGGTCGACTTCTCTCAAGCGTTCTTCGATGAACTGTGCGAGTTCCGAGCCCTCCATCGGAATAGCAGTCAAGTCCTCGACCGTTACACGCTTGAACGGTTCAGCCACTTCGTTCAAGTTACTAATGATTTCCGCCCCCGCAGACATCTTTAGGTTGTTCCGAACAAATTCTAGCGAGGGTTGCGTCGCTGTACATAAGACGGCAGTGGATTGTCCGAAGACACTGAGAAAATTGACGGCAACATTGAAGAGGGAGACACAGTTCGGTGGGACCGCCTGCACTTCATCAAAGATAAGGACAGCGTTAGAGAGCCTATGTAGGCGCCGAACATTTCGCGTTCCCTTGGCATAGAACGTGTTTAAGAACTGTACCATAGTCGTAAATATCAAGGGACGATCCCAATTGTCGTGAGCCAAACCGAGACGCTTTTTGTATAAATTATACTCGCTCCCGTCGGAATCCAGATCTTCCATGACGTTGGAGTGATGCTCCAACACGAGGTCGTCCTCCTGAAGGATATCCCGAATCCTCTTGGCGTTTTGCTCGATAATGGTCATGTATGGCACTACGTAAATAATGCGTTCTTTACCGTGGAGGAGTGCATGCTTCAGCGCATAGCGAAGACTGGACAACGTCTTCCCCCCTCCTGTCGGAATGGAAAGCGTATAGATCCCCGACCCACGGTCGGCGAAATCCTCGCATTGTTGGGACATGTCTCTCCGTAATTTGTTTATGGGATGCTCGGCTTCTACGCCATCTTCATAGGACCGCATCTCGTTCATCAATTTATCGTAACTCCGGGCGAAAAAATCCCGGTAATCGGTCGTCCACGGTTCGCAGTGGCCTTCTTCGAACTGGCGCGTGTCTGTGCGGTCCGCATCGATTAGGCAACTGAAGAGGTATTTAATAAGAAGAGCGGACGTAATCGCGGGCCGCAATCCGTTCTTACGAATTATGCCACGAGCCAGCGCGACTTCCTGTTGCGCAGCGGTAAAATAGCGATCCAACTTCTCAGGTGCCCACCCGGCCAAAAACGCGGTTTCGGCCGTTTCGTATTCCTCCATTCCATCGGTTTTTTTCGCAACGCGCTCGAAAAAGGGAGCATTAGCATCGGCATCTAGATAATCGCGAAGACCTTGATGATGGGAAATAATACAGTTGGCTATCCACTCTGCCGCCAACTTTTCGTTGCCGTCAGTCGATTTTTGGTGATAGCGACGATAAATGAAGCGTCCTCCGGCTGTCGAGTGGTCCACAGAGCCTCTTCGGGGAGGATTGTCCGGATGAGAAGTGGCCTCAATTATATACTTCTTGAAGACCTCAGTGTTCTTGCCGAGGTCGTGAAGTAATCCGGCTAATCCTGCCAGATGGGTGACCCCTATCTGGGATCCAAAAGCCTCGCATCCCTGTCGCACGCCTTCCAAATGTTCCGAAACGGTTTGGATGGAATTGTCCACATCACGAATGTGGGCAATATACTCATTGATATTTGTCTCATATTTTATCACCTGCTTACCCTCCTCGTCTAAAGATATAGGGGGTCCCCGCTCCACCAAGCAAATGGTCACCGACTTCCGGCACCAGTCACAGTGATGGCTTGTTGTCGCAAAACAGAGGAATAGCGACCTTTCAGGAACGGGGAGTCGTTACGGCTCACAGGTTTACTCCCGATGAAGGCGTGGTCGCCTGTCTCGACGTGGACACGTGAAACTCCTTGCGGTGCAGTCGCCCCCGTAAGCTAGTAGATTTATGACTGCATTATTTCTAACGGTTGATATCACTAAAGCCCGAGGTCGACCGCGAACCGTGAACCCGGGGATTACGGGTCGAAACACTCTGAGATTGGGGTTTCTTCGCTGGGCTGCCCGGTTCCATGCCTTCCATCGTTTGGGTTAATTTATAGACGATGAGGTGATTGAGGCTGACGCCTTCCTCGTCCGCGCGAATGGCCAAGGTTCGATGAAGCGACTTCGGGAGTCGCACGTTCAACTTGCCAGAATAGGATCTCCCCGGGGTCGGAATTGGGATCGACTGTTCCAGAGCAGTGCTGATCCATACTTCCTTGGCGTTTTCAATCAGCGTGAGTGCCGCTTCCTTAGTCTCTGCCAGGGTCACACAGCCGGGCAACTCAGGAATGGTCGCCACAAACCCACCGTCCTCGTCCGGGTATAGTTCAATGCGATAGGCAAACCTCATCAACTCGTCAAAGCCCTTTTCTACCATGGTTCATTTCCTCCTCGTTAAGGACCCGGAGTGCTGCTTTGACATAGGATTCCTGGACACTCGGACTATTCTTCAGGACCGTGAATACCCGCGCAGTATATACATAGTGGCACGATCCTCTCTGAGGTGCTCTCCTCACTCTCATGGTACTATAGGCAGTGGCAGCGCACAAGATCTCAATCGTCAATAAAAAACGTCTTGCATTTATGGCGGACGAGTGTTGATCCTCCGCTTCTTGACGAGCATACTCCCCTGTAAGGCCCTAACGGAGGTACTCCTTACAGGAAAACATTCAACAAGTAACTGGCAATGGCACCTGTTCCTACACCAAATCCGATACCGTTTAGATTTAGAGCGACCCTATCCGGCAACATCACCTCATCGATTCCCTCGAAGAATCTTAGATACTGACTGCGCTCAACCCTGCGGGTTATCTTGTCAAAGCCATTAATCCTGCCCTGATCGCCACAGATCCGCACGTTCCCAAAGATAATTCTTCCACCCACATATACCCATCCGCAACCTCTTCGAGGGCCCGGGCGCAAAGGCGTGAGTCCCACCGTCCATTGACGGGCCCTCCCAACAGATTCTCGGAGCTGGCCAGCGTTATCCTTGGGGAGGACGCCTTACCTATCCTCGCGTCTTCTAAAGAGAATGACGCCGTGTTCACGTGGTCCTAGCTCATCATCTTTTCGTTCTGCAAATGTACGGCCGATAGTGAAACCAAATAGAAACATAAATGCACTAACCAACACGGACAACCCGAGCAGGGCTACACCGCTGTGGGCCAACAACGCATGCAGCACGTGTGGCAAGGACTCTGCAGTATACGGGGGCACCATCTCTCACACCTCCTGACCCAGTTCTAAATGGGCCGTTCATCCGGATGGACGCGTCGTGTTATCCATGGACCGCTGAAAATCCTGGGACACCATCAAACAGATAAAGATTCTCGGTCTTAATGCTGTCCAAACCCATCTCCCTAATCCTGTCCATAAGCGCGATGATATGACGATGGTCCACGAGACCTGCTTTTGGTGCTAAATATCGGCATCGCCAATGGTCGGTGCAAAATGTCTCGTCAAAACCGTCGGGCCACACTTTGACTCCGCGATTGGTAATCACTTGCAATATTAGGGGGCCCGCCTCAAGAGATTTCAAGGTATCACCTAAATCTGATGGTGACCCTTCATCCCAGTCCAGAAACACATCCACCCCCATCAGCTGTTTGTTTGCTTTGTGCACCTCTTTGGGCTGCCATCGCGACAGCGTTGGCAACGCCGCATACGATGCCCGGGCGAGAGTGTTAGGTTCATCACCGAGACGTTCCTTGATGGCTTCGGCAAATTCGGTTGTGCCTACGTTTCGATGACTAATTCCTGCCACAAAGATATCGGCCGTATGGATCCCATCCTCGATGGTCTTGAGCCATGCATTGTGGACCCGAGCCGCCACATCGGGTTGACCAATATGCGTCAACATCATCACCGCAGCCAGGAGAAGCCCCGAGGGATTCGCTCGATTATTGCCGGCAATGCGGGGAGCGGAACCGTGAATAGCTTCGAACATCGTACAATGGTCCCCGATATTGGCCGAGGCCGCCAACCCTACAGAACCGGACAATTCGGCAGCCACATCGGACAAAATATCTCCGTAGAGATTAGGCATCACAAGCACATCAAACTGTTCGGGACTCGCGGCCAGCTTGGCCGCACCTATATCCACTATCCACATCTCGTTTTCAATGTCTGGATACTCCGCAGCAATTTCATCGAACACCTGATGAAACAAACCGTCTGTCAATTTCATGATGTTGTCCTTTACTAAACACGTCACCTTATGACGACCGTAGGATCGAGCATATTCGAAGGCATATCGGATGATTTTCTCAGAACCGGGCCGCGTAATGAGTTTGAGGCACTGATAGACTTGATTGGTTTGGCGATGCTCAATGCCGGCGTATAAATCCTCTTCATTTTCCCGAATAATCACCACATCCATCATCGGATGTCGAGTATGGACAAACGGATGATACGAGACGCTTGGACGTACATTCGCAAACATTCCGAGAGCCTTTCGCAAGGTAACATTGACACTTTTATAGCCCCCTCCTTGGGGGGTGGTCACCGGGCCTTTGAGAAACACATGGGTGCGTCGGATAGACTCCCAGACACCCGGCTCCATACCATTTTTTATCCCTGCCAGGTACACCTGCTCTCCTATGGACACCGTCTCGATCGCCAATTGCGCTCCCGCCGCTTGCATAATGTCTAATACTACCGCCATAATTTCTGGTCCAATCCCATCTCCGTAAGCCACAGTAATCGCTGTAGGTTGAGTCATTTTCTCTTTCCCCTCTTCTCCCGTACTGTTGTTACTCTTCTAAAAATCCACTACCGCCGCACATCGTACACACCACATACCCATGTCCGCCACACTGCGTGCACGCGGGCTGAGCCCCATGGTCCCTGGCGCATACGGGACAAAGCCATTCCCCATGTCCTTCACAGGCTCCACAATCCATGCCTTCCACCTCCTGTTAGCTGGACCTCACATCTCGTATAAGCGCGCTTGGGATTTTATGCCTCCACGTGAGTTAATTGTGACGCGTCTTCATTCAACAGAAATCCCTGAACCACGGTCGTCTCGGGCATTAAAGGATGCCCTCTTAACAATTGCACGGAGTGTGCTACCGCGGTTTCCTGATCGATGCTCGAATCGAACCATTGGGCTGGGTCCACGTGATAGACATGCTGCAATAAGTATTGCACCGTCCGCACCACAGACGGAGGATTTTCGGTTCCTAGAGAAGATCGTGGCGAAGGCACGGTCGAATTTTTGGAACACAACTGCGTCACCACAAAAATGTTTTGGACGGCTCGATGGCGGTGCACCGTCATGAGAACACTGCGGACGAGTGATCCATAGGGATCCCATATCCAACCACCTTCACAATGGACCCAAAGCCCGTGTCCCCTGCAACCCAATAATTTCTCTACAACGGATTGGTAAGGGTCGTCGACTGCACCTACAATCAGGGCGCGAAGATCTGAGCGCGCGGTGAGGAGACTCCCCTCATCGTCTTCGTACGGTGGATTTCCATGCCAAATGTCTTGCATTTGTGCCCTCCTTTTTACACTGATCATCGGGTCATCATGACGCTTATGGCATACATCACAAACGTGTTAGGGATTGCACCACGGACAAAATTCCGGTGACGCTTTAAGGATTCCATCGCCTCGAGGGCTCTCTTGTTGATAATCACAACGAACACATCCGTAAACCTCGGCGCACACCAGTGTGGTCTTGGTCCCACACTCTTCGCATAGGAGTCCCCTTATCACGTCCACGACACCCCATCCGGGGGTACCACACGCTGGACACGGGGTAGCAAGCCGGGTTCCAAGAGCCTCAGCCGCTTGACGGAGTACGGCTCTCCGACTTGGGTTCATATGAGCTCGCATGTCGGTTTCCACATGGACATAACCGTTGTCGGACACCCCTATACACTGCTCAACGGCCTCACCAAGTGTTTTAGAATCTGTAATCCCTTTGAACAGAAATCCCGGTTGCCAACCCGAGTCAGGCCGCACGACAACACCATGGGAAGGAAATGCCGCACGACTCAAAAAGTCCATTAATTCATGATCCATGGCGCTTACTCGAATATGGGAGTAATTGGTCTCGGTACTGAGTACCTGCTCGACTACCGTAATGCCCTGATCCGCATCCACAAATGCCAATAACTCATGGTCGACTGGCATGAACATCCATTGCGGATGGGGTCCGAAGCTCCCTTCACTGGCCAGCCCTAACGGCAAGCCTAACGCGTTCATCCCCAAGCATGCCTTTTTCACAGCAACATCACGAGAGACTCCAGGTCGTTCCACCTCTCCGCTAAACGTGCCGAGCAGATCGGTGTCTAACCCCTCGGGAACCACCAGGGTTATCCCCACCTTCTGAAGCAGAGGAGGTCCTAGGACCTCCTCTTTGTGATGTTTGGTGGCTAGAGCGACCTCTCGCCCGTGATACGCACGAAACGTCTTAGACATCGAATTTCTCCCCGCATTTCGATCCTGTTCCAAATCTTCGGTCCCACGCCGAATAAAGAGAATGTTGTTACGCGATAACTATATCACGGTTTTGAGGTCGTATGTCAAGCGGTATTTTTTCTGACTAAAATTTTACGTAAAGTCGATATCCGTTCGTGGCTCGGCAGAGCCAAATTCGTACTCCTGCCGCGGTGTCATGCTATATAATAATTTCAGTCGAGACCATAACCAAGCATGCTCGGTGGGTGGAAAGTCCTCGCGTATTGTGCGTGGACGAACGGCGCAAGGCCTAAGAAGCGATGGTGCAATAAAGGAGAAACCCGACGCCGTAAGGATCTTGAGAAGTGGGTAAAATTCAAAGAGCAGATTATCCATTCAGCACTAAGTGGGGTCTAGAGTGCGGTGAGCTAGACGCGTCACCCATGTCACACAGCGACCTAGTCGGCATGTGCTACTCTCATGAGACATGTGAAGCATTAGGCTCCGACGGGTAATCCACAGCCATTAACGATTTCACTCGGATAAAGTGAGAAGTTCAATAAGATCGCGGACAGCCACGCCGCGTTGAGCAGGATGACGCATAGGACGCTCCGGATGAATCTCATACCGATTGGTCCGTCCGTCACGAAATCGACTGATGTAGCCTTCCTCTTCCAGATCATCCAAAATGCGCTGAACCGCTCGTTCGGTAATACGCACGTTTTCCGCGATTTCGCGCGCCGTTAAGTGATCGCCTCCACTTCCCGCAACACACAGAAGAACTTGCGCGTGATTCGTTAGAAACGTCCAATCTCCCATACTTAGTCTCCTCCATTAACGCGATTGAACCTCCCCGCCCTAAAGGGCGGAGATTCTGGGGGAACCACCATGGCTGCGTCGCGGGTCGAGAGACCCTCGGAGTGACCCTCCTGACTCGCCACCGCTTATCCCGCCAGCAACATGCCG
>JAJYPK010000007.1 GCA_021795465.1 Bacillota bacterium
CGATCATCAAGCAATACATCGAGCAACAGGAAACGCCGGATTGACCCCTCCGGGGTCAGCGCCTGATATCTCCGCCCTGAACGGCGGAGTTTTACGGCGCATCTGATAAATCACCGTGATGAGAAGGGCAGCGACGGACAAGACCGATAGGAGCACTCCACCAAAACCAGCGTGCCCCCACGTCGTCAGTGCCACCAGTGGTGCGATCACGCTTATCATTCCGAAACCGAAATAAGACACGGCTGATACCAGGGTGGCCCGCCTCAAGGTGCGAGAGATGGCGCTGGTTCGTAATCCCGACCACAGCGTAGCCCAGAGTCTCCGTGTCGAATTCTCAGGGCGCGGGACGGTGGGCATCTGCCACGCGGCAGGTACTGCGGCCAGAATTAAGACACTCAGTAACATGGCGACCGGGACACCGCTCCATGCCATGACCAACAGCCCTGCACTCGCCGGGCCTGCCAATCCCGCAATATGGTAGCTTGCCGCGTCGACCGCGGATGCCCGACCAAGATGATTGGCGCGCACCACATCGGGTAGGCGTGATGACCATCCACCGGAAATGGTTGACGTTAAACTGCCGACCACCCATGCCACCGTCAGGGACGCCCATAGGGGAATGTGTCCCAAGGTTGTGGCTAGGAGTGCAAACCCGATGGCATACGTGCTCAAGGTAACCGCGAGCACCCGTCCGGGTTGCGGTGTGCGATCCATCAGGGAACCCAAAAGAGGTCCCCCGACAGCAGCGGAAACCGTCAACGTTGCCAGCACGTCTGCTCCTAAGATGATCGAATGGGATACGGCGAGACTGAGCAGCAAGAGGGTTTGGCCCCCCATCTCATCGCTCAGCCGTGCGAGCAGAGCACCAACGAAATATATCACGATACCGTAACGTATTTTACAAATAATCACGTTACATATGATACACTGAAGTTATGAGCAGAAGCAATCTGGGGCAGTGGAAACTAGGGTCGGCTACCCATGCGGCTCAACGAGCCGCCACACTCATCGCGACGCTACTCATCGAATCTCATGATGTTGCGACTGCGCGGGCTCTGACGCAGGGCATCTTGCAGGAATTCGGGGAATCCAATCCTGTTCTCGATGCCGAGGATATCGCGGACCTTCGGCAGGCCGCTCAGGAAATTTATGCCGTGTTTGCGGCCCCCAATATGGCGGCGGCGGTCGCACACATCAATGCCTTGCTTGTCCGATACGCTTGCGCCCCACGCCTCACGGATCATGACCATTCTCCTTGGCACCTGCATATCGATCCGAATGACAATGGACCGTGGCGTACCTGGTTTGCCGCCTCGTCCGCTATGGCACTCGCCATCCTAGCCAGCGAAAAACAACGCCCGCCTGGTGGCCTGTGTGTTTCGCCATCCTGTGGGCGGCCTTTCGTAAATTTAGGCCAGGGTGGTGGCCGTCGGTACTGCTCGCCGCGCTGTGCCACTCGCGAACGGGTGGCTTCCCACCGACGGAAAAAAGGTTAAGAGACCATGGCCCAGGTGAAGGTTGTTTACTGACTTTGGAGGTGTTGTGCTGGGGATCCGGACTGAGGGTGTCGTTGATGGGCCTCTATGCGACCCTTAATAGGGACCATACAACAAGATCAGGAGGTAAATAATGGCGAACGACGCAGGTATCTTTAATCAAACTGCTTATCGGGTTCGTTTTGAATGGGGGGTGGAAGGTATCAAGAGATTGGCCGTGATATCCGAGGTGGTGGTCATTATCGACGTACTGTCTTTTACGACCTGTGTCGAGGTCGCCGTTTCCCGCGACGTGGCGGTTTTTCCTTATCAGTATAAAGACGATTCCGCCAAGGCATTTGCTCGGTCGGTGCGTGCGATGTTAGCCGGACAACGGGGAGTGGGGCCATCGCTATCGCCCGCGTCTTTATTGGCTATTCCATTCCATTCTCGTCTTGTGCTACCATCTCCAAATGGTTCGGCATGCACCCTTATTGCCCAAAAGCTAAAGATTCCAGTGCTTGCCGGATGTTTACGGAATGCCCAAGCCATAGCGGATTTCATCAACCGTCAATATCCTCGGGCCACGGTCAGCATCATTGCGTGCGGTGAGCAATGGCCGAATGGCATGCTCCGCCCGGCCATCGAAGATTTCATTGGGGCTGGGGCGATCTTGAGTCAATTTGATCCTCGAGGGCTATCACCAGAAGCCGCCATAGCGAGAGGCGCATATGAGCACGTAAAAACGGATGTCCCGACTATTTTGCAGGAGTGTGGGTCCGGGCGTGAGCTTGCCACCGCCGGTTTTCCAGAGGATGTGACCATTGCGAGTGAAGCCAATGTCAGTCGAACGGTCCCCGTGTTCTTGGACGGGGCATACCGCCCATCGGATTGAAAGGAAGCTTCGGCTGCGTTAAAGGGTCTTGAAACTAACGCAGGAGAGTCAACGTATATCACCATTCTCACGGCTCACACGAAGATTGTTGGTATAGGGGCTCGGGAATCGCCTATGGATGAATTTTAGGGCGCTTGTGTGGGGGGGCTGTTCATGCGTTACGGTGGTCCGTAAACGGGTGTCGGGCAGATTCCTTCACACACGCTTCTATGGTTACCTTAACTTCTCCGTTCTGAAATCGGGTGCCGGGTCCCATTTCGGGCATGGGGCAATCGCCACTTAAAAATCATGGACAACAGACGCAAGACGAAAATCATGATGATCAACGTGTAGATTTCCCAATCCGTATGGGGCTTGATCCATTTTAACCCAATTATAGCACCGGCTAAGAGGGCCCAAATAGCATATGTATCGGCGCGCAGTACAAGGGGCTTTCGCCGTGCCAAAACATCGCGAATGACACCCCCACCAGTCCCCGTCATCACGGCGGCGACCATCACCGTGCTCAGGGGAGCATGGATCCGTGCAGCGTACAATGCACCTTCGATGGCGAACGTCGATAAGCCGAGAGCATCAAACACGAGCACGGTCTTCAGCCCATATTTGACCACACTCGATGGCGATATAATGGCAACAAAAATCGCTATCAAGGCGGCGGTAAATGCACCGTTTTGGTGCCAGACCATAGCAATAGGGAGCCCGACAATGAGATTGCGAATCATCCCCCCGGCGAAAGCGGTAGTGAAACCCAGCACGATAATTCCGAAGATGTCATAGTCTTCTTCTATGGCGACCAGAGCACCGCTCAGGGCAAAAGCGGCACTCCCGATAATGCTCAGAAGCGTTAAGACCACACTTGACCCACCTCTATATGCCCTACGCTCCAACCACGCATCGGTTGTTCTTGAGGGAAATTTTCCGTCCGGTTTTGTCCGATCTCACAGAGTATAGAGTCCGTCTCGGTGAGGGCATGAGTTCCGGGAAGGCATCCTAAAAAGCTGAGAGTTCCTGACGGACATTCCTATTATGTGGGAGCGGGTTTGACCAGGTCAATTCTTCGGTCCGGATTGCCGCACACGATGACGGAGGTAGCTCCAGTGTACGAAGGTGGTTGTGTGATGCAGGGATTGAGTCCTCTACACCACAGGATCGAGGAAGAACCCTGAGTTTTGGGGATGTGGTTTCCTGGGCAGGAGAGACGCGTGACATTCCGGGGGTCCAGTATCCGCTATCGGAATGGTTTGCGTTAGAATAGGTCGTCCGGAAGAAATTGCCGGAGCATCAGACAACGGCGCGCAAGTGGTAGGGAGAGCCGTTGAGAGTATAAAGGTATGGTTCTTATAAACCCCTGCCGGTGCGTGCTGGTATCACACTATAACTTCAGAGGAACGAGAAATGTCACGCCATGGGGACAGAAACGCGACCATGTATCCGTGATCTATGCGGTTCTAGGGCCCTTCTCGGTTCGTCGGTAGGTTGGTGGTTTAACAACCGCGAGTTCGTCTGTCCGCATGAAATTCAGGATGACCAGGAGGATTCACATGACAGGAAGAGTAAACATATCGTCGGGTTCGCCGTGGGAGGCCCGAGTGGGATACAGCCGCGCGGTGCGGGTGGGGAATCATATCGAGATTGCAGGAACGACAGCCACTAAAGAGGGAAAATCGGTGGCGATCGATGACGCCTATGCCCAAACCATTTGTATCTTGGAAATCATCCAAGACGCGCTGGTTAAGGCCGGGGGAACGCTGAAGGACGTGGTCCGGACCCGAATATTTGTGACGGATATGGCGAAATGGGAGGAAATCGGGCAGCCCACGGCAAATTTTTTGGAGAGATTCGGCCAGTCACGACGCTGGTGGAGGTAAAGTCGCTGATCCGACCTGAGTTGTTGGTGGAGATCGAAGCCCAGGCTATTGTCACGCATGGGGGCAATGATGCGGGGAATAGTGCCACGTTTCCCCAACACGCATAAACCATGATTGTGAAAGACGGGTATGCACGGCACATGACCTGTAGCGCCTAAGGGTGTTCGTGTGGTGCCCAGACCGTCGCTTGGCCGATGGCGCGAAATCCAATTTTGTCTAAAATCGGCATCGAGGTTGAATCGTCTGCAATCACGGCGACAAACTCGGTCTTTTCGGGATGTAGGATTTGAAGCCGGGCCTTTAACACCTGCCGATAAAAGCCTTGATGCCGATAATCCGGATGTGTCTCGCCTCCCCACAAAAGTGCCCATCGGGGGAACAAGCTGATGCCTCCCGCGGCCCATGCCAGATCGCCCACACCTGGTATGAAAAAAAGCCTCCGGTCATTGCCCAACCGCTTTAGTTCTTGCGCTAACCCGTCGGCATCCAAGATAGGGTCCTTAAAAACCAGATGATCTAAATGGATTATCTGATTTAATCCGGTGGGTGTGTCTACTTCGTGTACTGTTCGGGCTTGTTCTTCTACGAATCCGCGAGGCATCGGAAGGTCCAACACCATGACCGTTTCGGTCCGTTCGCACCGGTATCCCGCACGTGCCAACCATTCTGTAAGGCCAGATGTGTCTCGTGAACCCACACGAAATCTTGGCCAGTGTGGTTTGTAGCGGCACTCGAGATCCGTCCAAAACCGAGGGAGGTCAGCCGAGGGGACACGAGTCCTCTCTACCATGGATCCCAATCCGGCACCATCGGGGATGGTACCAAAACTTCCCCATGGATCTGACCAAGGCGTGGATCCTGGCCAAATTTCCGGCGGGGTTTGTTCCATGATCTCCCAATATTCGGATGGCGTTCGATTTGTTGCGTGTGTCATGGCTTATCGCCCCCAAAGATTCTGTCCTCATTTATCATAGGACCGTTCTCGGGCTGGGGCAATCACTTCGTTAAGCACTCAACTACGAGACAATCTAGCGTTAAGCCCCAGCCGTTTCTTGATGCGATACTCCACGGGTTAAATTTTTGGGTATCGTTATCTTGAAAATCTCACCATGGCGATGTTTTTTGGGATAATGGCGATATGGTTTATCCCCGGCGATACTTGCCGGAGATAAACAAGTGGGATCCCGACTGCGATTTCGGGCAATGGAGACAAGCCGTATTTGGGGTCTGACTAGGGCCGCGGAAGCGGGAATCTGCGGTACACTCGTTCTAGAGATTACGGTCGCGAACTTGACCCATGCCTTGTAACGACATGACGTCGCCGCTTCTCGTGGATTGTGGTTGTTGAAAGGAGCCGTTTGGGATGCTACTGACCATCACTTCAAGCCAGGAACCGGCCACGGATCTGGGATACCTCCTGCATAAGCATCCAGATAAGGTGCAGTCGTTTGCTTTGTCCTTTGGACAGGCCCATGTCTTTTATCCCGACACAAGCGCTGAGCGCTGTACCGTCGCATTGGTCCTGGATATTGACCCGGTTGGCTTAGTCCGCAGTAAGGGTCTTTTTGATCAATACGTGAACGACCGCCCGTACACGGCATCCTCGTTTCTGTCGGTCGCCATGGCCACCGTGTTTAGCACGGCATTAGCGGGACGCTCGAAAGCACGCCCAGATTTAGTCGGACAAGCGCTTCCGTTAGAAGCGACTGTGGCGGCGATGCCCTGCTATGGAGGAGAGGCCCTGATTCGTCGGCTCTTTGAGCCGTTGGGCTATAAGGTCATGGTGTCGGGGGCGGCGCTGGATGATAAATTTCCCGAATGGGGAGAAGGCTCCTATTATACCGTGACCTTGGCGGGAACCCTGCCGCTGCGGCAATTGCTAAGCCATCTTTATGTCTTGATTCCGGTATTGGACAACGACAAACACTATTATGTGGGTGACGATGAAGTCGCCAAGCTGTTGCGACATGGCGAAGGGTGGTTGGAATCTCATCCGGACTGTGAATTTATCACCTGGCGATATCTCAAACGGAGTCGTCGCTTAGCCACGGCAGCCCTCGGGCAACTGACACCAGAGGAAAACATCACCGAGGCGCCTCCATTACCTAAGGATCAGCCCCCTCCTTTGCAGGAGCAACGCGTGTTCTCCGTCGTCGAGCAATTGAAGACGCATGGCGTAAAACGTGTTTTAGATCTCGGCTGCGGCGAAGGTCGCCTGCTACGGCATCTCTTAGAGGACCCTGCCTTTAGCGAAGTGGTGGGACTGGATGTGTCCCATGTCGCATTGGATCGTGCCCGAGAGCGTCTGCATCTGGACCGTCTTCCCCCACATCTAGACGGTAAGGTGACACTCTGGCACGGGTCACTCATCTATCGCGACCGTCGGTTGGAAGGATTTGACGGAGCAGCCCTGGTCGAGGTGATAGAACATCTGGACCTGGCCAAAATACCCATCATGGAACGGGTGGTCTTCGAGTTTGCCCGGCCTCGGGTCGTTGTGCTGACGACCCCTAATAAGGAATACAACTGTCTCTATCCCGGGATTGGGAAGGGCATGATGCGGCATAAAGACCATCGGTTTGAGTGGACACGCCAAGAGTTTTCCGATTGGGCCTATCGCGTGGGCGAGAGGTTTGGGTATTCGGTGGAGATCCGAGGTCTGGGGTCAGAGGATCCTAGCGTCGGCTCGTCAAGCCAGATGGGAGTGTTCATCCGCGATGACCGCTAAAATTCCGGAACTGTCCTTGGTGCTTCTAATCGGGGCGTCCGGCGCCGGTAAGTCAAGTTTTGCTCGGCAGCATTTTTTGCCGACGGAAGTCATTTCCTCCGATGCGTGTCGAGCGCTGGTGAGCGATGATGAAACCGACCTGAGCGCGACCGGTGACGCGTTTCAGATCCTCCATGCCATTGCGGGAAAACGGATGGCTCGCGGCCGGCTGACGGTGATTGACGCGACAAATGTCCAGCCGGACTCACGTCGATCCCTGATCGCCTTAGCACGCGAACATCACTTTCTCATCACCGCTATTGTGCTGAATCTGCCCCCAGCGGTGTGCGTGGAGCGTAATCTCCGGCGAGGTGACCGACAAGTCGGCCGTCCCGTCATTCAGCGGCAAATCCATCAGCTGACCCGGTCGTTGTCCCACCTGCGGCATGAAGGTATTCATCAGGTGATTACCCTCACGTCAGAAGAAGAAGTTCAAGGGTTTCATTGGGAACGGCAACCTCTTTGGAACAACAAGCAAAGTGAGCACGGACCTTTTGACATCATCGGCGACGTGCACGGCTGCTTTGACGAACTTCGGGCCCTGATACAAAAACTTGGATATGTCATAAGGCAAGACGCGGATGGAACCTATCACGTGGCGCATCCCAAGGGACGCACCTTGGTGTTTTTAGGGGATTTAGTCGACCGTGGACCGGAGATCGCCGCCGTCTTACGTCTCGTGATGGATGCGGTGTCAGTGGGGACTGCTTTGTGTGTGATCGGCAACCATGAGTGGAAGTTACTACGTAAGTTGAAAGGGAAGACCGTCACCGTGTCGCACGGGTTGCAAGAGACCTTGGACCAGCTCGATGCAGTGGGCCCCAAGTTTAAGGAGCGCGTCCTGCACTTCTTGAATGGATTGGTGAGTCATTATGTGTTGGATGAGGGGCGGCTGGTCGTGGCCCACGCGGGATTGCCGGAAACCATGCACGGTCGAGGTTCTGCCAAAGTGCGGGAATTTGCCCTCTATGGCGAGACGACGGGAGAAACCGACGAATTTGGGTTGCCTGTCCGTTATAATTGGGCCGCTGACTATCATGGGCACGCCATGGTGGTGTATGGTCATACTCCCGTGCCGCAAGTCGAATGGCTCAATCATACCATCAACATCGATACCGGTTGCGTCTATGGCGGCCATCTCACGGCATTGTGCTATCCCGAAAAAGAAGCGGTCGAGGTCCCCGCTTTGCGTATGTACGTGGACCCCATTCGTCCCCTGAATTTCCCCAAGGTGAAGGCACCGTCGGCCCAGCAGGTGCACGACGAGGTATTGGACATCGGCGACTTCATAGGCAAACGACGTATCGAAACGAACCTGATGGGGATGGTCACGATCCAGGAGGGAAACGCGGCGGCGGCTATCGAAGTGTTGAGCCGATTCGCGGTGGATCCCCAGTGGCTCATTTACCTTCCGCCCACGATGTCTCCTGGGGAGACCAGTAGTGAGCCGTACACCCTGGAGCATCCGCACGAAGCCTTTACCTATTATCAACGCCATGGGGTCAACGAGGTCCTCTGCGAGCAAAAACATATGGGATCGCGCGCCGTTGTTGTGGTATGCCGTGATGTCGAAGTCGCAGCCCGCCGCTTTGGAGCGATGGATAGAGGGCTTGGAATCATTTATACCCGAACTGGCCGTCGCTTTTTTGATGATCCCACCATGGAACGGAGTGTCCTCCAAAGAATCGGTAATGCGGCCGAGACGGCAGGGCTTTTCGAGCAGTTGCAAACCGATTGGCTCCTCTTGGATGCGGAGATAATGCCCTGGTCGCTCAAGGCGGATCCGTTGGTGCGACAGCAATATGCAGGAACCGGTCGTGCCGGCACTCTGGGACTAGAGAGCGTGAATCGGGTATTGGCAAAGGCCGCAAGTCGGGGTCTGGATGTGTCGAGCCTACAAGCCAAGTTTTCCACTCGGTATATGAATATTGAGCGTTATATAGCGGCTTATCGGGCCTATGTATGGCGCGTTCAGTCCGTGGAGGATATCAAGATTGCCCCGTTTCACCTTATGGCCTCGGAGGGCTCCGTACACACCAACCGGGATCATGTATGGCACCTGGATCAAGTGCGAGCTTTGGCTGAGGCCGATGGAGGTCTTATTCAAGCCACTCCGATCTTACGCGTGCGAGTCGATGATGCAGCCAGCATCATGCAAGGGGTGCGCTGGTGGGAGCAACTGACGGATAGGGGACATGAAGGCATGGTGGTCAAACCGCTATCTTTTATCCACCAAACCTCCGACGGCAAACTGCTGCAACCCGCGATTAAAGTACGGGGGCGAGAGTACCTGCGGATTATCTACGGACCGGATTATTCTGACGAAGAAAATTTGGCACGATTGCGCCAGCGTGGACTATCCCACAAACGCTCGTTAGCTCTCCGTGAATTTGCACTCGGGATTGAAGGGCTGACGAGATTTGTCGAGAGGGAGCCCCAGCGCAGGGTGCATGAATGTGTGCACGCGGTGTTGGCGTTAGAAAGCGAGCCCATCGATCCAAGATTATAGCTAATAGATTAAGCCTATTTGCCGTGGAATATCACGGGATGGTTGACTCAGCATAGGACCTTGTCGTCGGATTTTTATCCCGACAGTGCAATCGTTGTGCTGTGATTCAGTCATGGAGCCAAAATCGTCGCGTTCGCTTCAAGGAAACCGGGGGGCCGTACCACATTTTTGTCTAAGCGCCATCGATGCCGTGTATCCGTATGCGGTATTGCCTTTCGTGACATATGGCCACCGAATAACCGAACAGACGCTGAACGCTTTGTACGCGTACCGATCAAAGGTGCCTCGGGATCCTTCGACCTCGCGGCACCAGGGCCATCAGGGGTCGGGGTTATTAGTGGTGCCCGACAAGGCTTCGTGGTTTATCTGTTCGGTTAGGCTTGCCCCACCCGGCGAAGGAATGCGAGCAAGGGGGGAAAGTAGTGGTCGGGATCGTCCCATAGGGCCAAGTGGCTTCCGTCCGGACACACTACGGTCTCAGCCTCGGGAATACGCCGGCCCATCTCTTCGACCGATGCGGGGTCCATCGTGTCATGCGCGCCCACCACGAGGAGGGTCGGTCTCTGAATGCGATGTAAGTCCTCCCACCGATCCCAATCCTTAAAGGTGCCGGTGACGACAAATTCGTTGGGGCCCTGCATGGTGCCATAGACGTCGTAGGCAATGCGCTCAAAAGATCGGGTGACCGCGGCGGGCCAATCCTTGAGACGACACAAATGGCGTCGATACAAAATATCCATCAATTCCAGGTAGCGCGGATTAAAGTAATCTTCGTGGGCCTCAAAAGACGCCATCTCTTCTTGTACTGCGGGATCTAATTGCTCTCGGAGTAGGTGTAAATAGCGGACATAGTCTGGGATACTGGCGACCATGTTGGAGATCACAAGGCCTTTGAGGTGTTCTGGGTACTGTAATGCATATTCTATCGCCAAGAGGCCACCCCAGGATTGCCCATATAGGACGAATCTTTCTAATCCTAACTGATGGCGTACTTCGTCGACCTCACCGCGAAAGCGTTCCACCGTCCATAACGTCGCGTCTACAGGTTGATCGGAGTGAAAGGATCCCAGTTGGTCATAGAAGAAAAGGGTAAATTCGTCGCGGGGTAAGTATGCCGCCAGGTTTTCCAAGTATTCGTGGGTCGTACCGGGTCCTCCGTGCAACAAGAGCACGGGGGTCGGCCCATGGCCGACTTGGTGGGTCCAGACGTGATATCCGTTGTCCAAAGTAAGAATACGGGTCTGGCCGTTCATGAGACACCTCCTGGATTTATACGCGGTTTCTCCACTATCTAAAGTATTTTGGAGAATCTCGGTACTCATTGCCATCCTGTTCTCATGATAGCCAAAATGTGGGCTAGGGCCAAGAATAAAAGTAGTTGCGAGAGCCGCGAGGTTCTTTAAGCCATAAGTCCTATTTTCGGTCCTTGCTCCCAGGGGTACGATAAAAGGCAGTGGAGGTGTCGTGCTACATTTGTGGAACCTATGAAGGGGTACCGCCGTCTCTGGTTGGCAACCGTTCAGCTCGGATGGTCGGGATGGATGATCCAGATCGGTCTATTCATCACTCTAGTGTCGTTGCATTCGGCGGCGGTTATGGCCTCCGTCCTATTTTCGGCAACACTGCCAGCCCTCCTACTGGGTCCCCTCATGGGCACCTGGCTCGACCGTCATATGGTGTCCCATCTGTCTGTGGCCACTGCCGTCGGTCAAGCGATGCTGCTTCCCCTGATAGGGTGGCTGATCGTGAATCATGTGGTTCTGATGACGGGATTATACGCGGTGTTCAATCTCCTGAGTACGATGGGGGCCACGGGGCGCCAACAGTTGCGCTACCGAATCATTCCGCCGGGGCATTGGGCCGAGGTCAACGCCCGATTAAGCAGCATTGCGGGAATCACCACGATCCTGGGGACCCTCTTGGGGGGAACTGTGGCAGTTGTGGGGATCATGACGCTACTCATCATCGCGGCACTGGGAAGGCTTCTGGCCGCAGGCCTGCTACTGTCCCTCGAGGGGAGAATACCGGCTCAATCCAGGCCGGATTCTCGTGACTCCCATACATTTTTAGGGTCCTTAAGAAACGGGTTTCGGGCGTTACGTGATTTTCCTGGAGCCTCTAGCGTCATCGTGGTGGGTATTGCCTGGGGTCTCATTGGTGGCAGTTACGACGTTCTGCTCTCGGACTTTGGAGTGCGGATCTTGCACGGAGGAGGCTGGGGTGCCAGTGGATTGTATGTGGTAGACGGCGTAGGAGTCCTAGTGGGCACACTTGTTGCTGCCAGAATCACCCCACGACTGCGACCTGATTTCTACAGCCTCGCCTACTTCCTACAAGGTTTGTTCTGGACTGTATTCGCCTTAAGCCGCGTATGGGAATGGTCGATACCGTGGCTTTTAGCGATGCGGATAGCAAGCGGACTCATTATCGCGTGGGATACCACCCTTCTCTTGGAGACGGTCCCGCCACGTTTGCACAGCCGCATCTACAGTTTACATAACGCTACATACGGGTTAGTGGGGAAAGTGTCACTCGCTTTGACCGCGGTTATCCTGGCTTGGATGGGACCGCGCGGCATCGCGGTGTCTGCTGGGGTTGGATCTATGCTGATAGGGACGCTGTGGTGGGGGGCCATCGGTCGGCACTGGCCTCCTACCACACCAGAGATCGCGTCGTCGTGGGTAGGCACTGAAACAACCCACAAAACGCACTCACAACGTCGCTAACTGGAGGCAGTTAAGTTTTCTTTCAGAGATATGACGAGGAACTACGCGCCGTGCTAGGGTGAGTAAAGGGGGTGTAGGCAATGCCGTGTCCGTTTTGCGACCCGCCAACCGATGAGATTGTCTTAGAGAGTGATTTCTGTGTGTTCACACGGATTTCACAACCCGTGCTCGTGGGCTCGGGGCTCATTATCCCACGGTCTCATAGGGAGACGGTTTTTGATTTGGCTGAAGAAGAGTGGCGTGACACTCGTGAACTACTGGGTCAAGTGAAGGCGATGCTTGATCAACAATATACTCCGGATGGGTATAACATTGGATGGAATTGCGGGTCTGTCGCCGGCCAAGAAATTCATCATGCACATCTGCACGTTATTCCCCGATTTCGGGACGAGCCTTTCGCCGGAAGAGGAATCCGATGGTGGTTGAAGCAAGATGAAAATCGCCGTCATTGATGCGGTTTAATTTCCATCGGGTACATCCTGAACGAGCGCCGGGCACCTAAGGCACTCATAACAGCGACGATCTCTGGTGACCCGACCCATCGTGTCACCGGGTCCTTTCTGTGAGCGCTATAGGAGAAACTATTGACATTCACCTTTGAGTTATATAGATGTCTAATTAGATGATGATATAATTTAAGGAGGAAGTCGGTGTAGTCCTATGCAATTAGAAAAGATCGTGGCGTTCCATAAGGCGTTGGCAGACCCCACCAGGATCCGTATATTGTTTCTCCTAAAAAACGGGCCCCTACATGGGCAAGCCTTAGCGGAAAAACTTGGGGTGTCAGCCCCAACCATTACGCATCACATGGCAAAGTTGCGCCATATCGCGATCGTCAAGGAGCTGCGGGATAAAAATACTATCTACTTCGAACTCGACCAATATTTCTTAGCGCAAAATTCTAAGGCCTTGTGGACGGCGTTGTTTGGAGGACAGGCTACCGGGGAGGAAACGATGACTCACGAGGAACAATTTAAGCAATCGGTGCTTTCCAACTTCTTTACCAAAGAGGGGAGGCTGAAACAAATTCCCGCCCATAGAAAACGCAAACTGATCGTATTTGAGCATCTGCTCGAGGGACTCCAGATGGGGGAAAAATACTCTGAGAGTGCCATCAATGCGCACATTTTGCAGTTCCATGAAGACTATTGCACGATTCGACGGGAATTCATTGTGAATCATTTTATGTACCGAGAGAACGGCATCTATGAACTAAACCCCAGGGAAATGTGGGCGGACTGGCGGAGTTTATGAGGACCGTGGTTGGGATCTTGGGGGTCACCCATGACCCCATATTGCAGGCCCAATATCATTACCCGTTAGCACTCATGGAGGAACTTATTCAAGAATTTTCACCGCAAGTGATCTGTGGGGAGGTCCATCCGAAGAGTTGGAGTCTCTATCTAGAAAAGGGCAATGGGGCCGGAATTCTGGGCGAAACGCAAGGCGAGTATTCCCAACTCATTTTTCCACTATGTCAGAATCGAGGCATCGAATTTGTTCCGATAGACTGGTTTGAGGAAGACTTGTTTCAAATGGGGCCCTTTGACGGTTTTGATGCAGCCACTCAAACCCAGTTGCGGGAGGACCTGGCAGGGTGGAACTGCCGCCAACGTTTGACCTGGGATCGGGGCCCAATCCCGTTCAATTGCCCGGACTACGATGTGGTGACGGAAGAGATGTATGAGTGGTTGCACCATGTGAACCCCGAGGTGCAAACCATTCAATGGAATGTCCGACACTGCATCATGATGGCGGGTGTTAAGGCGGCTCTTAAGGCAAATCCGGGACATCGTATCTTGTGCATTCATGGAGCCGACCACAATTATTGGTACCACAGGACCCTGAAAACTCAGCAAGACATCGATCTTATATATCCATTGCGGTAAAGTGGAAAGGAGGTTTGTGAAAATCTGAAGCGTGCCCTTTCTCTCCGTTTTGCCGTGGTTTTCTGCTATCCGGTGGGATTGGTTAGCGCACTTAAATGCGACGCCGCTTCATCGTGGCGGCTGGTCCGCATACGACGGTTGCAAGAACCCATAAATATTCGAGAGGATAGTGCTAGTGAGTATTCGACTGCGCCAGATGACGACGGTATTTTTATCCAATCGGTCGGATTGGCTCTTAATGAAACGTGCTGACACCAGAGTACTGGCACCCGGGCTTTGGGCTGGGGTCGGGGGGCATCTTGAACCCATTGAAGTCAGTCATCCGGAAATGTGCGCGCTCCGTGAAACGGAAGAGGAGACCGGAATTCAAGCGGGTCAGGTCCATAATCTGCGGTTACAGGCGATCTTGCATCGACGACGGGACCATGAAATTCGCCTGCAATATCTCTATGTCGGGCACGTAGAGACCCGTGAATTCCGTAATACGGAAGAAGGCGTGCTCTATTGGGTACCGCGCTCAGAGGTCCTCGCTAAACCGATGGCCGCTTCAACTCGAGCCTTTTTGGAGCGATTTTTTGACGAGGGACCGGCCGAGGAGATATGGATCGGAACCTTAGGAAAACAGGATACCGAACCGTATATCCAATGGGCCACATTAGAAGATTGGGAACCTTAGGGTTTTCCGTGGAATGCGTTTTTGACCGTGGAACGAGAATCCGCGATTCGATGGGATGATGATGCTGAAGCTATGTTGCGAGCGCAGATGACCTCAATACGGGGAAGTCTATCCCCGTATTGAGGTCAAAACCGCTAATCAGGTCATGGATATTCTTGCACAATATCATGTGGCCACCCTACCCGTTATTTCTTGCCCCGCATTGGTGGCCGTGGCCACACTGCCTGAGGAAATGGCCGCAATCCGGAACGAGGGCTTAGCCGATTTGGCGACAAGGATGCCTCAACTAGAGGTGGCTCACA
Source organism: Bacillota bacterium (assembly GCA_021795465.1). Lineage (GTDB taxonomy): Bacteria > Bacillota > Sulfobacillia > Sulfobacillales > Sulfobacillaceae > JAKADJ01. Next base: position 15,108 of record JAJYPK010000007.1, read on the forward strand.
TGGACGGAGCGGGACACGAGCTTCTGATTGACAATCCCCAGGCCGTCTCGGACTTTGTGTGGGCGTTTTTGTCTCGATGGGGGTCGAAGAGCGGGCAAGATTGAACTATGGTGAGTTATTTGCCTTATGCGGATACGTTCCTGGCGATCACCTCTTCGTGGTGCCATGCCGGTATGATGTGGCGAGGCCATGGACCGGGATTAAGGAAACCGACAAGATATCACGAGGCACGATCTACCGTTATACGGAAGGAGTTCCCCTATGAATAGAGCAGAATCAAGCGACTTGTCCGTCCGACTTAGACCTTTAGATCTACCTGGTGACATTGATCTGGCGGTTCCATGGTACTCCGATCCGGAAGTTTTGTATTTTTCCGAAGGTATCGGAGTTCTGCCATTTGATAAGGCACGGATCGAAAATATGTACCAGTGGTTGTCTGCGCGAGGCCAGGTTTTTATCATTGAGGTGTTTGATGCGCGATGGATTGCAGTGGGGGACGCTAGCCTCTGTGAGAACTTGATGCCTATCGTCATTGGTGATTCCCGTTATCACAGTCGTGGGGTTGGAAGTCAGGTGTTAAGCCTCCTCATTGAGAAAGCCCAGGAGCTTGGCTGGAGGCGTTTGGTAGCCCATCAGATTTATTCCTATAACACGCGGTCCATTAAACTCTTTGAGAAATTTGGGTTTGTAAAAACCGAAACGGGCGTCGATAAAAACGGCCAGGAATGCTTTCGGTATGAGAAGACTTTGTGACCAAAGGGCCTAAGAGATCTAGTGATAATTTCTGGACTGCCTCATTGGCCATGGATCCTCGGCAATTCGAGTACAACGAACCTTAGAGACTAATTTCCCCAGAGCGTGATCCAAAGTACTATCCGAGCTCGTCATCTATTGTGAAGAAAGCAACGATGAAGAGCAAAGGATGAGAAATCGCTATGGATAAGGAATTAGTCGCTCAGGGGATTAGCAAGCGGTATGGACGCAAAACGGTGTTGGACCATGTCGACTTGGCGGTACAGCCAGGAATTCACGGGTTATTGGGCAACAATGGTGCGGGTAAATCTACCCTCATTAAAATTCTTGCGACGGCAGCGCCGCCAAGCCAAGGATCGGTACAATATGGCACTCTGCAGCGTCCGCGTAATGACCATCAAATCCGCCAACAACTTGGGTATCTCCCCCAGCAGTATGGCCTTCTCGAGCACCTGACGGCGCGTGAATATCTTCTCTATGCGGCACGGATGAAGGGAGGATCGCCGAAGTCCGATGTATTTTCTCCCGACAAATGGCTTCGCCAGGTGGGTTTGCAAGATTATGCATCGCGCCGAATTCGGGGGTTATCCGGAGGCATGAAACAACGACTCGCCATCGCTCAAGCGATGATGGGAGCCCCGAGCTTGTTAATTTTAGATGAGCCGACAGCCGGACTGGATCCCGATGAGCGTGTACGCTTTCGTAATCTTATCCAGGAGTTTAGTCGCGAGGCTACGGTGTTGCTCTCCACCCACATCGTATCCGATGTGGAGCACATTGCCCAACATATCAGCATCATGCATCGTGGACACATCGTGGCCCATGGATCCCCGGAAGAATTGGCTAACCGTGCCGTTGGGCGACTCTATGAAATAATGCTATCGACGGCAGATTGGGAATTTCAACGGGCGACATGGATGGACCGTCATGAGCTTACTCATGGCGTGGTGGCGGGGATTATTCAAGAGCTGGGCGGCGTTCGAATCCGACTGGTCTCCGACACTCCCCCACCGAATGCGACTCCCGTGGACGAACCGGGTCTAGAAGACGGATACCTGGTTTGTACCACGTTGGACCTATCGCGATGATCCGCGTGTGGCTTGCAGAGATGGCGCATTTATGGCATGCAGGAGCACAGTGGATCACGGTAGTGCTGGTGGTTATGGGCGGGACGGTGTGGCTCTTGCCCGGAAAGCCCTTAGGACCATTTCCAGCGACTGCGTTGATTAAGTCGTCTGGATGGTCCTGGTTTGGTGCCGTGGCCTACGCCGATATCCTTGATGTGATAATTCCATGGGGCGCAGTGGGGGCGGTGCTGCTCCTGGAGCACGATTGTCGAGATGCACAGCGGACTCTACTTTTAGTGTGGTCGACCAGGAGCGTGGATTGGGTCGGGGGACGATCACTGGCCGTGATCAGTTGGGGCCTAGGGTGGACCCTCTTGGCATCCGGAATTCCGTCGTTGTTGGCGGCGCCGGTGCACTTTGCCCGCGACGTCATTCTGGTAATCCCGGTGTTGATGTTTTTGACGGGAGTGGCCTTTGGGTTTACCGAAGTTTTTCACGATCCATGGGCCGGCCTAGTGGTCTCCTCGATCGTGAGTGTATTGGGAGTGGGCATTCATCAATTGCCATTTGCATCCCCTGGCCAACTTGAGGTGTTTGATGCCCGCAACCACCTGTGGTCTTCCGGCTTGATCGCTAACGAGTGGTGGCTCTTGATACTAGGGCTAATGAGTTTTGGGATGGGATGGATGGCGTTTAGTTTTCATCGGAAACGGGGGACATATCAATCATGACCAGTCAGTGGTTGTCTGAAGTAGGCGCTGTGGCACGTTATGTCGTTAGAAGTCGCATTCTGTGGTTTTGGATTCTAGCGATGCTGATATGGCCAATCTGTTATATTTGGCTATTAGGCGCACAGGGCACGTCACCCATCATGTTGAGTCTAAATCTCGCACTGATTCCGGTCGGCCCCATTTTGTTTGGGATCATCGGTGCCCAGGTGACGGATATGACACAAACCAAACGAGCCCAAGAAATTCTGAAAGCATGGCCGATGCAGCCATGGCTGCGGACTCTTTCTATCATCACCGTGTTGGTGGTTATAGCCCTAATATCCGCTCTCGTCACCAATGGGGTGACCATCGTCGGGGTGTCGGGGCGATTTTGGCAAGGTCATGCATGGGCTATCATGGCACTCGAAGACGGACTGCTGGTAGTGGGTCTCACCGACTTACTCTGGATGGCAGGAGGTTTTGTTCTAGGGTCGTGGATTCATGGGCTGTGGAAGTTGCTGGCATCAATCCTCGTGCCCATGGGATGGCTCATCGGCAGTCTCGTGGTTGCGGACACCCTGATGGCCCACGGAACCCCCTACTCTCAACTCGTGGCCAGTCTGCAAGTGGGGCCATTTTCTTGGTTAGTCGGTCGGGTTTCCGTGATCTGGGGCTATGGACCGTATCAGCATCTCTTGGGTCCGTTCGCCCTTTTAACCGCTGTCGTCGGGATGTTTCTAGTGGCGATTGCCGGGCTTAAAGGGTATGGTCGCGACCGTAACTTGGTTTTGGGTGCTGGGTTGCTGGGACTCGGTGTGGTGTGGATAACCGTTGGGGTCGGCGGTGGACTCATTCGTCTGGGGACGGTCAATCACTACCAAGCACTGGCGAGCGCATATCATAGTGGGAAGCGATCGAAAGTCAGGCTGATCCAAGCCCAGATGATCATCCGAAACTTGGCGGTCAACCAGATTGACGCCACGACGACCTTTACAGTCAAGCCAGAGACCTCCCTTTCACGGGTCAAATTTTTTCTCAATCCATCCCTTAAGGTAATGTCAGCTCGCGTAAATGGTCAGTTAGTTCCGGTCTCAGCATTGTCCACCTTAGGTTGGCACGCACTCAATGCACCCGTTGCCAAATCATCGCATGACTCCGTGCAAATTTCATTTGAGGGGAATCCCTATCTCTCGGCACCCATTAATGGTTTGGCCTATGCGGCAGCATTTGTCTCTCGTAGTGGTTGGCTACTGCCTGGCGGGGACTGGTACCCACTCTTAGGCACTCCGGGCAATGCCCCTATTCCGTGGAAGCTATATCTTGACCACGCACCCAAAATGACTACGGTCACCAGTATCGGCACCCTACGCCCTGCCGGTCACGGAGCACTCCTGGCGCAGGGGCAAGCCAATAATGTGAGTATGGTCGGAGGACACTTGGCGGCAGTCGGCTACCATGGGCTCAAGATTTATACGGGAGCGGATGAGCTTACCGTGCTACGAAAGATGCTCGCACCCAAGAATTCTGGAGTTGCACCCGCAGGGTCCAGCGTGACGGATCTGAATCGATTGGTGTATCAACTGAAACCCGATCTGAAGGGAAATCTCATCGTACCTTACGGCTCGGGAACCCCTCCGTATAGCCGTACCGTTGACCCTATGATTCCCCAAATGTGGCCCCAAGGGGTGCGATTATCCTATTCGTCTCCAGGCGTTGCTCAAGCCCTAGAGAATTCCGCGACGTCCAGGGATGTGTCTGCCGTGTACAATGGTTTTGGACGCCTGGTCCTGGATCTTTGGATGACCCAAGGGATGAGCACTATCATGCCCACAGGCACCGTGTTGGACCACGTTGTGTCGTCGGTGTTATTGACCGTCGAGACAAACGATCAAATAAAGTCAGCCATGTTGGGACACCTGCCAATGAAAGCGTTTCCTGGGTTACTGATGCGGGTCCGAGCGCTCCACTTAGCGGGGCACTTAACCGCCAAAACGGTATCAGCGGCGGTTCGGGCTATAGTGCATCAATATCCTTAGAACGGAGGCCGGTACGGGATGGAATCGTTGAGCGATGAAAAGCTTTGCGACCGAATTGGAGCCGGCGACCGGCGGGCCGTCGCAATTTTATATCAACGCCATGTCGGAGAGGTTCTCGACCACCTGCGACTTCTGGGGGGGCCGGCCGACTGGGTCGAGGATGGGACGCATGACGTCTTTCTCAAGGTCTGGACCGCGTTAGAACGGGGCCAACGTCCACAGCGATTTCGAGTTTGGATACGCCGCATTGCGCACAATGTGCTTGTCGACTATTGGCGGCATCCTCACCAGGGCCGTGAGCTCTTGGTCGAGGTTCCAGAAACCCGAGCCCTGACCAAGGACATTGAGACCCCGCTCGTGATTGAAGAAGCACTCGGGCAACTTGATTTTGCATTGCGGGAAATTTTGGTTTTGCATTTTTATCAACAGTTTACGTTACAAGAGATTGCAGAACTGCTAGGGGCGCCACTCGGAACCGTTAAATCACGGTTGGCTCGTGCCTATCGCCATATTGCGGTGATCATCCGGGACGGTCCCAGGACGCCGAAGAGTCGTAAGGTGAAATTGGAAAGACAGCGTATTTCGTGGAAAGGAGTGAAGACATATGAACAAAGACGAATGGGTCCGTGAAATGGCTCACATTGATCCGAGTCTACACCAGCAGCTAGACGTGCTATGGGATCAGTTGACCCGTATCCCGGACCCCCCGAGCACAGAAGTCAAGAGGCGTATTTGGTCCCGACTCATTCGGACTCGATCCCCCTTCTGGATGTACGCGCGCGCCTGGCGGTTAAGTTGGGTCATGCTACCAGGACGACGAGTGGGTATCTTGGCGATGGGTCCACTGCTTGCGCTTCTCGCTACCTGGTTGGTACCTGTTCACCACTACGTGAATTTCGCGTGGTGGGGCCTTCTGTCTCCATGGGCCGGGCTGTTGATGGTGCCCATCCTGAATCTCAGTACCGAATCGGGTACCTGGGTGGATTGGGAGGCTGTGGCACCACTCGACCCGGGATTACGTATGGCCGTCGACTGGTTTATCACGATGGGCATTATGGCCGTGGCTGCCACCCTGGTTTCTGGGTTGATAGTGGAGCCGACAACGCGTCTACATCTCTTGATGATGTGGGTTGGTCCCTTCGGATTTACGTCTATCGGGACCGTACTACTGATGAGAAAACTGGGGGCACTCTGGTCTGTCGTCGTGACCTCACTCTTTTGGGGGAGTCAAACCCTTATCGGCTCGATCGCTTTGGTACGTGCGAAGACCACGTGGAGCCTATGGTTCGCCAACGTGCGTGCTCCCATATGGCCCGACCTAGTGGCCCTAGGGGTTGGTGTTGGCGTCGCCATTTATGTGGGTCAGAGAGGATGGTGGTCATGGATCTCCGGTTGAATCAGGTGCGGCGCGAGCCTCATTTGCACGGGGTAACCGTGCGCATTCCAGAGGGGATTACGGAAATTGATGGACCGGATGTGATGGCGCGGGCCACCCTTATGCGGGTGTTGGCACTCATTCAACGTCCTGATTCCGGTGAGATTCTGTTTAATGGGAAGCGTTTCTTATCGACCCGCTACCGCCGAATGTGTGGCTTTCTTCCCAATATGCATAGCCAAGGAGTGTCGAGTGGGGCACGGGTTGAGGATGCGTTGAGGTATTTTGCTGGGCTGTGGATGGTGCCCGAGCCGAAGTTGGCATCTGAACGAGAGATCGATCGGTGGGGCCTTGAGTCCGTTCGGACCGTCCCTATCTCACGCCTGTCATTCGGACAACAAAAGCGCTTTGCATTGGCGGTTAGCTTAATAATGGAGCCGGCCATCTGGATCGCGGAAGCGCCGTTCGCTGGTCTTGACCACCCAGGACGGGTGGTCCTGGAAGACGTACTATGGCACCGAACGACTGATGGAAGCATTACGGTGATGACGCAACTAGACGATGAGGGGCGCATATGGCCTTCTGCTACGAGATTCAACGCCGTGAACGGGACAGTGATGGGGACGAGCGCATGACAGTGTACCAAAAGTCCCGATGGGACGACAAAGATGTGGAGGGGAGGGCGTGCTGGTACCCCTCTGTTCCAGACTATGATAGATGACAAACCAAGAGAGATATCCCATAGAGGGTGGATTCACACTGGATCCGTTCGGGTATCCATTCAAAATGGAGATACGGGCTGTCATAGCTCATGAGATCGGCATCTCTTGATGCCGTATTCGTATATGTCTTTCTAAATTCGTTGGAGGGGACGCTATGTTAGTTGGGCCATCAGCCACGACGCGAGAAGATAAATGGGTGATGATCAATACGATGGGTGAAAAACTGCAGCAACGCTTTGATCAAGAAATTGTCGCTATCGGCGTGTACGGATCCGTGGCACGCGGCACTGATGGGCCGTTCTCGGATATCGAGATGTGGGCTGTGGTGGAGGATGGGAGAAAAATTTCGGGTTATGAATTCATCTGGGGTGCGTTTAAGGTGGAGATCGACGTCGTCGAACGTACGGAATTTTATGCGATGGCAAAGACTATTGATGACGGATGGGCGATAAAGGCCGGAGCCTTTATCGATCTGATTCCCTGGTATGACCCAACCCACGTGTTTGATGAGGTAAGGGAGTTAGCCCTGGTCATTTCTGACGACCGCGTGCGTGCCGTAATGCGAGATTTTATGATTTGGGAGCCCTATGAAACGATGGGGAAGTTGCGAAATAGCATGAAGAGTGGGAGGGGGGACTACGTGTCACTGGGTGCTAAGGACATCGCGTGGCAGACCGCCAAACTAATTGGGCTTGCGAATAGGCAGTACTATACGACGAGAACCTATACTTTTGAGGAATCGCTTCAAATGGCCTCAAAACCCAAAGGCTATGAGGAACTCATCCGTGTCGTGCTGGACGGAACATTGGACGATAAGCCCCATGTCTATCAGTTGTGCGAAAACTTGTGGAACGGACTGAACGCATGGTTTCATGAGATGGGGATCGCGTATATGGTGGATGCATTGCCGTTCTGAGCAGGATAAGGAGACCAACATGAAGACCTATTCCACTGCGCCGGAGGACTACGAGTGCCCGTTTTGCCAGGTGGTGTCGGAGGGAGCACACCACCTCACCGGAGATGTAATCGCAATGCCCACTACAATGTGGGCCACGTTCCCGGGTGGCATACAGGCCGTCTGAACACGCATCTTCAAGGAATGGTTTTCCGCGATGGGATACCAGCACACGGGTGGCCCCGAATTGGCAATATGTCCGCCGGGTGATCCGCTGTCATTAGATTATCGGGGTGAGGGGTGGATACCAGTGGTGAAGAGGTAGAATTTGACTCATGGTGAGCACGGATCCGGAATGGACTATTTCGTGTCGAATCATTGGCGACGTTACTCGTGTTCTCGTTCGGTTCGGTGTTGGATCCAGACGTTTGGTTCCGTGTACCGCCCCAAGTTCTGCTCGCGATCAATATAAAGCGGACTCAAGCCTTGGGGGATGATGTAATGGCCCGTCGAGGGGTATTGCCGCCCCGTCCAAGTTTCCCACTGTTCAATAGAGCCAATCATGGTCTGGGAGTGGGGGGCCATCGCGATGATTTGGCCTCCCATTCGCACATGGCTTCTAATCCAGGGATCCAAGGGGAGGTTGTCGGGGCCTACCCAACGGGCGAAAGTTTCGATGGGTGTCAGGGGATAGAGATGCTTTAATGTAGGACGAACGGGTGCGATCACCCGAGTCAAGGGAGTATCCGCGCAAAGATTGCATAGAGCGCCAACAAGCTCTTTGGCCACGCCTTGACGTGTCTGCTGAGGATGGACGATACCCGCACAAATGACAAGGGTATTCACGGGTGCCGACGTCTCATGATCCATGACCGCCCGGCGAAGAGCGTCTGTGTATCCAGACGGAAGATCGGTCACTTCGCCGTTCCACGATAGGGGTACCGCCCACCCTGCGGCTGTCAGTTGACCTACCGCATCAAGCAGAACCAGGTTGTATTCGGCAAACCACTCCCAAACACGGTCAATATAGGAGTGAGCCACGGGATCGGCTGAGATAAACGGAGGGAACCCCTCCGAAAATAGGGTTTCCAACTGATCGTCGGGCCATGGTTTGGAATCAAAGCGTTCAATGGTATATAACGACATGCGTCAATCCTTTCCGCATTGCGTGGTGGGATGACCATTAATGATTGCGGGTTTACTCGGGAATGTCGAGGAGAAACAAGAGATACAAAAGCATCTTTCTTAGGATAGCATATTCTCATCGACCTTAAGAGACAAGCATCGATGAAGATCCCGATTAGACCATCGATGCTAGAATCGGGATGGTTTCGTCGTTTAGTTCGGAACAAGCACGGAGGTTACCGATGTCATGGCGCATATAGATCATTATGCTTTGGCCATTCATGACACAAGATGACAGGTTAGTCACTGAGACTTTCCGTGATCAGGGAGGGATATCTTCATGGGGAAGATATTAAAGCGGCGCGTGGCGTTAGTTGCGGGAGCTACACGAGGTGCCGGGAGGGCAATTGCCGTGGAATTGGCTCGGGCCGGTGCTTTCGTCTATGCCACAGGACGGAGTAGCAAGACCAGCGGACCGTCCGAGATGGGACGTCCCGAAACCATCGAGGAGACGGAAACACTGGTGCGCCAGGTGGGTGGAGACGGTATGGCGGTGCGCGTGGATCACTTGGAGCCTGATCAAGTAGAAGGTTTAATCCGATTAATTGAGGCACGTCATGGTCACCTCGATATTCTCGTGAATGATATGTTTGGTGGTGATCGCTACGCCGAGGCAGATAAGCCCCTTTGGGAACACGATCTCGCGGGCGGTCTTCGGATGTTGCGCATGGGTGTCGATACGCATCTTATTACATTAGCCAAAGTACTACCGCTTATGCTTCGTGGGGATAGAGGACTTGTCGTCGAAATGACCGATGGAACGGCAGCCTATAATGCGAACTTTCGCCAGCAGGTGGGATTCTACTATGACTTGGTGAAGGCTAATGTGGGACGCATTGTGCAGGGTCTCACGGCTGAACTCAGCCAATCTACCGTGACAGCCATCGGAGTTACTCCTGGATGGCTGCGTTCCGAGATGATGCTCGAAAACTTCGGAGTAACCGAGAGCAATTGGCATGACGCTTGTCGGAAAACGCCAGGGTTCGCCATTTCTGAATCGCCGACCTATGTCGGGCGCGGGATTGCTGGACTTGCAGCCGATCCAGAGAATTATCGGTTCGCTGGCCTGATTTTGACCTCTCGCCAACTGGCAGACTTTTACGGGCATACGGACGTTGACGGATCGCGACCCGATTGTTGGGGGCTCCTCGACGCCCATGGGATGGATTTCGAAAAGGCGGATGATATTCATCGGTTCCGCTAGGGTTACGGAATACGGTGATTCGGGGACCACACTGAGAGGCAAAGTCTCGGTAAGCAGTGCGGCCCCCCGGTGTGGGAAAGTTCTCGTAGGGTGGTGTAGTTTCTAGCTGCCTTGCGCGCACATGTAGACCCCGCTCACTGCGCTAAGTGACATCGCTATCAGATGGGGTTACCCATGGTCTTACAAGAAACGGGGGCAACTGGCGCGACCACCGTCGTGCCAGTTGACACGGGAGTGGTGCACTTAGAAGCAGGTGCCAGTAGAGGAGTACAGTCCGGGCCTAATCCTTGCGCAGAATGAAAATTTGCTCACCATTCATGGTGGTCACTTTGGCGCCCGTTTGGTTGGTAGGGCTGTTTTCTTTGGGCATGCGCTTATTCGGAATGGCCCGTGTGAAATTGACCACCGGGATGAGCCCATACCGCTCCGACATCTCCGTAATAATCCGGTCTGTTAGGAGTTGAACGTGCTTGACGGTCCGATTACCGACCACCCAGCACTGATAGCCACCGGGGCGCATGATGCGCGCAATTTCCTGCAGTGTGACGTCGAGATCTTGATAGAACGACAGGACTTCGCGGGCCCGGTCGTTGTCGTGGCTTGCAATTTGATCCAACGCCGCCGCTAACGTGGGGGAGGCTAGAGCATGCTGCAAGGCCTGGGACGCTACGCCTCCGAGCATCGCTTGGTCTAGTTTGTTAGGGGCGGGACCGCCCGCGGCATCGGCCAAGTTCAGCCATTGTAACGACAGGCGTGAAAACTGACCATAGGCCACGGTAGTGCGGCTGTCGCCGTACGGCGGCGATGTAACCATGAGGTCAAAAGCCCCGTCGGGGAGCGCAGACAGATCCATGGCATTGTAAGGATACAACGAGACCGCGGGGAGTGGGCGTTGCTCCCACAGCCGCGAATTACCGACCTGATTACGTGCAATGACTTTGCGAAACGTTCCGAACACGTCTGGGTTCCATTGGGCAAGCCGCGTCTTGTCGAGACGATAGAGTTTGAATTCCGCGTTGCGGCTATTCGATACCCAGCGCACGGTGTCCGAAAAGGCTACCCAAAAGAAGGGCTGGATCCCATCGGGAACGGTATTCTCGATGCCGCGCTTGAGGCGAGTGAGTTCGGTAATAACGGTTGATTTGAACCAAAAGGTCACGTTGTCAAAATGAGGCCAGTCGGCCTCTGCGATCTGAATATCTTTGACGTAGTCCATGAGCGTCTGAACCCAGGTCTCTAACGATTCTGGATCCCAGGCGGTGGTCTTGGCTTGGGTCATCAAGCGTGACAGGGGGTTTAGATCGGACCCGACGGTCGTCAGACCCGCCAGCAAGCCCTCAACCAAGCTGGTGCCACTCCCCATGAAGGGATCGAAAAGCGATCGAGTGTCCGGCCGGTGCTGTTGGACGAGGGTAATCAGGCTCCGTGCGACCTGAGGGATCATCATAGCCGGATAACTGTGGTAGCCGTGGGTCCATTCTTTGGTGTCGGCGTTGGCGAAATCCCAGTGCCCTCGGGGCAACGCTTCGATGGATTGACGAATCGCCTGATCTACCATGAGTGAAGAGGAAATCGCCATAAACATCCTTCCGTAAGTGCTAATTAAATTCCGTCAGTGCCAAGCCAACCCACTCTAGTGTAGCATGGCTCCCTATCCCGCGTATCGCACTTGGAGCATTTTAACGAAATCGTCGATGCTCCAGATGTGGACTTCCATCATCGCAGGATAGCCGCTGTGATACGGTTTCGGCACGATCGAATGGACGTCATTGTGGTAAATCTGCTGGAGTGGATCGGCGGAGCGAGTTGGTTGCAGGGTCAACAAGTGTTTCATCGGAATTTCAGTGAAGATCTGGCGTCAACGGTCTTGCACGTCGTTTACACGGTCAAATTGTGAACGGCTAGGCCGGACCTCGTGTTGTCCGATGGATTTTGGGGATTCTCCTTCGACGGCCATCTTAAGCCGCTATGAAGCCCCCATCTTTATCGATGCCGTCCTCCCTGACCGCGTCGACTAATTTCCCTACCGATTTTGACCCTTGAGAAGGAAAATGGTAATGGTGTCGAGAAATGATAAATGGTCGGGGAATTTAAGAGGGCAGACGGACGGCAATTCGCCATGGCGGGAATGGCAAATCTTAATGAAAGTGGGACACTAAAATCTTATGGGTGATCAAAAAATTCCGACCACGTGGTACATCGCGGTTGCGCAGGCGAGCCGTAGAAATTTTGATCGGGCGTTAACTGCTGGTATCTGGGGAGCGAAGCATCAGAGGCAATTTCGCGATGCAGGGGTGGGAGAGATTCGATCGGGGGATACGGTCCATTTTGTGCTAGGCCCTCGCTGGGACGGGGAAGGGGCTTCACCTACAGGGTTCCCCAGGATTCCTCTGGAGCAATATTGGGTTCGGGCCGATGAAGTCATTGTGACCGTCACGAGTGCGGTCTATGAAGATAGTAGCCCGATCTGGGATGATGATAGCTATCCCTACCGCTTCCGATTTCTCGTAGCGAGTAAGAACGATGGTATACGATTTGCCCCCAATACGGTAAGCGATGCGATTCGTGACGCATCGCGGCGTTCTCTTATTGCCCAGGGACGTGCCATCCCGGTCCCAGAGCCAATGTTTTCCCTAAACGATGCACTGCATAAGGTGTTCGAGCAATTTCCGGACGCAAAACGCCAAGCCTTTCCTCATCACCCTATTTCCAATGTCATCAAACAAGAGATTCCGAGCGGGTTACACCAATTGGTAGATCTTGATGATGACCGCTACATCGTTCTATCTTCCGTCGGCCAGGGCAATTGGGCCACGGTGCCATGGATAGCCATCTTGGACCGGATCCGTGGTGGATCCATTCAAGATGGCCTTTACATTGTGCTGTTGTTTAGTGCAGATATGGGCCGTGTGGTCTTGGCCCTCATGTTTGGGGTGACGGGACCATCGGACACGCAAACGACAAGCCACAGACCGGGGATGGGTGAACGCATTCGCAATTTGAGACAACGACTTCACCTAGGGGGGACGACATGGCGGGTGGATAATGATCTCACGCTAGCGGAGCGGGGTATTGGATCTCGCTATGGAAAAGGGGTGGTGTTATACCGCTCGTATGCGGCCAATGCCCTGCCATCCCATCTCGAATGGGTGCATGATATCAAGGAAATCTTAGGTCTCTATCAGGAATCTCTGGATCTCATGAATGTTGATGTGTCGCCGTATTCCAAGAGATCTGCCGAACAAGACATGATCGTGAACGAAATGAGCCAATCTTATCCGGTCCCCTTCGATCTGCACGATGCGTATACCCGAATCACGGATATGGGTTATCAGGTAGCCATTCAAGACATTCTCAACGTGCTGCTCTCTATCCAAGTGAGGCCATTCGTGATCTTTTCTGGGAGGTCGGGAACCGGCAAGACCTCCTTAAGTCGCATCATTGCTGCACTTTTTGACTGGCACTATGAAGCGGTGGCGGTTAGCCCGGCCTGGGCAGACCCCTCAGACTTGTTGGGATTCATTAGCCCTCTTAATCAACAGTTTGTGGACGGTGCCCTGAGTCATCTTCTTCGAGGCGGATACAAAAAGGCCCTCTTATGCCTGGATGAGTTTAATGTGGCCAAGGTGGAACATTATTTCTCCGACTTCATCAGTGCGATGGACGGCGCAGGCGCCACCGGTTTTTGGGGACCCTTGGTGGGGCTTGAGCCCTTAATCGGGAAGGCATCATCGGCGTTGGCATTACCAGGACGCTTTAACGTCGTGGCTACCATGAACTTTGATGATTCCGTGCAGTCGATCACGCCGCGGGTACTCGATCGGGCCAACGTTGTCGAATTTGACATCACGCGATCGGAGGATCTGATTGTGGCGAGGTCCCTTGACTGGTCCCGACTTGAAACCATGACACCATTCCAGTGGCCGTGGGTAAGTGCAGATACCCCAGAAGAACCGTCAACCCATGAAATGATTCGTAAACTTTGGCGATCGCTTAAGGGATCTCGGGGTCAGTTTGGCCATCGGGTAGCACAAGAAATGCATCAATATGTGTTGCTCGGTTTGCCATTTGCTGAGGTTCTACAATGTTCCGAGGACCAACAAAGACAACATCTTTTGGACCGTCAGATTGTGCAGCGCTTGTTACCCAAGTTCCATGGTACGGCGTCATCTCGGGATGTGGATGCTCTGATGCGTCTACTCGGTGTATTGGAGGAGTCGGAGCTGCCTCCTGTGGCAGGCGCGGCTCGGCAGACGGTGATAGACGACGCGATTAACCGGGGGACGTTTCCGAGGACCGTGTTAAAGATTCAGCAGTTGGTGAGGAGTTACACCGAGGATGGCTATGCGTCATTCTGGTGAGTTGGTGAGAGTTGAGGTCCACGATGCGGTCTTGGTAATTCTCGGGCCATTGGTGTCGACCATTGGGGCTGTGTCTATCGACCTGAAGAGTGGGGCCGATGTGTACCCTTTGGACGCACACAGTGCGATCGACGTGGTGGAGAATGCCTTCTTATTTGATGACGTGACCTATACCATCCAGATTAGTGCTCCCCAAGCGGTCGAGGTTACGCAGGGCAATCGGCTACTCGATCTGTCCTGGATTCGTCATCATACCCAGTACCTGGCGACGACATCGTGGCAATTTCATCAAGTGGGGTGGACCGAGATTCGATTGGGTATGGGGGGCATTCGGCTTAAGATTCGATCGCGTAAAATGGATTACGAAACGGACTATCAAATCATGGTGCGAGACTTAGAAAATCAGGTTCGAGGTCTCACCGCTAAATTACTTAGTGCGGTCCTAAACCCAATGCAAGTGACGGAGCAGCCGTTCGAACTTTGGAGCTATTGGATCGCATTGTTAGAGCAGATATGGAAGGATTTAGCGCGCGATGTAGATTTTGCCTGGAGAACGCTCCCGCCCCACCTCAACGCGGAGATGAAGGGGGTGTTCATTGAACGGCAACGGCACGTAGATACGTATAGCCTGCGCAGATATATTGAGCGCGGACATCCGCGCATCGTGACTTCCGTGCGTCAATGGGATGCGCTGACGCCCGAGCGGTTCTATCTGCTGCAATTACTGCAGCATGTGCACCGACGTCTGCAACGCCTGTTCGATAAGGTTCCCGATGTGACCCAAAATCGTCGTTTGACGTCGATAGCGCAAGAGGTAGCAAGACTTTTACATACACTCGGCAAAGACGTTGGACAAGAACGTATCATCGGGGAGCCTCGGATTCCCGCGTCACCGATGGCAGAGTCGCATCCCGCGCTACGTCGTGTGGTACATTGGCACCGATTGCTACGTATGGGACTCTTTCCCGACGGAGAGAGCTACTTGGTGGGCCCCAAAGATATCAGCAAGCTTTATGAATATTGGTGTTACTTGACCATTGTGCGGCTCGTGTTGGAAGAATCCGGCGGGGAACTTAAGGTGTCCCCGGTGGCTTCCGTAGACCCGGTTGATATCTTCTTGCCGTCAGGCCAGGAGCACGCGGCAGAGATTCGGCTTCTGAATGGGCAAACCATCCGGGTGCTCTATGAACGTCAATTCCAAGGTCTGCCTACCGTCACGCAACAGCCCGATCATGTCGTGCAATTGCAGGGTCTAGATTCGTTGGTTGTGTTTGATTCAAAGTATCGCTTTGAATTAGATGATCGGGCACTTGAGAACTATGGAAAGGGAAGTCCGATCCCACCCGTGGCGACGATAAACGGGATGCATCAATATCATGATGCCATTGTGATGCGTAATGCGCCCCACCGCCGCCTCGTGGATCGGGCGATCGTGCTCTTCCCACTGCCGGCGCAATACGTGCATATGTGGCATACCCATCGCTTTTATAGAAGTATTGATGCGGTTGGGGTGGGAGCGCTGCCGCTGCTGCCCGGGGGAGAGGATGTCTTCTTGCGTCAGCAAATCCGACGATATGTTGCGGGACTGGAATAGACGAACGAGGCACTGTGCGTGTATACTGATCACACTTCGAACGAGTAGGTGACTACGCATGTTCTCTCCGTTGTTACTAACCGCACCCCCCTAGGGAGAGATCTGTCCGTTTGGTGATTTAAGACGGATCGATGAAAAGTTCTCCCTCCACGACAAGGTACGGGGGGATTTTTTATGTCGACAACCAACGATGTGATGCTTCTTGCCGCAGATGATGCGGTGGTCACCCTAGGGGCGCAGTTTCGTGAAGTGGCCTTAGGTCTTCTTATCACCCAATTATATCCCGCCGCCTCCAGCTATGCCTGGTACTTTCTCGTCGGATCGCTGCCAGGGTTCTTTTTAGCGCGGTTCTATGGCTGGGCTAGCCTTTATTGGCCCCCTCGGCGGGTCATGATGGTGACCTATGGAGTACGGTTGCTCTTGGTATTAGGACTCTGGCAAGTCCAGAGTTTTTGGGAAGCGTTAGCCTGTTTAGCAGGTCTCTCTATAGGTCGAGGCGTCTATGCGGCGACCCAGTCGCATTACGTGGCACACAGTGGTGATATTGCCGCCACGCGGCACATCATGGCCCGGTTGCGGCAAGCAGAAGGCACTTTACGGCTCGTGGGGCCACTCTTGGCCGGGGGCGTATTAACGATGATGGGATATCGATCAGGGTTCTTGCTGTCGGCTCTTTGTTATGGGGCGACTTTCATGCTCGTGTCACGGCTGTCGTTTCGGCCACCTGCCTATCCCAGTCGTGGTATTCACTCCCCAAAGATGTTGTGGCATCCCGACATGGTAGCCATCGCCATGTTTGGTCTGAATTTCCTGACCTGGCAAGCGAACACCTTGGCGATGGCCTATACGTTTCATATTTTGCACCGACACGCCTTGGGATATGGGATTATACTGTCGATATATGGTGGATCTGCGGTGTTGGCGGGGATCCTTTTACCGCGGATCGCGCCACGTCATGCGCGGGCGATGACGGCTGGTCTTTTTTTGGTGTTAGCCCTTTGCTGGTATGCTTTATTTCGGGGTGTATCCTTTGGACCGTTCGTCGTGATTGGGGGGATAGAAGGCCTCTCCACGTGGTTAATCGAAGACCTGATTCTGAGTCAACTCTATGCGGATGCCCAAGAGGGTCGAGCAGGACTGGTCCGAGCCCGGTTGGGCATGTACGAAGAATTGGGATCCATTCTAGGCACCGCGACATTGTTGGTGCTCCCTGCCCGATTTCTCGTCCGACCCCTTTTTGGCGCATTAGCCTTGGTAGCCACAGTCTGGGGGTTTATGCTTATGACCCAGGGATTTTTAAAGGGTTCACGGTAGGGAGAATCGAATTACTGACGGGATAGCCGAAATCTCGTTTATCGGGAATGTCGGGAGTGAGAGATGAAACGAGTGTGCACGTCGTAGCCCTTCTGCACATGGTACGATATATTGGGTGGGGTGTCTTTACGGAGTGGTGACCGGGCAATCGGGACCCATTCAAGTCTTGCCATCAACATATTCTTTTAGGGGGATGAGAATGGAATGTTCCCAGCACCGGTTACGTATGTGGCGAGGATTATGCAAGATGAGTTTGGGCCACACTTGGAAGGAGTTCTCTGGACAGGCTCTCGAGTGACCGGTCGGGCCCACATGAACAGCGATTGGGACTTTTTCGTGATTCATGATGCATTATGGCGCCAGCGCCGCATGTTCGAGGTGGCCGGTGATGAAGTGGAGATTTTCATAAACCCGATAGACCAAATTCTTCGCGAGTATGCTGCGGGAGAATCGGCTACCGTCGGGATGTTTGCAGAAGGGCGGATAGTGCTGGATCCGCGTGGTAGCATAAATAGGTTAGTGGAGGAGGCCCAACGTCTATGGGCACACGCTCCTCGACCTTGGACCATGGCCGAGCGCGACCAATGGCGGTATGAGACCGTCGATTTACTCAAAGATGTCGAAGATGTGATGGCGGACGATCCGGATAGCGCCTCCTATCTCATTGGCCTTACGGTGCAAAAACTCTTGGAAGGATACTACGGGTTAAACGGTCGTTGGGAGCCAAAACCGAAATATGTCTTGCCTGATGTGGCCAGTCAAAGTTCTCATATGGCATTTAAGCTCCGTATGGCGATGGGGGCGACGCAATCGATGGGCAATCGATACCAGGCGCTAAAGGAACTCGTGGAAAGCATTCAAAGACCCCTAGGGGGATATCTCCACGAATGGCAGACGGACCGAGAAGAGGTTCAGGCGTGGCAAGCGGACCACCCCTAGCGTTGACCTTTCTATACCCGGTCACGAGATCGATGCCAAACCTGATCGTCTTAAGCTAGGGGTTTTAGATATGGCGACTCATATGTTGTTTATATGCGGGTTTCGTTACATAGGCGGCGTAGTTTATGCGACCAGCAAAATCCAAGTAGGCCTGATACCGCATGCGAATGGGCGGGCCGCTAATAAGCTCCAAAACCTGGTCTCTTGGAACCCATTGGCTCGCCGTGGTTTCATCGGATGTGGCTAATGCCCCGCCTATGGGATGACATACAAAGTCCAGCATGACTTTGGTAGGAATCTCAGTGGTTTCATCATGCCAGAGATAGGTGCCGGTATTCGAATAGATGCCGATCAAGTGGGACACGGTGATCTCGATGCCGCTTTCTTCCAGCACTTCGCGTTTGAGCGCATCCACCACATTTTCGCCGACCTCCACTTGTCCTCCGGGAAAAACCCAACCTCCGTGGATGGTCTTAACGAGGAGAATCTTTCCTTCGGCATCCTCGACAATCCCTCCGGCAGCAACGATATGGGTGGGCATCGCCATCAGTTTCACCCTCCTTGTCTAGGTTCTGGTTCGCTCACGAGATTTTCGAGGGACAGGATTTTTCAATACTATCAGATAGACTAAGCCACGCATAGGGAGCCTCTCTGATGGAGCAATGATTATGGATGTAGGAGTCATGACAATCAAGGCATCAACGGAGCCATTGTCTCCGATTCATATAAATTAACAGGAGGAGGGTGATGAGGAGCATTACCACCAGAGAATACCAGTAGCCGTAATGCCAGTGAAGCTCAGGAATGTAAAAGTTCATCCCATAGATAGAGGCGATGGTGGTTGCCGGTAACGACAAAACGGATACAATCGTAAGAAACTTCATGATCTTATTGATTTCATTGGACTGCATGGACGTATAGGCTTCGACCATTCCTGATAATCCGTCTCGAATGCTGTCTACGTCGGAGGAGAGTTCCGCAGCGCGCGACGCCACGTCGTCAAAATAGGGCCGATTTCTTGTGGCGATATAGGGTACATCGGCGCTTTTTAAGAGTGCATAAATTTCTTGTTCCGGATGAATCATCTTCCGCAGATGCATGGCATCCTTGCGCAACGTAACAATCTGGCTCGCGAGATTTTTCGAGGGGCATTCCAAAAGTATGTCATGTAAACTTTCAAATCGTTTCACAGCCTCGACATAAATTGTGGTAAAACGCCTCACGTGATGATACAGCACTTCATATAACGCGAAGTCAACACCCTCATCAAGCATCTGGTTGGTTTGGACGAATTCCCAGGCTGGGTCCACGGCCTTACTGGTCGCCCCGAGATGTACGGTGACCAAAAAGTGCTTTCCGAGAAAAACCCCTAAGTGGTGAGGCGTAATATGGTCCAAGTCACCCGAATAATCCGATAGGATGAAGACGACCGCATCCTCTTGAACCAGAAGGCTTGGTTGGTGACGATCGCCGTCAAGGATCCGGTTGATGATAGCCGGATGAGGCGTATAAATGCGCTTGACGATCGACTCAATTTGATCGTGCTCCCGATAAGGGATATCAATCCAAACGTCCCGAGAATGTTCTGGGAACTGTTCGCTGGATTCCGTGGTGTGCTGATCCGATAGATAAAGATAACGCGCCATGGATCGACCTCCTTTTAGCCCATGGGTTCGAGTGCCTGGTATAGCGACTCTATTTCCTGACGAACGCCATTGAAGAAGGGATAGGTATCGGGGATCAGGGGGGCATCTGTCGTTAGAGACTCATTTTCTACGCGGGATGCCAAAAAATCAAAAACACGTTGCCACTTTGTAGGATCCGATTCCGATGCCCTGTAGGGGTTTACTCGTTGATGACAGGCAGCGATTAAGAGATAGCCAAGCCGTTGAGTAAATACCACCGCGGGCCACAACCGTTCCAGGTGATCTGGGCGTGGCATTTCGTTCAATCCGGTATCGTACACCGTCCGCAAGTTTAAAAGTGCGGTGCCGAGTTGGGAATGCGCCTCTGCGATTCGGTGCGGTTGCCTACGCAAAAGACCTTGTAGAAGATCCCCCTCGTGACCGAGAGTGGTGGATAAGGCGGATGGAACGCGCAAGGAGGCGGCGCGGTGCCAGAGAAGCACCACGGCCAATACGCCGATGGCCACACCGGTTACGGTATCGATGAAGCGGGCCAGCAAAAGCGATAGGATAGGGGTGTGAATTTCGGCCGCGATAGTGATGAGCGCTAGTGCGGTGATGAAAATCACTGAGAGGCCGTAGTTGCGGACAATCAGTAGCAACATCAAAAACTGGAGCAACATCATTAGCCCCAGCGTTATTACGGGAGTTGGATGCCACATCAGGATGAGACCTACCAGGAACAGCCCCAGGGTGGTGCCCACCGCTCGTTGAACACTACGTTGGGCCATAACGGCGGCTGATGTGCCTTGCAACACGGCCGCCGTGGTCAAGGGCACCCAGTAAGGGTGCGCATTTCCCATCACTCGGGAGATGATGGTGGCCAGGACCAAGGCGACACCAATGCGCCACGTGGCGGGAAGGATGATGGAACTGCGCTCGAGCCCCTGATGGATTTTATTCCAGGCGTTGGGTATTGTCAGTGCGGGTGTCTCGTCTACCGAATGCGGACGCTCTTCTAGGACAACCCTGGTATGTTCCAACACTCGATAAAATCTCGACTCAAGTGGTTCGGGATCCTCAAGAGATTCGATAGAAGGCATGGGTTGGCGGGCTGTTGGATGTTGAATCCGATCGGCGAATTCCATCACGCGATGGATCCATTTTGGATCGACAGACGTGGTAATCTCCGGAGACAGGGCGACACTTGCCCGAAACAATTCTTGCGCTTGGTGCGATAACTCCAACAATCGATAACTTTGCGGTCGCCGTTGGGATTGATGATCTCCTTGCAACACACTATCTTCTGCGGCCTTGAGCGCCAGTGCCGCAGCATGCTGGGCACCGACACTTTTTGTGGTGCCGAGACTGCTGAGATACGAGCCGATGGAACGATAGGCGGTACTAAGGGCTAATGTTTCAGGACGATGTGGATGAATGGGCCACCCCACCATACCGACGACCCAAGCGATGGCTCCTCCGAATAAGACAAAGCTCAGACGAAGTGGGGTTTGGCTAGGGAGGATTGGAAAGGCTGCCGCAATACAGGCGGTCAACACAAACATGAATCCACCCGGCGCAGGGAGTTCAAACACTCCTGCTAAAAAGGTCGAGAGAGCTCCCACTACTCCTAACGCGAGGGCCAAGAACCCCCAAATACCCGAGGTCAGAGACCCGGCAGCAAAGGCCAGCGTAAGCCCGACGGCAACACCGAATAATCGTCGGGATCGCTGGGGATAGGGGATCGGCGTGACATAAATGGAGGTGAAGGCGCCGAGAAACGCCCACACCCCCCACGCTAAATGCCCTAACATAAGTCCTGTCGTCATGACGATGCCTGTCGCGACAGCCGATCCAATGGCTTTGCGCCAAGGCAATTGGGTCGAGACTTTGAAGTGAAATGCTGCTTTGAACCCCGGCACAGTCGGGGGATGCGGAACTTTTAGCGAATCTCGTGGGTGCTCTTGATACGAGCGCGCTACACGTTTCACGACCAACCTCCCGCCTTGAAGAATATGCCCAGTCACAGTATGGTTAGGGGGTTCACATTTTATCCCGCGTCGGTGCGCAGACGAGCACCTCTGTCACCGCGGGGCGGTCTTCTAGAACTTCGCCGCATAAAGATCGTGGTGTCGCCTCTGGTAATAATCACTTGCCCACCTTGAACCTTTCTGGCTTCTTGGGTATCGATGAGAGGAATCCGAGCAGGCGGTGATTTTCACCGCGCCGTGGGCCGTGACGCGATCTCTTGTCGAGCGTGCCATATCGCACCGACTACAACCATGGATCCCCTTCCTATCCCTGACATCGTTATGACGGACTCGAGTTTTGCAAAGAAAGTTTCTGTCCAATCAGCTTTTTCATGGACTCCGTGGCTTGAGGTTCTTGATGGGCTTGATACGTTTGGTGGATAAGGGACGTCAATTCTTTTTCCGTTAACGTTGACACATATCCCCAATTGCCGATGGGGAGTTCTTGAGATGATTCTCGGTTACTGGAGTCGTCGTCGCCGAGCACCGCCTTCACCATGAAGTTCGGGAATGACCCAGAGAATTTGAAGTCTTTCAGTACCATAGCGTTCTTTCACCTCCACTGCTACGCTATAGAGTAAACCGTATAACGATAAATCATGCGCCGAGTCGTGCGAGGGATGGAGGGCGGCCGGGTGCCATGGCAAAAATCGTTCGCAGATTCGACCAATTTGCAGAGTGAAAGACCATTTAAAGGGGATCTTGGGCTATCCGGGAGAGTTCAAATGTTTCATCAGGTCATATACCGCTCGATGCGTGGGGACAGGGAGTCCCCGATGTTGGGCTTGGGTGAGAATGTAGCCGGTAATCGCGTCAAGCTCTGTCGGGATGCCATCCATGACATCTTGCAACATGGAAGAACGGTTATGTTGTGTGGCGCGCGCTAATTGTTCAATATCTGGGAGGCTGTGGGAGATCGCAATGCCTGCGTGTTGCGCTACCGCCTCCGCTTCTTGGACCAAAGGGCTGGCAAGGCGCCAAAGAGGCATTGTGAGAATCTCCCCGTTGCTCCGGGCTGCTAGGGCAGACAGCGGGTTGATGACGCTGTTGGCGATGAGCTTAGACCACCGACGCTGGTGCATCGTCGCGGGGTTTTCCCAAACCCAATCGAGGTTAAGGGCTTGAGCCCGGGATTTTAACCTCTCTTCATAGGGATGGGCCGTTTCTGTGAGGAACGTTTGGCCGTGATGGGTCACGGTGGTGGCCCAGGTTTGACGATTCGGCGCATCCTGGCGAGATACGGCGTCTGTCGTACTGGCAACGCTTAACTGGAGGGGATCCAAAGGGGGAACCAGAGCGGTTTCTTGTCCCATTCCATTGAGTAGCGACACGACTAAGGCCTGTCGCCCCCAACGCTCAAGCCAAATGCGTACCGCAGGGAGGGCCGGCCACTTGACGGCGAGGAGGACTACGTGGGGCATTCTCCCGGGACGGTCTCCCCAATGGATCCACCTGGGGTGATATTCGGACTTTTGGCCATGGCGATCAATAAAGTGGAACGCACCAAACTGGCGGCCCACCATGATGGGGGTATCCTGGTGAAAGCGTACGTAGCATAAACGCGCAAGCGAGCCGGTGCCTAGAATGAAGAGGTTCACGGAGTGTGGTCATCGGTTAAGGCCAGAAAGTGCTCCCATTCCCGCTCCGTCACGTGATAGCTTTCCTGGTCATTGGGAAACGACCGGGATTCGACCGCTTCACGATATTGGGTGAGCCCATCCACAATGACCGTTCGGAGATCAGCAAACGGTCTGGCAAACTTCGGATAACCTGAAGAGAGGCCAAGACAATCATGAAACACCAAGACTTGTCCATCGCAGCCTTTCCCGGCTCCGATGCCAATAGTCGGAACGGTTATGGCGTCCGTCACGAACGTTGCCACGCGGTCTGGGATACCCTCAAGCACAAGAGCCGCGACCCCCGCATCCGTTAGCCGTTTAGCATCGTCCAATAATTGATGGATGGTGTGAGCGGATCGGGCTTGGACTTTGTATCCACCCATGCGATGTACGCTCTGCGGAGTGAGACCAAGGTGTCCGATGACCGGGATACTTTCCTTCACCAAAGCTTCAACCGCGGGCACCACCGCGGATCCGCCTTCGAGTTTGACGCCGTCGGCTGCTGTTTCTTGGATTAGGCGGCCCCCGTGGCGGAGAGCGTCGGCAGGGGTGGCAAAGCTAAGAAACGGCAGGTCTACAACCATCATGGTATGAGGAGCCCCGCGGCGTACCGCTAGGCTATGGTGGACCATATGGTCCATCGTTACCGGTAATGTCGTGTCAAAGCCTAGGGTGGTCATACCTAGGGAATCGCCGACCAAAATTACATCAATGTTGGCTGCCTCCACTAATTGCGCCTGAATATAGTCGTAGGCGGTCATCCATGATATGGGGCGATGACCTTTTAGGGCAATGAGTTCCGGTACGGTAAGTTTGGGCATGACGGTCCTCCTTTGAGTTCGATTATAGAGGATTGACCACAAAAACGATAGAATAGGGAGGGAGGCGATAAGGTTGCACTTTGATTTGACACCGGAGGAAGTCATGATTCGCGATGCGGTGCGCGACTTTGCAGAAGGAGTCGTGGCACCGAATGCATCCAAGCGCGATGAGACCGGGGAAGTCCCGTTCGCTATCATGCAACAGATGGGATCCTTAGGCTTTTTTGGGATCCCGTTTGCGGAAGAGTGGGGCGGGAGTGGGGCCAACACGATGAGCTATGCGTTGGCTGTGGAGGAGATTGGCCGAGTCGATGCATCTTTGGGGCTGGGGTTTGCGGCACATGTTTCTCTAGGCTGCTCCCCCCTTTATTACTTTGGTTCCGACGCCCAAAAGCGTCAGTTCCTCGAACAAGCCATTAAAGGGGTTTATTTAGCGGCTTTTGGACTCACGGAACCGGAGGCGGGGTCCGACGCTGGAGGCACGCAAACCAAAGCCTTGCGCGAAGGGGAACACTATCGGTTAAACGGAACCAAGATTTTCATCACCAATGCGGGCCATGCCGGATATATTGTAGCCACCGCACGCACCGATCCCGCGTCGAGGAAGATTTCATCCTTTATCGTGCCCCATGACACGGCCGGCGTGAGTGTGCGTTGTGACTATACGAAGATGGGGATGCGTTCCAGTGAAACCTGCGAAATTCACTTTGATGACGTGGTCATCCCGGCAGAGTATCGGTTGGGTGCAGAAGACAAGGGGTTTCATCAGTTCTTGGATATTTTGGACGGGGGACGGATCAGCATCGGCGCTCTCTCAGTGGGTGTGGCGGAAGCTTCGTTGCAAGCGTCTTTGGCGTATGCTAACCAACGTCGTCAATTCGGCAAAGCCCTAAATGAGTTCCAAGCCATTCAGTTCAAATTAGCCGACATGGCGATGGAAGTGGAATTGGCTCGGACCATGGTACATAAAGCAGCTTGGCTGAAAGACCGCCATCGGCCTTATGCCAAAGAAGCAGCAATGGCCAAATTATATGCGTCCGAGGTGGCCATGCGGGCCTCATCTGAAGCCGTACAAATACATGGCGGCGCGGGATACATGAACGATTTCCCGGTCGAACGTTATATGCGGGACGCTAAGCTGCTCGTGATTGGTGAGGGCACTTCAGAAATCCAACGGATGGTCATTGCACGTTACTTACTTCAGGAACAAAATTCCTGATGCGGCCGACACTTTGTCATGAGGCTAGGGACGGGAGGTATCCCGAATGGGAGGCGGCACGGTATCGTCTAGTGCTGTGGCCTGAATCGGGCGCGCCTGTCCGCTGCCCATCGCAATGGGTCGATCGTTATGCGATTTGGATGCATGGGGGAACCATCCGGGTGAGCGACGAGGGTCGCCACGATGTGCGGTATCCGACTCGAAGTCAGAGATGCGAGCAGGTCCAACTTCCCAATCCGGGGGATGCCGCCCTCGCGCTTTCCTTTTCAGGATGGGACTGGATGTTTTCTCATCGCGGCCTCTACCAGGCTGCTCTGGTATGGAAAGCATGGGACGTGGGTACGGTGCATGGGATGCCGCTTTGGGCTTCGTGGTTGAATGGATTGCCAGGTGCGCTGGGTATCCAAGAATTTTATCCGTGTCCTTCGCCGTGGGACGGATTCTGGGCGGCTTCGAATGGACGCGCTATCATGGGATTTTACCCGCAAGTCGCAGGCCCGGTGGTGCGGTGGATCGAAGGGAAAACGGAGTGGGCGCCGGGACTCGTGGGTGGATTGGACGGTCGCTATCGAGGGGAGCAGTTGCCCATGGGAGTCCGCCGGGGGTTGGTGGTTGAACCCGTGGTGGCGGACGGGGGATGGTTTTGGTTGGGCATACGATATGTGAATAGGAGGCTTTAGGCGATGACGAGTGTAGTGGCCAGTTTGGCAGGCGTGGTATTTAAGGTGTTGGTAAAACCCGGCGACACGGTGGAGATAGGTCAGGAAGTGGTACGTCTGGAATCGATGAAAATGGAAATCCCGATGGAAGCCGAGGTTCAAGGCATTGTCCAAGAAGTGATCGTCAAAGAAGGAGATTTCGTCAATGACGGGGATCCCTTGGTAATCCTGGTCGACGCATAAAGGAAGGAGGCTCTCTGGTGAAAGCGGAAGACTTACGGCAACATCGGCAAACGGCATCACGGGGTGGTCCTGAGAAATATCATCAAAAGTTAGTGGACGACAATAAATTGTCGGTGCGACGGCGATTGGAGCTCCTGTTGGACCCCGGTTACGTGGAAGATGGCCTCCTGGCCAACGCCTTAGAAGAGGGACTGTCGGCGGATGGGGTGGTTACGGTAACCGGCACCATCGATGGGAGAACCGTGGTCGTGATGGCTAACGACCCGACCGTGAAAGCAGGATCCTGGGGTTCTCGCACCGTCGAAAAGATCTTACGTATTCAAGAAAAGGCTATGCAATTGGAATGTCCCATTTTCTATTTAGTGGACTCGGCGGGGGCTCGGATTACCGATCAGATTGAGATGTTCCCCGGCCGTCGGGGAGCGGGCCGTATTTTCTACAATGAGGTGCGCCTTTCCGGTAAAGTGCCCCAAATCTGCCTCTTGTTTGGACCATCTGCGGCTGGAGGGGCTTACATTCCTGCGTTTTGTGACGTGGTGGTGATGGTGGATCATAATGCTGCCATGTATCTGGGGTCGCCCCGCATGGCAGAAATGGTGATTGGCGAGAAAGTGAGCTTGGAAGACATGGGTGGAGCTCGCATGCATTGCTCCGTCAGTGGACTAGGTGATTTGCTGGCGACCAACGAAGAGGAAGCGATTCGGTTGGGCCTTCAGTACTTCCGCTATATGCCGAATAATTTCAGGAGTCGGTCATATGCGGTTCCCCCTCGGCTGGCTCCTGAAGTCGCTTGGGATCGGCTGATTCCGGAAAATCAAAACATACCATTTGATATGCATCGAGTGATTTTGGCCTTAGTGGATGAAGATAGCTGGTTTCCGATTAAGCCTTTGTTTGCTCCCGAAATCATTGTAGGTCTGGCCCATCTCGATGGTCAGGCCCTCGGTATCGTCGCCAACCAGTCCAAAGTTAAGGGCGGCGTCTTATTCAGCGATTCTGCGGATAAAGCAGCACGGTTCATTAACCTTTGTGATGCGTTTAACATCCCGTTGCTGTTCTTAGCCGATGTGCCGGGGTTTATGATCGGAACCAAGGTGGAACGTGAGGGCATCATCCGTCATGGGGCGAAGTATATTGCGGCGGTTAGTGAAGCAACGGTCCCAAAAATTAGCGTTGTCGTAAGAAAAGCGTATGGGGCCGGACTCTATGCTATGGCAGGTCCGGCATTTGGGAGTGATGTCACGATCGCCTTGCCGACGGCTCAAATTGCCGTGATGGGTCCGGAAGCCGCCGTGAATGCCGTATACTACAACAAAATTCATGAATTGGAGGGCGATGCCCGCCGCGCCTATATCCAAGAGAAAGAAAAAGAATACCGAGCTGACATCGATCTGCTCCGACTGGCTTCAGAATTAATCGTTGACGAAGTCATAGAACCGAGTCAATTACGTGACGAACTCATCCAGAGATTTCGATTATATCGCGATAAACGTCGAGAATTTAGCGACCGGCGGCATCCAGTGACCCCGGTCTAGCTAATCTAGATGTCGGTCAGGGAGGGGTAATGATGGAACAGTGGGATTATCCAAGCACGGTCTCTTTGCGGGAAGTAGGCCCTCGTGATGGCCTCCAAGCCGAGCCCGTAGTCCTGGACACAGCCTATAAAGTTCAACTCGTGGACCAGCTATCCGCAGCCGGTCTACCGCGCATTGAGGTCACCTCTTTCGTCAGTCCCGAGTGGTTGCCGCAGATGGCGGACGCTGAAGCCGTGATGGCGGGAATCGCGCGTCGACCCGGCACCGTATATTCGGTATTGGTACCTAATCTCAGAGGTGCCGAACGAGCGCTGACTACCGGTCCCGATGAAATCACCCTCTTTTTGTCGGCTAGCGCCACACATAACATGAAGAACGTACATCGGTCGATTGCGGAATCGTTGACCGGATTTCGCGGAATTATGGAGCGCGTGTCAGGAAACATCCCGGTTTCCGCGGTGATTGTCACTGCCTTCGGATGCCCGTATGAGGGAGGGGTGCCGGAACAAAATGTGTTGAACCTGGCACGCCAGCTCGTGGATATGGGTATTGCAGAAATTACTTTGGGAGATACCGTGGGCGTGGCGCATCCCCGCCAAGTTGTTAATCTGGTGCAGAGGTTTCAGATGGTGCTGCCAGAGGTCCACCTCGGTCTTCATTTTCATGACAATCGCGGGACGGCTTTGGCGAATTTACTCGCAGCCTTGGCTGCGGGCGCCTCCCGTTTTGAAACGGCTTTGGGTGGCATCGGCGGATCCCCGTTCTCTCCGGGGGCTGGGGGGAATTTGGCTACAGAGGACGCCGTGTATCTCTTGGAATCAATGGGGGTGCACACCGGGGTCGATTTGGAAAAGTTGATCGCGACCACCGGTCAACTCATAGGACAGCTCGGGCATTCTGTGCCTTCTCGTGTGTATCTGGCGGGCGGCCGTATGGTGGCAAAAGGGGGAACCCAATGAATAACATCGAAGTGGAGCGACAGGAGTCTTTGGTACGGCTTTCGATTAATCGGCCTGCGGTCCGTAACGCCTTAAATACGGAGACGGTCCAAGAGTTAATTCAAGCATTTCGACAATGGGGACAAGACCCATCGGTTCACGCGATTATTCTGACCGGAACCGGAGACAAAGCGTTCTGTGCGGGTGCCGACCTTAATGAAGTACGCCAATTGTCCGGGGTAGCGGCGGTACGCCGGTATTTTGGTGGGATTGCAGAACTCATTGAGACGATGGCGTCTATTCCTCCCTTAGTCATTGCTGCGGTGTTCGGATATACGTTGGCCGGAGGAATGGGACTGGCCGCGGGAGCCGACCTTTTGGTAGCGGGAGCCGACACGCAATTTGGGCTGCCGGAAATTAAAGTTGGACTCTTCCCGATGGTCGTGATGGCGCCGATCGTGCGACTGATTGGCAAGCGTCGGGCGCTTGAATTACTGATGAGCGGGCGCATGGTAGATGCCGTGACGATGGAACAATGGGGGTTTTGCAACCGTGTGGTCGCGCCCGAAGAAGTGCAGGAACAAGCGCTGGAACTCGCTCGTGCCGTCACTCCCGGAAGTTCTGCCATTGCCCGACTCGGCAAAGAGGCGTTCTACTGGTCTTCGGATCTGAGCTATGAACAAGCCCTGCATTATCTACAAAACATGGTGTCTTTGGTGGCCCTTACGGAGGACTCTCACGAAGGGATTGAGGCATTTTTGGAACGTCGACCCCCGAATTGGAGACACGAGTAACCGCCTCTCTTTGGGCTACAGAGATTACCGTTCGCGTGTAGGGCCGCATACCGCCATGGAACAGGACCTTATTGGATGGGAGCCCTTGAAGGAACAAGGCTTTCATGAGGTCATTTGAAAGGTGTCGAGCTTGGTTCAGGGTTTTGGCAGATGCTGAGATGATGAGGCCATTGGCTCCACTCCAGCCAATCCGTTCCATTTGCGGTCGGAGGTGTTACCCCGAGAGCATAGATCCCGCGAGGACGCATCTCTCGGCATCTATGGTCACGCCGACCATGATTTGTTTCAGGTCATAGCCCACCACACCGACCGGAGGGTCGGCGCGATGGGCCCTTCCAGAACCGGACGTGCGAGTTTCCCCGCATCCGGCTCGCCCGTTAAGTGTTACCAGAGCCACCGGGGTGTGAGAACACCCGTGGGTTGTGCGTGTGCATGTCGGCGCTGGCGCAGCAACTGTCGGTCGGATGGCCGATAGGGTCAGTACGGACCGAAGACTCGGTTATACCGGATGGGTGTGTCACTGAGTCGTGCCAGCACTACCAGTCCACTCGGTTTCCGTAGCGCGGAGGGCTTGCATGTGTGCGCCCACGGTGGCTAAGACTTGCGGACCATAATCGGCCAAGTCTTCCACCACGGCCAACCAATTGAGGCGATCTGCCCAATAGCGCACCGCCACGGTGGATAGTCCGGATTTTTCGTGGCCGGGACGTTCGCGGTCATCGGTGTGTTCTTCATCCATACGCTATTCGACACATACGGCGACGATCATTTGCGTAATATTCTGACCATTATCCGCGAAGTTCTCGTCTTAAATCCTTAAATGCCATAAATTGACATGCGGAGCCTGGATAATAAGTATGTAAGTACCTCAGCTTTGCTGACCACGACAGTGGTACCAGCGACACACTCGTTGCTGATTGAACATCCCGGAGGCAGCGAGTGCTACGGTGGGTAATCAGGAGTTGGGAGAGCTCTTTGGAATCAAGTGGGTGGAACAAGCACGACCTATGTCCCTCCCAATGGACGATTCCGGATGTGTCTTGGTGCTAGATCTTGATCTGTATAATCAAACTTGGATAGGTGATGACTATGGGTCTACTCAAGCCAAGTGTCGACTTCGTATTCAAACGCATCTTTAGGCATTGAGGAAAACAAAAGGACATCCTTCTCGATTTTCTCAATGCCGTCTTCGAGTCGGCCAATGAATCCGGTGTGACAGCTATTGAAATTCTCAATCCATTTCTTGATAAAATAACGCTCTATGACAAGCAATCCATCCTGGACAGCAAGTGGCACACTCATTAATATCGAAATTCAACTTTGGAACCAGTGGGACATTGAGAAACGCACACTGTTCTATTGGTCGCAGATGTACGGAGGTCAGTTGATTGAAGGTGGACGGTATCGGGATCTTTGCCGTACTGTGACCATCAACATTTTAGGCTTTAACTATATTGACAATGACCGTTACCACAACACGTTTCACCTGCGGGAAGACCACATGGAACTCATCTTAACAAATGACATCGAAATCCACATGATTGAACTGCAAAAACTGCGAGAAATCGCCGTGGGTCAACAACGGAAACTGGTGCGCTGGATGCTGTTTTTACTGGGACCAGCGCCAGAGAAAATGGAGGAACCGGCGATTAAGAAAGCATTGACCACGCTGGAATTCTTAAGCCAAGACCGTGAGGTGCGCGAATTGTACGAAGCACGCCAGAAAGCGATGAATGACTGGATATCCAGCATCGAAGGCGCACGAGAGGAAGGCAGAGCCGAGATTGTGCGGCGCATGCTGAGTAAAGGGATGTCCATCGAAGAGGGGGCGGAACTCACGGAACTGAGTGTCGGGGAGATTGAACGACTACAACCGGACCAAGCTCACTGAAAAGTGATGTGATGGCCCTGCAAACCCTTTCCCCATCATGTGGTTCAGTACATCAGAGGCTGGTGCTGTGATTTGCCTGCACACAACGCAGACAAAAACAGCACTAGATTTCACTCAAGTTGGCTTAGCCACATGAATGCCAATCCGATTCGATTGTCAGTGGCACTTGGCGTTCCCTTCGGCATATCAAATCTCGGTCCGAAACGTTTTCCCAAACTCATCACTGAGCCTAAAATAGTGCCGGAACTTGTAAATGAGGGAACTCCACCGGGCGCCCCTCGTATAAGGGCAACCCGTGAAGTCGCGGGGTGGGACGGAGCCGGGCAGATCGGGTCGGAGTACCGAGGAGGCCGCGGACAACATAACCGCGGCGGAGGCCAGGACCCGTGGACGTCCCATGAGAGGCCGAAGGTCACGGCAAGACCGCTGAGCCTCGGGACCCGTGTCACCCGACGGGCTCTCCGTATGCCGGAGCCAATGCGGCCGTGCGAGGGGACTAGGCGGGTGCTTTTAACATTCCGTGCGACACTCCCGATGCGGAACCCACCGCTGGACCGCAGAGCGGGAACCCGGTGGTCACCGATGTACTTAGGGGGGCCGAGGCAGACTTCGGGAGGAGTGGACGTTTGAAGCCGTACTGGGGACATTGCGTCACGAAGCTATGTTCGAGATGAGGGCAGATCCCTCGGTGGCGCTGTGTAGGCGGAGCCACCAAACCACCCCAAGCGGCTGGGGCACAATGGCCTCGGTCGTGAGCGGTGGGGAAAAGGCATCATCAAAGATGTCAGGTGGGGACTATGAAGGTGAGCGATGAGCAAACCCCCGTTCGCGTCGAAAGTACGGTACGACGATGTCAAAATGGAAGGCTTTTCCCTCTCTCCAGATTAGCAAAGGCGACACCTACTCACGGTCTTTGCGGCATCCGGCGTATAGGGGGCACGAGCTTGGTTCGGGCTGGAACATAGAACGTGGGAACCCTGTCGGTGATGCAAAGTGAAAACCCTATAAGCGGAGTCCGCGAAGGGGAGGGGCGAACTCAACGACACCTTGGCCAACCTTCGGGGAGGAGCCGGTGGTTCTCCGCGTCGACCGGCGGCGACAATGCCGCCGAGGAAGGGTTCGCACGAGCCGGATGAGCTGAGAGGTTCACGTCCGGAATCTGTGGGGGTCTGGAGGTGAAATTCCTCCGGTCTACCCGGCACCCGTCGTACGGAATTTTACAGAGGTTGCGGGAAACCGGGCACGGGGACGTACTGAGGCACCGCCAACCGAAAGGGGCGGATTAACTGAGTGACAGTTCCCCTACACGACGGCGCCAGCTTCCTACTCGGTATAAAGAATTACAAAAGCTGAAGGACACTAATGCTAAAATCGGCACTTTAAGACAAGTGCATTCGCGTTTATCGGCATGGAATTCCGCGACGATCCTCACGAATACGGTGGGCATGGGGGTCAAACGTCTGGGACGTCTAGTCGACGCCAGGCTCAGTCTGGTGCGCACACGGCAATGCCGCCCGACCCCGGTTGCATCGGACGAAAACGGATGAGAGTGGGTCACCTTTAGATCTGGATGCAGAGGCGGTGGATGATGGTCATCGGATCCTGGCTAATGGTGGCGAGGAACCCGTCCACCGCCGCGATAATCGCCTCGACGGTGTGGGAAAAGACATGGTAAATAACGGAGGATTTCAGCCAACCCCATAGGCCTTCGATGGGATTGAGTGGGGGGCTATAGGGCGGTAAAAACATCAGCGTGAACCGGTCGCGATGGTCTTTTTAAAACGGCTGAATGAGCTTGGCGTGGTGAATCCGAGCATTATCCAAGATCAGCACGATGCGATCCATGGGATAGTGTTCGACGATCTGCGGCAAAAACTTGAGGAATTCTTCGGCATCATATCGGGTCGCGTGACGGCAGAGGACTTCGCCACTTTCATCGTCCAAAGTGCCCAGAATTTTGTCACCCCAGTGCTACCATGGCTGAGGTCGTTTTTCCGATCCCTCTTGATATCGACGCCATGCAACGTAAGTGCCACGGATCGAGGATAAGTGAGAATAGATATACCATCGGCCCAGCACCCCACCGATGATACCCAATACATATCGCAGCACAAACCATCTCCTTTTTTACGTCTTAAGCACGAAGACTTGGGTAGGCGACACCAATTATGGATGATACGACGGCCCCGGGGGGGTGCCTCCTGAGGAAGTGGCAAGATGGAATCCGCCGAATAGCATGGCCGCCAAGAGTAATAGACGAAACGCTTGCCAATATGTGATTTCGGATAAATTGAAGACTTGTGGGCAGGTGATATTCCACAACCACATAAAGATTGCTGGAACCGCGAATGCGGCCGTGATTATCAACAATATGACGCCCAATATAGCCATGAGGAATTTTCCCCTTTGCCTGATCAATTTGTGAGAGACACCTCTCATTATTAATTGTACAGGAGTGTTGGATTCCTTGGGAATTCCAGTCACACCGACGGTGTTCGTGATGGCCGCCGCATCTACGCATAGCGCCCGATATAGGAGTTTTGAGCCAATCTTATCGTGGTGGCGCGGACATTTATCGTGTGGCTTGCGTAGTTATCAAGGAAGCTTACATTGAGGAAGTTTGTTGACTAAAATTATTCGATTATTACTGAATTCTTATGCAAGTCATTGTAGAATAAAATGGAACCATCGATGAAAGGAGAGCACTGATGGCAGACAGTCAGAACCATAATCACCAAGATATCGAGGTCCATTGGCGTGAGGAGGACTATTACAAACCACCGACCAATTTCGTCCAACAGGCCAATCTTAACGATCCAGAAGTGTATAGGCGCTTTGACTTGGAACGCTTCCCGGAGAATTTCATCGAGTACGCTGATCTTTTGGACTGGGATAAGTCGTGGGACACGGTGCTCGATGTTTCTAACCCGCCGTTCTGGCGTTGGTTTGTGGGAGGTCATTTAAATGCCTCCTATAACTGCGTCGATCGCCATTTGGCTCGCCACCATAGTAAGGTGGCGTATTATTTTGTGGCGGAGCGTGAGTCTGACCCGATTACGGCTGTGAGTTATCAAGAGCTCTATTGGCGTGTGAATGAATTTGCGGCATTATTGCGCGATTTCGCAGGCGTTAAGAAGGGCGACCGAGTGACGATCCATATGCCGATGGTCGTGGATTTGCCTGTTGCGATGTTGGCGTGTGCTCGTCTGGGAGCTATCCACTCGGTAGTGTTTGGAGGATTTAGTGGGCAAGCATGTGCGGATCGCATGGTGGATTCAGAGTCGTCGATCTTGATCACGATTGACGGCTACTACCGCAATGGAAAGTGGCTTGACCACAAAGAAAAGGCCGACGTGGCCGTGGCCAAGGCAGGAGAGAACGGGCAAAAAGTTAATCATGTTCTGATCTTTAAACGGGAAGCGGATCATTATGGGGGAGCTCCCTTAGTTGAGGGTCGCGACGTGGTGGTTAACGACCTTTTGACGCAATATCGTGGAACCGTGGTGAAACCAGAATCGATGCTTGCAGAAGATCCGTTGTTTCTGATGTATACGTCAGGATCCACCGGAAAGCCCAAAGGAATTCAGCATGGGACCGGGGGATATCTCGCATACGCAACGGCTACCTGTAAGAATATCTTGGATATTCAGAACGATGATGTGTATTGGTGTATGGCTGACATTGGTTGGATTACCGGACATTCCTATATCGTGTACGGTCCACTGGCGCTTGGGGCAACCTCGGTACTCTATGAAGGAGGACCCACCTATCCGGATGCGGGGCGTCCTTGGCGTATTGCTGAACGTCTTGGGGTGAACATCTTTCATACCTCTCCGACGGCCATTCGGAGTCTTCGGCAGCATGGAGATGCTGTGCCTGGGCGATATTCGTACCACTTTAAACTGATGGTCACGGTGGGCGAACCCATCGAGCCTGACGTATGGCGTTGGTACTATAACGTGGTGGGCAAAGGGGAAGCAGTCATTGTGGATACCTGGTGGCAGACGGAGAACGGAGGATTTTTGTGTAGTACGGTACCAGCTCTGCAAGCAATGAAACCGGGTAGTGCGGGCCCCGGAATACCGGGCATTCATCCCGTGGTCTATGACGATGAAGGCAATGAGGTGAAGCCGGGATCTGGGGAAGGTGGCAACATTTGCATTCGAAACCCTTGGCCTGGCATCTGTCAGACCATTTGGAAGGATCCCGAGCGGTTCGTTCGCACTTATTACGGGAAATACAACAAAAACCCCGAGAGTCACGATTGGCGAGACTGGCCATACATGGCCGGAGATGGGGCGATGTTGGCCTCAGATGGCTACTTCCGAATCTTGGGACGCATCGACGATGTCATTAATGTTGCGGGGCATCGCTTGGGGACCAAAGAACTGGAGTCTGCCGTGTTGCAAATACCTGAAGTAGCGGAGGCTGCCGTGGTGGCTGCACATGACGATATCAAAGGGAGTATCCCTGAAATCTATGTTTCCGTGCATGCGGGAACCAAAGCGGATAGTGGCTTATCCCAAAAGATTATGGATGCCATTGTGCGTGAAATTGGTCCTATTGCGCGACCGCGCCAGGTATGGGTAGTACCTGATTTGCCGAAGACCAGATCAGGGAAGATCATGCGACGAATCTTGGCCTCTATCTCGGATCATCGAGAGATTGGAGACGTGACGACGCTGTCCAACCCGGAAGTAGTTGAGGTGATTCATCAGCTCGTTGGTTCCTGAAACGGATCGTGGTCCTGAGTCAACCAAATTCAATAAGGAGGTATATTAATGTCGGCGAAACTTGGAAATCCAGCGCCTTTAGGCTTAGCGGGATTTGCTTTTACAACGTGGATGCTTAGTATGATTAACGCCGGATGGTATGATTCGAAAAGTCTTGGCATGGTCATCGCGTTGGCGATGGCCTATGGAGGTACGGCGCAGCTAGTGGCGGGCGTATTAGAATTCCGCCGGGGGAACACCTTTGGGACTGTTGCATTCTTTTCTTACGGAGCTTTTTGGTGGTCTTTTGCGTTGTTTGCGCATTACTTTGGAGCCGTCGTGCCCGCTTCGTTTGTCGGGTGGTATCTTTTTATGTGGGGCGTTTTTACATTCTATATGTGGGTAGCAACGCTACGCACCAACATGGCACTGCAATTGGTATTTTTGGCTCTGTGGATAACGTTTATCCTGCTTGCCATGGGTGCGTGGGGTGTAGGTGGAATGACAACGGTGGGTGGATATTTTGGACTAATTACCGCGATTTTCGCTTTTTACCTCTCGGCGGCAGAAGTAATTAATGAGGCCTTTGAGCGCTCGGTGTTACCAATTGGGCCGTTTGCCAAAACGAGTGCAGAGACATCCGCTCAAAGTGCCTAATTCCCCATGGGTGATCTAAGCGACCGAGTTAGCGGTAACGGGTAACTGAAGGATCGATGACGAAAATGGCCTGAGGAATGACTACCAGGCCATTTTTGTTGCGCGAACGATCCCCTTTTTTAGGCTTGTTTAAGGCCTGACCCCCATTTCCATCCCATGATGTTCCCTACGATAACGAGGGCTAGAGCCGGTAAAAAGAGGTAGGGGGTCATGGAGATTTCATTGAGGACTAAAAGAAGAATGCCGACACCCACTACGACTTTTACCAGCCGTGCCGATCGGCGGATGGCGTAGATCATGAGAATGATGGAGATGCCTAGGATGAAGGCAGAGTAGTGCGTGATGGTGTTGACCCAAGGAGGGGTACGGCAACGATTCCTTGCATTTCGGGCCATAAGACAAATAAATCCCATGGATAATTGGCCTATCTAGGATAGAGGAAGCATTCGCCGAACTGAACAGTGAGGCCATCTTCCCTGTAAAGGGCAAAACGGTTTGAGTTCCTAAACGGTGGTACCCGCACTCACGATACCCACAATCCCGAATCCTATAATGATGACCGCGGATAATCTACCAATCCACAAGATCGCCGTTCTGTTGAGTTTGCCTCTGAGCCATCCGGCAACACTGCTGAGAATCAACCACCAAAGAGCACTGCCGAGAAAAACACCAATAACCGTAAAGGATGCACTGACATAGTCATTTGATGAATTTGCCACGCCCAGAGCAGCAAATACGGCGACAAAAGATAGGATGGTCATCGGGTTGGTAATTGTGAGTAAGAACGTCGACAGATAGCTCCACCAAATCCCTCGTACCGTGTATTTTGTTTGTGCAGCCTGTTCAGCAGGTCTTGTAAGGAGCACCTTTATCCCTAGTAAAAGCAACAAAGCCCCACCAATCAAATGAATCCACATGCGCTGGTCAATCAAGAAGTTCGATACCAGATCGATTCCAAAACCCGCTACGCTGCCGTACACAGCATCCGCTGTTGCGGCACCAAGGCCACTGACGAGCCCGGACGTACGGCCTTGTATCACCGTCCTTTGAATACAAAGCAGTCCAATTGGACCCACCGGGGCAGCAATGGATACGCCGATAATGAGGCCTCTCAAAAGAAAATCCATCAAACCGCCTCCGTTCTACCTGCGCGTCGCAACATCAATGATGTCTTCTGGAAACCGAGGAGGACTGGGTGTCTCTTTAGGAGTGCTCATGACGATGGTGGTTCGAGTTCTTGCGACACCAGGCATACTTTTAATCGTGTCACTCACGAGTCGTTCCAGGTCTCGTGTGCCTTTGCATCGCACTTTCAGCCAGTAATCATCCTCCCCGGTAACATGGTGACACTCTTGCACTTCTTGCAATGCCACCATCTTCTGTAAAAAAGGATGCCGATGTTCTGGACGTTCTAAGGTCACCGCCACGAAAGCCGTCAGTCCACATCCGACGGCTTCGGGGTCGACGAGAGCCGTGAATCCCTTTATCAATGGAGCCCGCCTGCTAAAACCCCCCTTTTTAAGGGGGGGATACAGCGGCTCGGGCGTCCGATGGGCTCGATGCCCGAGGACGCCATGAGGTAAGTGAGGTGGAAGCCCCGCCCTTCAGGCCGGGGAGGATGTCCAC